>CALLGK010000269.1 GCA_938009905.1 uncultured Acidimicrobiales bacterium | reverse complement strand
CCAGAACCTGCGTGCAACCGAGCATGCGTGCACGAGAACACGTCAACCCGGTCCCACGCACGCACGTACACCGTGCCGCCAACCCTGCGTGCACCAAACCGTCCGGACAAGGTCCCAGGCACGCAAGTTGTGAACGCTGCGCTCTCCCACGCGTCGAACCTGCGTGCAGCCGAACATGCGTGCACGAGAACACGTCAACCCGGTCCCATGCACGCACCTACACCGTGCCGCCAACCCTGCGTGCACCAAACGTCCGGACAAGGTCCCATGCACGCAAGTTCGTGAGCGTTGCGCGTCAAGTACACACAGGGGAGAACGACAAAGAAGTCCTCACGTTCGCCCCGCCTGGACGTTTCGCCGCCAGGCGAAACTCCGTGCCCGCTGATCCGGCCCACAGCAGGAGAGAACAATGGAGTAGTCCTCACGTTCGCCCCGCCTGGACGTTTCGCCGCCAGGCGAAACTCCGTAAGTGAGCGGAGCGAACGACGTGGAGCTAAGGAGAATTGAACTCCTGACCTCCTCCATGCCATGGAGGCGCTCTACCAACTGAGCTATAGCCCCGGAAACCGGTTCCCCGAAGGGACCGCCGATCGTACCAAGTTCCTTCGGCCCAACCACGTCATTACTGAGGCGTAAAAGCCAGACGGCGGAGTCCCTCATCGTTACCCTGTCCGGATGGCTGACCCCGCCTCTACGGAGATCCCTCGTTACCGCCCGACCGACATCGAACCGCGCTGGCAACAGCGGTGGCTCGACGACGGCACCTACGAGGTTGATAACGACAAGATTGCGAGCCTTGACGCCGACCAGGTTCGCTACGTCTTGTCGATGTATCCGTATCCGTCGGGGCCGGCCCACATCGGCCACGTGCGCAACTACACCTTCGGCGACCTGCTCGTTCGCTATCACACGATGAACGGCAAGACCGTGCTGTCGCCGATTGGTTTCGACAGCTTCGGTCTGCCTGCTGAGAACGCAGCCATCAAGTCCGGCGAGCATCCACGCTCGTTCACCAATGCCCGAATCGAAGAGCTCTCGTCGTCGCTGCGCCGTATCGGTGCCGTGTACGACTGGCGCCGCATGATCAAGTCGCACGATCCCGACTACATCCTGTGGAATCAACGACTGTTCCTGACCTTCTACGAATCTGGCCTCGTATACCGCAAGAACTCACCGGTCAACTGGTGCTCCGGTTGCCAAACCGTGCTGGCCAACGAGCAGGTGGTCGACGGCTTGTGCGAGCGCTCGGACGATCCGGTCGAGCGTCGCGACATGGAGCAGTGGTTCTACCGCATTACCGACTACGCCCAAGAACTGCTCGATGATCTCGACCACATCGAGTGGCCCGATCGGGTCAAGACGATGCAGCGCAACTGGATTGGCCGGTCAGAAGGGGCCCAGTTCGGCCTGCCGATTGCTGACGCAGACGGCAATGCTCGAACCGGCACTCCCCCGCTCGAGGTCTACACCACTCGCCCAGACACCAGCTTCGGCATGACCTTTGCCGTGATGTCGCCCGAACATCCTCGGGTCGACGAACTCACGTCCGCCGATCAACTCGAAGCGGTTCGGGCGTTCCAAAAGTCGCTCGACAACAAGTCAGAGATCGATCGCCTCTCGACCGCAGGCAACATCGAAAAACGTGGCGTCTTTACCGGCTCGCACGTTGTTAATCCCGTGACCAACACGGCAATTCCCCTGTACCTGGCCGACTACGTGCTGACGACCTACGGCACCGGCGCCATCATGGCCGTTCCGGGCCAAGACCAGCGCGACTGGGATTTCGCCAAGGCCTACGGCCTCGACATCATCCGCACCGTGCAGCCACCAGACGACTTTGACGGTGAGGCATTCACGGGCGATGGCCCAGCGATCAACTCGGCCAACGAGAAACTCGATCTCAACGGCATGGAAGTTGCCGAGGCGAAGGCCAAGGCGACCGACTGGATCGAAGAGGCCAACCTCGGCACCCGTCAGATCAACTTCCGGCTGCGCGATTGGCTGTTGAGCCGCCAGCGCTTCTGGGGCTGCCCGATCCCCATGATCTACTGCGACGACTGCGGTCTGCGGCCTGCCCCGCTGAGCGATCTGCCCATCGAGGCCCCAGACGACGTCGAGTTCCGCCCGACGGGCGAGTCGCCACTGCTGTATCACGAGGGGTTCCTCAACACGACGTGTCCTGACTGTGCCAAGCCAGCGCGCCGCGAAACCGACACGATGGACACGTTCGTCGACTCGAGCTGGTACTTCCTGCGCTTCATCGACCCGTGGAACATGGACACTGCGGTCAACAGCGACCTGGCCGAGAAGTTCATGCCCGTCGATCAATACATCGGTGGCATTGAGCACGCCATCCTCCACCTCATGTATGCCCGCTTCTTCACCAAGGCGCTGGCCGACACGGGTTTGGCGCCGAGCGGTATTCGTGAGCCCTTCCGGCGACTGTTCACCCAGGGCATGGTCCGTATGGGTGGCGGCAAGATGTCGAAGTCGAAGGGCAACACGGTTGCCCCAGAAGAGACCATCGACGCCCACGGTGCCGACGCGCTGCGACTGGCGATCCTCCAGGTGAAACCCCCGGCAGAAGACGTCGACTACGAAGACTTCCAGATCGACGGCTGCGAGCGGTTCTTGCAGCGCCTCTGGCGTTTGGCTCTGCCGGAGTCCGACCTCACGACCAACATGCGCACTGGTGAGTTGACCGCCGCCGACACCGAGATCGACAAAGCGACGCATCACCTGATCGATCGCATCACACGCGACTACGAACGCTGGTCGTACAACACCGCGGTCGCAGCGTTCATGGAGTTCACCAACGGGCTCTACAAGTACGTGCAGGCCGACGACGGCGCCCACGCCGACACGCTGGCGTTCGCGATCGACACGATGCTTGCCCTCATGGCTCCGGCCGTTCCACACATCACGGGCGAGCTCGTTGAGCGGCGCCAAAGCGGCAACGTGCACTTGGCCGCGTGGCCGGTGGCCGACGAAGCGAAGCTCGTGGTCGACACCGTCACGATGATCGTGCAGGTCAACGGCAAGGTACGCGACCGCATCGATGTACCAGCCGAGATCTCAGACACAGACGCCGAAGCGCTCGCCATCGGCTCTGAAGCGGTCGCCGGCTATCTCGATGGCGAACCCAAGAAGGTCATCGTCCGGGCTCCCAAGCTCGTCAACATCGTTGCTTAGCTGATGCCTTCCAACAGTCAGCGCTCCTCGAGGCCAGCCCTTGCAGCTGCGCTCTCACGAGGAACCGCGCTTCTGTTGGCCGGCGGGCTCATGGCGGCATGCGGCGCCGGATCAGACGACGCAACCGGATCAGACGGCGCGGCCGGGGCTCAAGACGAGCCAACCACGGTCCCCGAGTCCGCCGGCGCCGAGACAACAGCAACGCTCGGCGAGTCAACGACCGTGCCGACGGCTCCGCCTACCGAACAGCTGCAGTCGCAAGACCCGGAAGTCTCCCAAACAGCAGAGGTCACAATTTCGGGCGACCTCCCGAGGATGCCCCGATCAGGCGTCATGGCCGACTCAGACGACCCAGCGAATGGCGAGGTTGCTCCGACGCTGACTGGCACTGACTTCGCCGGGCAAGACGTCGTCATTGAGCCAGACGGGCGCGCCAAGGTGATCTACTTCATTGCTCACTGGTGTCCTCACTGCCAGGAAGAGGTCCCAAAGGTCCAGGAGCTCATTGATGCGGGGGCGTTGCCGGCCGGTGTCGACGTCTACGCCGTGTCAACAACGACGGATCGAACTCGCGGCAACTACCCGCCATCCGCGTGGCTCGGCGGTGTTGGCTTTTCGCCACCGGTACTGCGAGACGATGACAACAACCGTTCGCTGGTGGCCTTCGGCGCCGGCGCATTCCCCTTCGCCGTCTACCTCGATGCCGACCACCGGGTGGTCGCTCGATCATCCGGAACGCTCGACACTGACACGATGCGCCAGCTGTGGTCGTCGCTTGGTTCGTGACAGACGACTACTGAAGTAGCGAGATCGCTGACTAGCGAGCTTCGTTGAGTTCGAGGTCGAGACGGGGCACGTCTTGCCACAGCCGTTCGAGCTCGTAGAAGCTGCGCGCCTCGCTGTCGAACACGTGCACGACAAACGTGCCGTAGTCCATCAAGACCCAGCTGAGTGTGTCGAGGCCTTCAACCCGCGTTGGCTTTGGGCCTCCCGCAATCGTGAGGTCTTCTTCGATGCCTTCAACGATGGCTCGGACCTGACGGCCGTTGGCCCCCGACGTCACAACGAACCAGTCGGTGATGCCCAACACGTTGCCAACAAAGAACGCTTCGGTGTTCTGGCCCAGCTTGTCGGCTGCCGCCGCACCTGCAGCTTTGACCCATCCCGCGATCTCTGCGTCTGCTTCGGTAGCAACGGGAACAACCTCTGTGGTGTCGGCCGTGCCAGCATCGGCCACGGCCGTGCTTGTCTCGTCAGGTTGTGGGGTTGCAGCGCTCAGGGCGATCTCCAGATCATTCGGATCCGACGAGAACCGTGACCAAATCGGCGCCAGTTAGCTCATCGACCGAAAGAACGCTAGCGGCCCCCACCGCATCCGCAAGCTCGTTAAGGCGATCGTCATCGAGCGACAGCGGCACAAGAATCTCGGTTGGGCCGTCGTCGAACACCGATGCATTCCCGATTTGGACGATCTCGTGACCGGCCGCCCCAAGCTCAAGTGCGAGTGCGGAGGTATCGACATCGGGTGATCGGCCCAGGATCTGCAATCGGAGACGACCACCAGGCTCCGCCCCGGCCGGGAAGGGGACGATGTCTCCCAAGAGCTCGTCCATTGCAACATCGTCGATCTCGGGGCCGGATGGCGAGCTTGTTGTGGGGACCGGCTGAACGACGGCGATGCCCCGACCAAGCTCATCGATAACCCGCCCGAGCGTGGTGTCGGTCGAGGGCGGATCCGCGATCAGCGCGTTCCACCAAATCTCTCGGCGCACGATGAGCGACTCGGGTGCCGCTCCATCAGCCGGCCGACCCACAAAGGGGGCCGCTTCAGCCGCGCCAACGTTCACGGCGCCCACCGGTAGCAACGTCACATCGCCGAGGCCCGGGACTGGGTCGGGGTTCTCCAACGGCCAGGTCGCATTGCCAAGCACCTGCTCCCACCGGGCCTCGTTCACTACTTCGAGGGCGGCAATCTCGAGATCGAATGCGCTCTCGAGGGCAAGCTCCACGTCGTTAGGACGCATCGACGACAACGAGGCACCTTCGATGGCCAGTTCGCCAGGCAGCAGGACCACCGCTCCCCCGGCTCGTGCTTCGCCAGGCTGCGTGATCAATGCCGCGCCAGTGACGGCGCCGTCGAGCACTTCGACGGCCAGGGTGACGGGGCTGGGCTCAACAAACACGACCCACCCCGGGTCATCTGGTCCGGGTTGTGACACGAACTCGCCAGCTCGGCTGTCGAGCAAGGTCTCAAAGCCCATCCAGCCCACGACGGGCACCGCAAGCATCAGCGCAAGCTCCGCGGCAACAAAGGCCTTTGGTGGCCTCTTGAGCGGAATGTCGGAGGTTGTCGTGACCGGGTGAATCACTCCGACGGACGATAGATCCCCCACGCCGTCGCAAGGTTGATGACCGGATCGGGCATCAGGTACCGAACGGATGCGCCCGTGGCGAGACGGTGACGCAGGTCGGTACTGGAGATTTCGAGTGCTGGCATGTCGACCATGGTCAGCTTCCAGCCGTCCGGCAACGGCTCGGACGAACCCGGCCGATTCACTACGATGATCTCGGCCATCTCCTTGAGTTCATCGGCCCGATGCCACGTTGGCAGGCCGACGGCAGCATCGCGACCAACGATCAGCGACCAGGCCACATCTGGCATCCGTTGCTGCAACATGGACAGAGTGTCGAAGGAGTAGCTGGGACCGGGCTCTTCCAGTTCCACATCGCTGGCCCGAAGCCCCGGCGCGCCGTCGAGCGCAGCCTCGAGCATCTCGAGTCGCTTCGCCGCAGGGGTGATCTCTCGCGATCCAGACTTTTGCCACGGATCGTTCGCCACCACGAGCCACACCTCCCCAAGATTGAGGGTGTCGCGGACCTGATCGGCGACAATTAGGTGCCCAAGGTGTGGTGGGTCAAAAGTGCCACCGAAGATCCCAATGCGTCGCTGCGTCACGTTGTAGCGGCCTGACTGCGCATGGTGAGATTCCTCTGATTTGGCCACGATGTGCCAACTGGCACACCAATTTTGAGCCCTAGGCCGTTTGACCCAGCGTCCTCATCGACCGGCCTTGGAAGCGGGAAGTATCGGTTGCCCTACACACTTCCTGAGGATTTACCTCCAACTTGTGACGAATGTCACTTTCTCGAAGGAACAATGTGTACTAGAAACCCTGTTTGGACATGTAGCGCCCGCAGCACCAAAGAAACGATCCGGGAACCAGCTTCACCGACGAAGAACCTTTCCCCAGCATTTCACCCGCAAGTGTGTCAAGCGCTACACCCTCAACAATTCAATCGGCCATCCCTCCTCATGCTGGATGTCCACCCAGACCCCCACCCCTCCTCTCAGTTC
>CALLGK010000268.1 GCA_938009905.1 uncultured Acidimicrobiales bacterium | reverse complement strand
GCCTCCAGAACGCACGAAACCCGTTCTGGAGGCCGTTGAGCACGTTTCCGTACTCTCCGGCCTCCAGAAGCGGAAGTGCGTTTGGAACTGGAGGCCGTGGGGCACGTTTCGGTACTCTCCAGCCTCCAGATTGGGATTGCCTCCAGAACGGAGGAGTTAGTTGCGGGAGCGGTTGAAGGCGCTGACGACGGCTCGCAGTGAGGCGGTCACAATGTCGGTGTGGATACCGACGCCCCAGAGCTCGGTCTCGTCGACCTTGAGCTCGGTGTAACACACGGCTCGTGCGTCGGCTCCAGCGCCAATGGCGTGCTCGTGATAGTCGAGCACCCGGAAGTCAGAACCGCTGAGCTCTCGCAGCGCCACGGCAAAGGCATCGATCGAGCCGTTGCCTTCTCCCTCGATCGTCTGTTCTTCGCCATCGACTCGGACCACGGCGCTCATCGTCGTTCGGTCCTGGCCCGAGGCATTCTGCGACGTCGAGAACGACACGAGCTCATAGGGCTTGGTGGCGGCGAGGTAGTGATTCTCGAACTGCTCCCAGATCTCGTTGCCCGTGATCTCTTTGCCCGTGGTGTCGGTGACGGTCTGCACGGTTCGAGTGAACTCGATCTGCAGACGGCGGGGGAGGTCGAGGTCTCGCTCAACCTTGAGCAGGTATGCAACGCCGCCCTTGCCGGACTGTGAATTGACGCGGATCACGTCTTCGTAGGTGCGGCCAACGTCTTGCGGGTCGATCGGCAGGTACGGAACTTCCCACAGCTCCTGGCCGGTGGCCTCCATCGCCTCGAACCCCTTCTTGATCGCATCCTGATGCGAACCAGAGAAGGCGGTGTAGACGAGATCGCCCACGTAGGGGTGGCGTGGGTGGACGGGCAGCTGGTTGCAGTGCTCGGCCACTCGCCGAATCTCGTTGATCTCGGTGAGGTCGAGCTCTGGGTCGACGCCAACGCTGAACAGGTTGAGGGCCAGCGAGACAACATCGACGTTGCCGGTGCGCTCGCCATTGCCGAAGAGCGTGCCTTCGACGCGGTCGGCGCCGGCCGCTACTCCTGCCTCGGTCGCAGCCACGGCTGTGCCGCGGTCGTTGTGAGGATGAAGCGACAGCACAACAGCGTCGCGATCTCGGATGTTGCGGTGGAACCACTCGATCATGTCGCCGTACACGCTGGCCGTACTCATCTCGACGGTGGCCGGCAGGTTGAGAATCACGGGATTGTCGGGGGATGATCCCCACACGTCCATGACCTCTTCACAGATCTGCTTCGCAAACGGCAACTCGGTGCCAGTGAAGCTTTCGGGGGAGTACTCGTAGCGAAGGTTGGTGCCCTCGATGAACTTCTCGTTGGCCGCACAGGCCTTCGCGCCCTCGACGGCAATGTCGGTGATGCCGGCCTCGTCGAGTCCGAACACCACACGACGCTGCACCGTGGAGGTTGAGTTGTAGAGGTGAACGATGGCGTTCTCGGCGCCAACCAGGCTCTCGTAGGTGCGGCTGATCAGATCGGGCCTGGCCTGGGTGAGCACCTGGATGGTGACGTCGTCAGGAATGGCGCCGTCCGTGATGATCTGGCGCACGAACTCAAAGTCGGTGTCGCTGGCGGCCGGGAAGCCAACCTCGATCTCTTTGAACCCGATCTCGACGATCTTGTCGAACATCATCCGCTTGCGGTCAGGGTCCATCGGTTCGATGAGCGCCTGGTTGCCATCACGGAGGTCGACCGAGCACCAGAGCGGCGCCTCGGTGATCTCGACATCTGGCCACGTGCGATCGGGAAGATCGATCGGGAGATACGACAGGTAGGGCCGGTACTTCTGAATCGGCATCTTCCCAGCTCCGGCTCGCTGGGCTTCGCGACTTCGACTACTCGCAGACTTACTACTCATGATGGTTTCCTCGACGTGGTACTTCAGTGACGTTGCGACGTGCCTTCAGTGGCATCGATGCAGCGTGTGTCACGCTTGCTTGCGACCGAAGGGCCCGGGCTGGTGTTGCGGTGCCGGGCAGACGATTCGTAACCCGGCGCGTCGGATCAGACGGCCGGGCTCAGAAGTCGAAGGTCGAGGAGGAGTCGCAAGACTTCGAAGGTTACTCGATTTCGCCGCTCACCACGCGATTAGAAAAATCGCGGAGCGTGTCCATCACGGCAGGGTCGACTGGTTCGGCCCTGGTGGCGAGGCTTGTTTTGATGCCTGCGTAGACCGATGACTCAAGATCGCAGTCTTTGCAATCGTCGAGGTGGGCAGCCACTTTGCGGGCCGTTTCGACGTCGGTTTCGCCATCGAGATAGCTCTGCAGAACCTGCATGACGTCGTCGCAGGAGTAGCCCTTCTTGCGACTGAACAGCTTCTTCATGACGGATCTCCTGTCCGGAATGCACCCGACGACTCGAGTCCCTGTTCACCGATGTGATCACGGATTCGTTTGCGAGCTCGGTGGAGCCTGCTCATCACGGTTCCGACCGGAACATCGATGAGGTCGGCAGCTTCTTGGTAGGCCAGCCCGTTGAGGTCGACCAACTCGACAACCTCTCGAAAGTCGGGCGAGAGCGAATCGAATGCAGCGGCAACTGCGGAGTCAAACACCGGTTCGACGACGGTCTCTTCTGGGCCGTCGTGTTCGGCAAACTCGGTGGAACGCTCAAACGTGAGATCAGGATCGTCGAGCAGATCGGGTGTCTTCTTGCGAGCCCGGTTGATGTTGGCGTTGCGCATGATGGTCATGAGCCACGCACGGGGATAGCGACCGTCGAACCGTTCGATGGCTCGGAAGGCTCGCAGGAGCGTGTCTTGCACCAGGTCTTCGGCGTCTGCCTGATTTCGAGTGAGTGATCGCGCGGTGCGATACAACACTTCGAGTTCGGGCGTCACATACTGCTCGAAGGCGACCTGTGCGTCAGTTGCGGGACGTGTCATGAGTGCGACCACGGGAGTTGGAACCGGGACTGTGCGAAGAGCATTCCCGTATTCTCTCACAAGTCACCGTAAAGCCAGCTGAAGGAGACCAGTTGACAGGCAGCGAATCAGAAGACCACGGCGCTCCGGAGCCGGGCGAACAGATGACGGTCTTCGAAGCGGCGGGCGGTTGGGAGTACTTTGAGGCGTTGGTCGACCACTTCTACGACATCGTGGCCGACGACCCGGTGCTGGCGCCGCTCTACCCGAATGACCTCACGCTGCCACGGCTTCACACGGCACAGTTCTTGCAGCAGTACTGGGGTGGTCCTGGCACCTACAGCGAACAGCGTGGTCACCCTCGACTTCGCATGCGCCACATGCCGTTTGCGATCGGACAGCCCGAACGAGATGCGTGGCTGGCTGCGATGCGCACCGCGGTCGACACCGTGCCGATGCGCCCCGACCTCGCCGAGGAAAGTCAGACGGCAGTTCGCACGTTGCTCCACAACTATTTCGAGCAAGCGAGCACAGCGCTCATCAATCAGGCCTGACGAAAACAAGCCAGGCAGGCCATGCCGACCGCTGCCAGCTGGGAAAACGGTCATAATCTCGCGCCGCTGACTGGCCATGCCGCGAGGTGCTCAGCCACCCGGGGCTCAAAAAGAGGGCCTGACTGACGTGTTCATGAGTGCTGGGCTAGGTTGCCCAGAGGCGGCACATATCTGAGGGTAACGAGGGGCATCTGGTGACCTTCACGTACTGCCGGCTGTAGAGACCATCCTGATCCGCGAGCCTGCTCGCGCCCGAACACATATGAGGGGTTCATGCTCTATCTCAATCACCGTCTGCGGACGTTGATCGCCGGAGTGGCTGCCATTTTGGTTGCCACTTTGACGTTCGGCGTCTCACCGGCAAGCGCCCAAGAAGACAGCGGGGGTGACATCGCTCCACCTGCGTGCGACGTCGAACTCGACAGCAAACTCGTCATGATTCCGGCGGTTTGGCCTGATGGTCGAATCGTGCCTCGTCATGAGTCTGAGGTCATTCCACTGGCCCAGCCTCTCTCTGGAACGGTCGTTTCGAGCGGCATCACCGGAGATCTCCAACACTTCGATGACTTCATCGATGGCACGTTCCGGCTCACGCAGTTCGAAGAACAAGTGGCCGTGCAGTTCCTCGACGCCAATGGCGATGTGATCGCGGAGACCGACCCCACACCCGACCTTCCAGACTTCGCCCCGTATGCCCCGTTCAACCTGCCAAGCGTGCATCTTGACTCGCCAGCCGTTGCGGTGAAGATCGTGCACGCCGGTGTCACGCCAGACGAGCCGAACTCGATCGCCGTGCCATGCGTCAACTTCAAGATGCTTGATGAGCACAGCTCACCAAGCGACTACCTGGAGTTCAACGTGTGTCCGGTCGACGCAAGTGTGCCCTTCGAGGCGTTCTGCGGCTTCCTGTCGGTCCCAGAAGATCGACAGATCGAAGGCTCTCGCCTGATCAGTGTTGCCTTCGCCATCGTTCCCGGCGACGGCACAAAGCCCGATCCGCTCGTTTATCTTGAGGGCGGACCGGGCGGAGCTCCGATGGCCAACTCGGGGCTCATTCACGACTTTGCCATCGGTGCTGCCGCCGATGGTCGTGACGTCATCTACTTCGATCAGCGTGGCACCGGATACGCCGATCCAAACCTGAACTGTGCGACTGAGCGTGACTTCGCTGCTCCACCGGAGTTCTTCGAAACCGAGGAAGAATTCTTGGCTGCTCAGGATGAGTTTCTGGCCGGTTGCTTTGCCCGATTCGACGACGAGGGTGTCTACCTCAGCGGCTACACCACGGTTGAAAACGCAGAAGACGTTGCCGATCTCCGGATTGCGCTCGGCGTCGAAGAGTGGAACCTCTTCGGCGGTTCCTACGGCACCGACCTGGGACTCACCATCATGCGTGATCGTCCCGAGGGCGTTCGCTCCGTCGTCCTCGACTCTGTCTTCCCACCAGAGGTCTCGGTGGGTGGCGGCGAAGACGGCATCGGTTTCTTGAACCGACTCGAGCGAATCGTCGACTACTGCAACTCGACCGAATGTGGCGCGGCGTTCCCGAACCTGCAAAGCGATATCAATGTTGGCGTCGACAATCTCAACGCCAATCCAGCCTTTGTCACGGGTACCGAAGCCGAACTGCTTTTCGGAATTCCAGATTTCCCTGTCGATGGCAATCTCTTGCTCCAGATCGCGTCGTTTGACCTCCCGAATCCGTACCTGCCTGCGCTGTTCAACGCAGCAGCCAGCGATGATCCGGCGGTCCGGCAAGCTGGTGTTGACAGCTTCATGCGAGCAACCAGCTTCTACATCTTTGGTCTTGACGCACCGCAACAGGAGACTGTCCTGGCTGATTTCCGGGGCATTCCCGGTCCGGCTGCGCAGTTCTCTGACGGCTTCTTCTTCACCGTGATGTGTGCGGAAGAGACGCCGTACACGGACCTCGCGACCATGGCGTCGGCCGAGTGGTCAGAGGCAATCACCGGCTTCGCTGCAACGATCATCGGCCCACAGATCGTGAGCGCGTGCAACGTCATCGGCACCGAGGTTGACATCCAACCAGAGGTGCCGGCTGTCGGCGAGCCAGTGTTTAGCGACATCGACTCGTTGGTCATCTACACCGACAACGACAACCAGACCCCGCCAGAGTGGAGCGAGCTCACCGCAAGTCGCCTCACCAACGTCGACTTGGTGTTCTTCCCGAACTTGGCCCACGTGGTTGCGTTCTCCGGTCCGTGCCCGCAGTCCGTGGTTTCGCAGTTCCTGAACAACCCGGGTGGCGAGCTTGATCTGTCGTGCATCGACGAGCTGCCGGTGATCACCTACGCCGTCGAGTTGCCCGAGATTGATCCGCTGCCTCCGATCGATGAGTTCTTCGCGCTCCTCGATCAGCTGTTCGCCGAGCAGTTCCCACCTCCAGAGGGTGAGGAGCCGCCAGCTGGTGAACCTGGTGCCGAAGAACCGCCGCCGGGTGATGAGGTCGGTGACCCACCAGCCGAAGCGGTTGAAGAATCCAGTCCGGCATAACGCCTAGCTAACCGTCGCGTGACACGCGCCGGCCGCCGATGTCGCCCTCGCCTTGAGGTGCACGTTGGTGGCCGGCGCGAGTCGCGTTTTGGACCGCTTCGCGGGGTCGTGTAATTCGGTGTCGAGTGTCACAATCCGCTCCAGCAGTGACATGCCGAAACGAAGAAGATTCGGAAATCCTTGACTTTGTCATTCAGAAGGGCTCAACTTTCGATCGTCTCCCAAAGGGCGGGACGCAGAAAGCAATAGGAGTTCGCCGTGAACAAGTCAGAGTTGATCGACGCAGTTGCAGAAGACTGTGAAGTGTCGAAGAAGGACGTCGGAAGCGTTCTCGACAGCATGTTCGAAGAGGTGATGAAGCAGGTGTCCCGTGGCAACAAGGTCACGATCCCCGGCATCGTCTCCTTTGAGCAGGTCGACCGCAAGGCTCGCAAGGGCTTCAACCCCCAGACCAAGGAACCAATCGACATTCCTGCCTCAAAGGCAGTGAAGGTGACCGCTGGCTCAAAGCTCAAGGCAGCCGCCAAGGGCTGAGCCGCTTGTTCAACGGCTGACTGACTGCAGCGGTCAGCACGAACGAGTCACTCAAACGATTCATGACATCCCCTGGCTTCGGCCAGGGGATGTCGCGTTTTGTCACCATTTCAGGCGATCCTGTGAATGCACGATCGTCTTCAGGAGATGCACATGCCAGAACCGCTTCCGGCCCCGATTGACCTGCTGCCGCACCGGCCACCGTTTCTGTTGGTCGACGAGCTCACCGAGCTCGTGGCGGGAGAGCGAGTGGCTGGTCGTTGGCATTTGACGGGCGACGAGTACTTTTTCGCCGGTCACTTTCCCGGTCAGCCAACGTTGCCCGGCGTGTTGATGGTTGAAGCCCTCGCCCAGGTCGGCGCGTGCGCGCCGCTTGCCGATCCGAAATTTGCCGGTCGAATCCCGTTCTTTGGGGGCGTCAACAACGTGAAGTTTCGCCGTCAGGTGGTCCCCGGCGAAACGCTCGACTTAGCGGTTGAGTTCAGCCGAATCAGTGCGCGTGGCGGTCGTGGAACCGGCACGGCCTCTGTTGACGGCGAGGTTGCCTGTTCTGCCGAGCTAATGGTGGTGCTGGTAGCCCCTGAGGCGCCGCAGTAGCTGCGAGCGCACC
>CALLGK010000267.1 GCA_938009905.1 uncultured Acidimicrobiales bacterium | reverse complement strand
GCCGCTGCTTCTTCCTGCACAGCTGCGTAGAACGGCCAGCCTGTCTGATCTTCGTCGAGCACCATCTGGACTCGTGCCGTCGGCGTCCGGTCTGTCGCCGAACCAAAGGCGTAGGTCAGGAATCCAACACCGACTCCGATGACGATGGCTGCCATCGCGAGAGCGCTGTTCGGAATGCCTCGCTTCGGTTTCTCAACCGATGTCGAGATCTCGTCGAGAGATGGCTGTTCGACCTTTGATTCTTCAGCGACCGGAACGGTTGCCGCCGTGGCAAGCGTTGGCGTGGCGGTTTCGGCCTCGACACGGACTGTCGGCTGGTCGGCAGGTTTTGACGCTGGTGGCTTGGCTACTGACGAGTTGGCTGATGGCTTGGTCGCAGATGTCGTGGTGGCGGCTGTCGCCTTGGTTGCGGATGCTGCCGTTGCGGTCTTGGCCGGTGTCGATGTCGACGGTGCAGGCTTCTTCGGTGACCCGGGACGGGTCGGTTTCGGAGGTTTTGGCTTTGCCGGTCGTGCACCAGCAGCTGGTGCCGGTTTCTTCTTGTTGTCGCCCACGCCAGTTCCGCCGTCCGCCGATCCTTGCTCCACGGCTGACGATGGTAGTCCGAACGGGCTAGAGCGCCCTGAGTCGTCCTCCAGGGGTGGCCAATTGCTGCGATACTGTTGGGTCCGTGCGAGAAGGTGGCGTTGAACGCGAGGCTCGAATTTTGTTCGTCTGTACGGCGAACATTTGCCGTAGTCCTACGGCTGAGCTCTTGGCTCGCTCGCGCTTTGGCGAAGAAAAGGCCCTCTTCCGTTCGGCCGGATTTCTCCGCGACGGCAAAGAGGTGCCAGACACCTTGCAGGCAGTGTTGGGGGAGCGGGGCACGGTTGCCTCACAGCACCTCAGCAGCACCATCGATCCAGACACCCTGGATGCCGCCGACCTGATCCTCACGATGGAGGGGCGCCACATCCAGGAGCTCACCATCAAGCATCAGTCTGCGCTGGGCAAGGCTCTGCCGCTGAAGGAAGCAGCAGAACGCATGCGACGGGCCGGCTCAATCGAAGACCTGCTTGCCGGACTCGACTCACGAAACCTTGCCGACTATCTCGGCACTACGTGGGACGTCGACGATCCCTACAAGCGGGGCAAGCGGCGCTACAAGAAGATGGTGGCAGAAGTCGACGAGCTGCTTGGCCAGGTCATTGCGCCGCTGTTGCGCTGATCTGCTCGAACGACGCTCGAACCTGAGCCCAAAAAGGCGCTGACCCCGGGGGGCGGCGGCAATCCCGGGGTCAGCTACGGCAGCAAAACGCATGCGTCTTACGCCGTATGAACAGCGTAACCTCAGCGCCTCCCTGCCCCCTCAGCCAAGCAGCTCATCCATGCTGGGTCATCTGTCTTCCCCTTAATTAGGGGGAAAACGGGCACGAACGAGTGTCGGGCGTCACGGAGCGTGACGAAGAGTTACGGGGATGGTGCGACTAGTGGTCGTGTCCGTGCCGTCGTTGCCATCGTGGTTCGCTCGAAGTTGCCCACACGCGGCATCAATGTCGGTTCCCCGGTTGGCTCGAACGGTCACGTTGACCCCACGGTCTTCAAGGATCGACGCAAACTCACGAATGCGAGCCTTAGGTGAGCCCTTCGTGGGCCAACCGGGCGTCGGATTCAGGGGAATGAGATTGACGTGGGCGTAGGACCGCTTGGCCACGTCTGCGAGTTCGGCGGCATCGCTTGGGCGGTCATTTACACCGTCGATCATGGCCCATTCGTAGGAGACGCGGCGGCCGGTTCGATCGCGAAAGAGTTGGGCGGCGGCCACGACGTCATCGATGGGGTGCCGTTCGTTGATCGGCACGAGCTCGGTCCTCAGCTCATCGTTGGCGGCGTGCAACGAGACGGCGAGGCCGACCTGCATTTCTTCCTCGGCGAAGCGCAGCATTTGGGGCACGAGGCCAACGGTCGACACGGTGATCTTCCTGGCCCCGATCTCGAAGTCAGTCATCAGTCGCTTGACGGCCGACACCACACGGTCGTAGTTGGCGAACGGCTCGCCCATTCCCATGAAGACAACGTTGGAGAGTCGTCTGGGGGCAGCGGCAGCTCGGGCGTGCACCACCTGTTCGAGGATCTCCCCAACGCTCAGATGTCGCTCGTAGCCGGCCTGACCGGTGGCGCAAAAGCCGCAGCCCATGGCGCACCCGGCCTGGCTCGAGACACACACCGTCGATCGTTTCGGGTAGTGCATGAGCACGGTCTCGACCGATGCCCCGCCAGACAAGTTCCACAACTGCTTGACCGTCTTGCCATCGCTTGAGCGTTGCTCGGTTGCGAGGTCGAGAGAATGGGCGAGCTTGTCGCTCAACTCAGCGCGCAGGGCCTTCGGCAAGACGGAGAGTTCTGCGGGATGAACACCCTGGTCGTGAAGACCCTTCCACACCTGGTCGACCCGATACGTGGGTTGACCGTCCAAGAGTTCGGCCAGTTGATCACGATCGAGATCCCATGGCGACGGCAGTTGATCGGGGGCCGCAGCGCTCATCTCGAAGCCTGGTTGGTCGAGTCGACGGTTCGCTCCCACGCCATGTCGGTGCGAGCGATGTCGAAGCCGAGCTTGCGGTAGGTGCGAATGGCGGGCTCGTTGTCGCCTTCGACGTAGAGCATGCCCGTTGTGAGACCTTGGTCTGAGAGCCAGTCGAGGCCGGCAGCCGTCATCGGTACGCCGAGCCTCTGTCCGTGGAAGTCGGGATGGACCCCGATGGCGTAGATCTCACCAAGCCGTTCAGCCTCATGGATCTTTGTCCAGCAGAACCCAGCAATCTGACCGTCTTGTTCGTAGAGGCGGATGCCGCCGTCGCGGTTCCACGGCTCTGACAGCTTCCGTTCGAGGTCATCAACCGAGAGGTTCCCTTGGTCGGGATGGCCAGCGAACGCGCGGTTGTTGACCTCGCGAAGAAGTTCCTCGTCTGTGCCGCGCACAAACGCTCGTGTGGCAATCGTCGAAGGGGTCGTCGGCAGGGAGCATCGCATCTGGTGAAGCGATCGAATCCGATGCATGCCGTGGGCAGTGGCAACACTGTCGTGCCAGTCGAACGCCGGACGTCCCCACAGCTCGATGGTGTCGACTCGGTGTTCTCTCACGTGAGGTTCAAGCTCGCAGAGCAATCCATCGAGCACTTCATCTGAGGGCCAGTGCTTGTTGTCTGACACGAGCGCATCGAGTTGCAGTCGACCCCGAGACGTTGACCCGGTGATCAATCCGACGGGGTGCCCGTTTGGATCACATGCAAGGGCAGCGACAAACGGCGAGTTGGGCTGGCGAATCTCATCGGCCCAGACATCGGAGAAGCGGTCGTCGCGATCGTCGATCGGTAGTGCGTGCTCGAACAGGTGTCGGGCCGCGTGAATCACCTCGTCGGTTGCGTCGGTGATGATGCGCCGGTTCACGGGGTTGAGTCTACGGACACGAATCCGGGCCGGACGAACTCCCTTGGCTTCTAGCGCAACCTTGTTGTCAGGCATCGTGGTTGGGTGACGCCCTCTAGTCTGAGCGCATGGCTCGCCCCCGAACTGCCAAAGGTCGCGCTCGTCGCACGCACGAACGTCTCGCGCTCGAATATCCAGAAGCGGAGTGCGAGCTCGATCACGAAACGCCCTTTCAACTTCTGATCGCCACCATCTTGTCTGCGCAGGCAACAGACGTCGGGGTCAACAAGGTGACGCCTGGCTTGTTCGCTCGATTTCCTGACGCTGAGTCACTCTCGCATGCGGATCTCACCGAGGTTGAGCAGATCATCGGTTCGCTTGGCTTGTTCCGAAACAAGGCCAAGAGTGTCGTGAAGTGTGCGGGACAATTGATGGACAACCATGGTGGCGAAGTTCCAACAGGCATGAAGGATCTCGTTGCACTCGCCGGCGTCGGTCGCAAGACCGCAAACGTCGTGCGAAGTGTCGCACTCAACAAGCCGGGGCTGCCGGTCGACACCCACGTTTTGCGGCTGTCCAAGCTGCTCCACATCACCGAGCTTGAAGATCCAGTAAAGGTTGAGGCTGAGCTGAATCCGATGGTTCCAGCGATGGAGCGAGGCGAATTCAGCCTTCGCATGATCCTGCACGGACGCCGGGTGTGCATCGCTCGACGGCCCCGTTGTGAGGATTGCGTGCTCAACGATTTCTGTCCATCGTCGAAGCTCTAACCCCAACGGAACAGGGCGGAGTCCCCGTCGAAGCGCTGCATCCCAGGGTTGGAAAACTGGGGAATATCACCCACTCGCAGATTCGCTTGGTTTAACTTACGCGTTAACCAGGTTCCCGCCACCTGGTAGCAGCGATGTAGGGGATCCGCCGCCCCTCTTCGCGCCGCCGGCGCCTCCGTTCTCGGAGGCGCCGGTGTTAGTTTTGGACTCGGCGCTGCGCCGATGTGCGGACGTTGCGTGCACCGCACCGTGCCTGGCTGGTCTTGTGCATTCAGGTTCGGGGGTGGGTCGAGGTTGCGTGCGCTGCGCCGTGCCTGGCTGGTCTTGTACACGCAGGTTCGCTGCGCAGGTTCGGTGCGCAGCCGAGCGAGCTACGAGCGAGCTCGGCGCTGCGCCTTCTCGAGGCGGCGCGACGCCGTGGCGAGCTGCCGCTGTACCTCACGAAGCTCTGAGCCGATCTCGTCATCGTCGCCAAGCCCGTAGGTCTGCTCGCCGAGGCGCTCGAGCACCTCGTCAAGACTCGATTGAATTGATCCGAGAGCGCTCACGTCGACGGACACCGATATCTCCTGCCATTGATCGAGCGGCCTACGGTACCGTCCTGTTCAGAACCGTCAAGCCCCTTCAGGGGCCCAAACCGGGAGTGCTCATTTGCTGAATCGGCTCGACCTGCGAGGGCTCGGTACTAACGTTGCTGAGAAGTTGCCACGGCCGACCCTCGATGGTGACGAACCCGTCGCCGTGGTGCGCGGCATCCTCGACGACGTAAAGGATCGCGGAGATGCAGTACTCCTCGAGCTCACGTCGAAGTTCGACGGCGTTGATCTCGACACGATTCGAGTGCCCGATGCAGCGCTCGATGCAGCGGTCGAGGCCCTGAGCCCCGAGCTACGGGCGGCGATGGATGTGTCGATCGCCAACGTCGAACGATTCCATCAGCACCAACTGCGCGACGCCGAGATCATCGAACGACCGGGCATGCGGATCGAGGCCTACCAGCGACCCGTCGATCGGGTGGGCGCATACGCGCCTGGCGGTCGAGCCGAGTATCCGTCAACCGTGATCATGACCGTGGTGCCGGCTCGGGTTGCTGGCGTGGAAGACATCATTTTGTGCGTTCCGCCGTCGGTCGAACATGGGGGCATCGCCCCGTCAGTGCTTGCCGCGGCCCGTTTGGCCGGCGCCTCTGAGGTGTATGCGGTTGGTGGCGCTCAGGCGATCGGCGCCATGGCCTACGGCACCGAGTCGATCAAGCCAGTAGATGTGATTGCCGGGCCAGGCAACATCTATGTGGCACTGGCCAAGCAGATGGTGGCAGGCGACGTTGGCGTGGCGGCGGCCTTCGCCGGCCCGTCCGAAGTTGTGGTGGTCGCAGACGAAACGGCGGTGCCCGACTTCGCCGCCATCGACGTGATGGTGCAAGCCGAGCATGGCCCCAATGGCCTCGCTTGGCTCGTGACCTGGGACGAAGCAGTTGCTGATGCGGTGTGCGAAGCGGGGGAGAAGCTGATGGCTGTTGCGCCGCGGGCAGCCGACATCCGAGCCACGCTCGACGCCTCCGGCTACGTCGCTCTCGTCGACGATCGCGAGGCAGCTGTCGCTGTTGTCGACGCCATCGCCCCCGAGCACCTCGAGCTCCAGATCTCAGACGCGGAAACCCTGGCACGAACCGTTCGAAACGCGGGCGCCATCTTCTGCGGCAACTACGCCCCGGCATCGGTTGGTGACTACGTCGCTGGACCGAGCCACGTGTTGCCCACGTACAGCTCTGCTCGATTTGCCAGTGCGTTGACCGTCGCCGACTTTCACAAGGACCACCACATCGTGTCGATCCAACCCGAGGGTTTGGCCGAGCTCGGTCCGCACACGGTGACATTGGCGACGCAAGAGGGCTTGGCTGCCCACGCAGACTCGGTGCGCCTTCGTATGGAAGCGGATCCGGGATGACGAGACCGACGGTTCGCGACGATCTTGCCAGCCTCGACGGCTACCACTCGCCGCAGGTCGACGTCGACGTGCGGCTCAACACCAACGAGGCTCCGGCAGCACCGCCAGAAGCGTTCGCAGAAGCCGTTGGGCGGGCTGCCGCATCAGCGGCCTGGCATCGCTATCCGGACCGAGCGGCCACGGCCTTGCGCACCGCGCTGGCCGACCTGCACTCGACGCCCGACCGGCCGGTCTCAATCGACCAAGTCTTCTGTGCCAACGGCTCGAACGAGGTGCTGCAGACGATTCTGCTTACCTACGCAGGCCCCGGACGTTCGGTGCTCACGTTCGAACCCACGTATGCGCTCCATAGTCACATCGCTCGGCTCACCGGTGCCAACCGCATCACGGGCGAGCGCAACGACGACTTCTTGATCGACGTCGACAACGCCGTCTCGCTCATCAACGAGCACCGGCCCGCTGTCACGTTCGTTTGTTCGCCCAACAATCCAACGGGGATGATCGAGCCAACCGAGACGATGCTCACCATGCTCGACGCCGTCGAATCTGTCGGTGGTCTCCTCGTCGTCGACGAGGCCTACGGGCAGTTCTCAGACTGGTCGGCGCTCGCCGTACTGACCGAAGACCGTTCGCTAGCCGTGAGCCGCACCTACTCAAAGACCTGGGCCATGGCCGGGGCCCGCCTCGGCTACGTCATCGCTCCCACGTGGCTGGTTGCCGATCTCGACAAGGTCGTCTTGCCGTACCACCTCGACTCGGTCAAGCAGGCAGCCGGACTGGCGGCGCTCGACTTCATCGGCGACATGGAAGAGCGAGTGTCCGCCATCGTCGAAGAACGAGGTCGAATCACCGTGCGTCTCAACGACTTGGGTTGCACGGTGTGGCCATCGGGCGCCAACTTCGTGCTGTTCCGCCCACCAGCGGGCGACGGCGATCGCATCTGGGCAGAACTCGTCGAGCGTTCTGTCCTGATCAGGAATACGGCAAGCTGGAACCACCTCGAAGGCTGCCTCCGCGTCACCGTTGGCACGCAAGAAGACAACACCCGATTCCTGGACGCCCTCGAGGCTGTCCTCAACGCCTAGCCCTCTCAACGCCTAGCCCTCGACGTCTAGCACCAGCACAACCAGCAGGATCAGATGAGCAACCGAACCTCCACCAAGAGCCGCTCCACAAAAGAGACCTCGATCGACGTCTCGATCGACCTCGACGGCTCGGGAACAACCGACATCAGCACCGGGATCCCGTTCTACGACCACATGCTTGATCAGATCGGTCGTCACGGCGGTTTCGACCTCACGATCAAGGCGGAGGGCGACCTCCACATCGACACACATCACACGGTCGAAGACACCGCCATTGTGCTGGGCGAGGCATTCGCCGAAGCGCTCGGGGACAAGGCCGGCGTTCGTCGGTTTGCCAGTGGGCAATACCCACTCGACGAGGCACTCGTTGAAGTCGCGCTCGACCTGTCCGGCCGTCCGTACTTCGTGTGGAACGTCGATCTGCCAGAGTCGATTCCGCTCGGCGATCCTGCGTTCGACCCATCGCTGGCCGAACACATCATGCAGAGCTTCGCCACGTCCGCCGGCATCACGCTGCACATCACGATGAAGGACGGACGAAACGTTCACCACATCATCGAGGCATCGTTCAAGGGCTTGGCCCGTTGCCTCCGCGACGCCGTACGCATCGATGGTGCAGGCATTCCCTCCACGAAGGGGCAGCTCTAAGTGGGCGTCCCCATCGCCGTTCTCGACTACGGCATTGGCAATCTGCGATCAGCACAGAAGTCGCTCATCAGGGCAGGCGCCGATGCAGAGCTCACGGCCGATCCGCAACTGATCGCAGACGCAGCAGGCGTTGTTCTTCCCGGCGTTGGTGCCTTCGGTGCCTGCATGGACGCGCTCGAACGCACCGGACTGGATGTGGAAGCGAAACAGGCCGCCGCCTCCCGTCGGCCGTTTCTTGGCATCTGCGTAGGCATGCAGCTGATGTTCGACGGGTCAGACGAGACCCCAGGACGCCCAGGGCTTGGGATTCTCGACGGCACGGTTCATCTGCTCCCCGAGGGCGTGAAGCGTCCTCAGATGCAGTGGAACAAGCTGCACCTCGACCAGCCAGATCACGAATTGCTCAGCGATCTCGACGACGCGTGGATGTACTTCGTGCACAGCTATGTGGCGCCGATGTCTGACCACACCATCGCCTCTGTCGACTACGGCGGCCCCATGTGCGCCGCCGTCGGGCGAGACAACGTGTGGGCCACCCAGTTCCACCCCGAGAAGTCGGCGGACGCCGGCCGACAGTTGCTCACCAACTGGGTCCGCCACGTGGAGCAAACCGCCACGGCCAAGAAGTAGGAGAGGCCATGCTGCTGTATCCAGCCATCGACCTGCGAGACGGAAACTGTGTCCGGCTCCTTCGTGGTGACTACGACCAAGAGACCGTGTACGGCACCGACCCGGTCGCCCAGGCGCAAGCCTTCGTTGACGCTGGCGTCGAGTGGTTGCACGTCGTCGATCTCGACGCGGCCCGCACCGGCGATCCAACCAACCGTGAGGTCATCGGC
>CALLGK010000266.1 GCA_938009905.1 uncultured Acidimicrobiales bacterium | reverse complement strand
CTCGAGCGCCGAGACAACCCGCTCCGCGATAGCGAGACGTTGCCATTGCAACGACGCGTCGTTTGTGGCCTGAACGATGTTGCTCGAGCCATCAGGGGTCGAACGCTCGAGCGACTCGTCGAGGACGGCCCGCACATTCGGAAGTTGCCCCAGGGCTTGGCGCACGGCAAGCAGCGGGAAGTCGTTGCCGAGTTGATCACCTGAACCATGCAACACCTCGATCCCGGAGAGCTGCGCTGCATGTGCGAGCCACCTAAGCAGCTCGGTCTTTCCGACTCCCGCTTCGCCGGCAATGGTCACCACCTGCCCGCGTGAGGCGTTGCCGACAACGGCTTTGAGAGCCGAGCCCAACTCGCCACATTCACTCACTCGGCCGATCAACGCGCTGATCTCGCCTGACGTCGCTTGCTCGATCCCTAGTGCGATCTGTTCCGCACTTCGAACCTGCTCGGACACCACCAACCCGACGTCGAGCATCGCCTGGCGGTGGCGCTCAACCAGCTTCAGGGCGTCATGGGAGCGTCCCGCCCGGTGCTGTGCCAGAACCATCGCCGCAACCGGCTCAGCTGCAAGCACGTCGTCGTCAACCGCAGACCTCAGCACCGAGACCGCTCGCTCTGGCTGATCATCGGCGATGAGGGCCCTCGCGTAGCCAAGCCTTGCGACCTCGGTGAGCGATCGCAGTCGGGCGATGTGAGGTGCAGCGAAGTCAAATTCTTCGAGCCCATGAAGAGGGTCGGCGTTCAGCTGTTCCCACACGCTGCGAAACAGCGGAACGGCTCGATCCCCATCTTCGGCTTCGGCTTGCAACGCCTCTTCAAGTGTCCCCTCGACGGTGAACACATCGACACACGAAGGATCGATGTCGAGCAGGTACCCGTCGGGTGCCGTTTGCACAATGTGGCCGATCTCTGCCTCTTGCAGTGCTGAACGCAATCGGCTCACCTGCGTGCGCAGGGCCGCTGACCCTGATCGCAAGACTTCGCCGTTCCATACGTCGTGTGCCAGTTGCTCTCGACCGACGACCGTTCCGGCATCGATTGCGAGTCGGGCGATGATTGCCGAGCTACGGGCGCTGCGGCCGTGAAGCTCGCGCCCCCCAACCAGAAAGCGGGGCTTGCCGAGCAACCGCACCTCAATTGCGTCGCTTACGTGAGGCGCCTCGATGGCCGACATCGTCGCGGATCGGGTCGGTTCGTGCCAAGTCGCCGATCTTCTTTGCACATGCAGCTATGCCGAAAGACGAAGATCGTCGAACATCGAGCGAACCTGATGTTCGATCTCGCCGCCGGGAAGGGCCAGGCCGGTGAGCCGAAGATCGGCAATGCCGTGGATCCATGTGAAGACACTGGCGGCGACCCTGAGCGGCTCACGTTTGTCGTTGTTGGCCTTGAGCACGGCACCGACCTTGTCGACCAGCTTGCCGAACACGGGCATGCCGAACTCGTCTCGCAATCCTGAAGCTTGGTCGTCGATCGAGAACAGGACTCGATAGATGCCAGGCTGCGCCGTCGCGAAACGGAGATACGCCTCGCCGCTCGCCTGCAGCTTCGCGTGCGGGTCTTCGATGTGACCCACGCTTCCATTCACCGCTTCGTCGAACTCCGACCACGTCCACGCCATCGTGGCGGCCACGAGCTCCTCGAAGTCGGCGTAGTGCCGGTAGACGGCGGTTGGGCTCACCTCGGCTCGCTTCGCGATGGCCCGCATCGACACGCGATCAATTGATCCGAGCTCGACGATCAGCTCGACGGCTGAGGTGATCAGCCGATCTTTTGTGGCCATCTCAAGATCCTAGGTTGACAGGTGTTTACATTCGGTGTTTGATGACAGAAGTTAACAGTTGTAAACATCTCCGCCCCTTGAGGACCACGTGCCATGACTGACCAGCTCAACGCCGAACTGAACAGCTACCTGCTCGAGGATCGAGCACCCGTTGCCGAGGAACGCACGAGCTTCGATCTTCCCGTTGTTGGCCAGATTCCTGCCGAACTCGAAGGGCGCTGGCTTCGCAACGGACCGAACCCCATCAACGAGGTTGCCGACATCACCAAGCACCACTGGTTCAGTGGTGATGGCATGGTGCATGGCGTTCGACTTCGCGGCGGCAAGGCCGAGTGGTACCGCAACCGCTGGGTCGGATCAGACACGATCTCCGACGCCCTCGGCACCGACAAGTTGGGCGGCCCATCGAACGGTGGCCGCACCCACTCCGGCCCCAACACCAACGTCGGAGGCTTCGCCGGCAAGACCTGGGCCATGGTCGAAGGTGGTGGCGTGCCTTGCGAGCTCACCTACGAACTCGACACGGTGGCTCGCAACGGATTCGAAGACACGCTCCCCAACGGCTTTTCTGCTCACCCCAAGTACGACCCTGCAACCGGCGAACTTCACGCCATGGCCTACACCTGGCCGGATCTCATGGACCACATCCAATACGTGGTGGTCGGCGCTGACGGTCGGGTCAGCAAGACGCTCGACATTCCCGTGCCCGACATGCCCATGGTGCACGACATGTCGATCACCGATCGCTTCGCCGTGGTGTTCGACCTCGGCGTCACCATCAGCGGCGACGCATTCGCCAGGGGCATCAATGTGCCCTTCGGGTGGAACAACGATCACGCCTGCCGCCTTGGCCTGCTTCCCCGCACCAGTGACTCAGCAGACGACATCATCTGGTGTGACGTTGACCCGTGCGCCGTGTTCCATCCGCTCAATGCCTACGACGACGCAGACGGCAACGTCGTGATCGACTTCTGCCGCTACGAGCGGATGTTCGACAACGACATGCTCGGACCATTCGGCGACACCCCGCCCACCCTGGATCGTTGGACGATCAACCCCGAGAATCGCGTGGTCAACGAGGAACGCATCGACGATCGGGCCCACGAGTTCCCCCGTCACGATCCCCGCGTTGGCCTCAAGCAACACCGGTACGGCTACACGGCCGAAGTCCGTCCCGGAGAGGCGTTGCTCCACGGCGCCACGTTCAAGACCGACTATCAGACTGGTGAAGTCACCAGCCACGACTTCGGCCCTGGCCGAGGTGGCGCCGAGCCCGTGTTCGTGCCGAAAGAAGGCAGCACCGCAGAAGACGATGGCTGGCTCATCACGCTCGTGCACGACCTCAACGGCGGCTCGGCGGCCGACGGTGGGTATGGCGCAGAGCTGTGTGTGCTCGATGCCAACGACATCACCGCACCAGAGGTGGCCCGCATCACCCTGCCCGGTCACGTCCCTATCGGCTTCCACGGCAACTGGGTCCCCGACTCAAGCGTCGCCCCCTCGTAACCGCCCCTTCCTCCTTTCCGGATTGGT
>CALLGK010000265.1 GCA_938009905.1 uncultured Acidimicrobiales bacterium | reverse complement strand
GCTTCGAGCGTCGCTCGAACCGGGGTTGGGAACACCGAAGACTTCCGTGGGCCGAGCAGCTTGCGGGCTTCGACGTCGGCCGCTCGGGGTTGATGATCGACCAGCCCGATCGGCATGTCGATTGCAGCAGCCCGCACCTGTCCGCGTCGAAGATCGGCGACGAGCGTCCTGAGATCGCCATCGAAACTGGCCGTGACATTGCCGACGGCACCGTCAGCAGCAATCTCGGCACGAACGACGGCCCACCCTCCTGGTGCGCCGTCGACGCCGCACACCGTGCCGGGTCCGTCCGTCACGACCGGATGAAGTGCACGTCGGTGAAGCGTTCGCGAAAGGTAGTGACGTCGGTGGAAGTTTCGGCCGGGTTGGCGAACGCTCGCACCATCAAGTCCGCGAGTTCACTCATGTCGGCGGCTGTCATGCCCCACCGAACGGCCTCGTTGGTCCCGATGCGTAGGCCAGCATCGACGTCGTGAGGGAGGCCGATGGCGCTCGTCAACAGATTGGCCTCGCGCTAGCGCAAGGCGGCGGCGTGGCCGCCACCCCATGAACTGGTGTCAATGGCGAAGGCATGTGATGCCGTGCCACCGCCGAAGACGGGAACACCGCTTGCGGTCAGGGCATCTGCAAGTGCGGTGGCAACGCCGATCATCGATTCCGCGTACGCCGCCCCGTGTTCTCGCCAGTCGAGCAGGGTGATGGCCAGCGCCGCCGACGTTGCTGCGTCGAAGTTCGCCGTTAAACCGGGGTAGGCAATGGCATCGAGCCGTTCGGCGACGTCCGGATCGTTGGTGACCACCAAGCCCGAGGGCGGGCCGCCCAGGCTCTTGTAGGTACTCATCGACATGGCGTGGGCGCCCTCGTTGAGCGGGTTGGGCCACGCTCCACCTGCGATCGGCCCCGAAAGGTGGGCTGCGTCGAACAAGACCTTCGCGCCAACCTCGTCCGCAATCTGTCGGATCTCCGAGACTGGGTGATGCGTTAGATTGAGACTGGCGCCGACCGTAATCACGCTGGGTAGCAGCTCTCGGGCCATGTCGGCGAGCGCGTCGGTATCGATTGAGTAGGTGCGGGTATCGATCGGCGCCTCGTGAATGTCGAGGCCGTACAGACCGGCGGCGCCGGCTCGGTGGTGGGTGACGTGACCGCCAATCGTTGAGGGTGGGACGATGATGGCGTCGCCAGGTTGGGCGAACGCCATGAAGCAGTAGAGGTTGCCGAGCGCGCCCGACCCGACTCGGATTTCGGCGAAGCTTGCGTCGAACACCTCGGCCGCGAGTTCGGCGGCGATGATCTCGATCCGCTCGATGGCCTCGAGGCCCATCTCGTACTTCTCGCCTGGATACCCAAGTGATGGTCGAGTCCCGAGCCCGGAAGCAAGTGCTGCCTCGGCCCGTGGGTTCATCACGTTTGTTGCTGGGTTCAGATTGACGCACTCGCGTTCGTGGATGGTCCGGTTCCACGTCGTGAGCCGGTCAAGCTCCGTCGCAACGGCGGCGGAGTCTGATCGCGCTGTGGTGGACGCGACGCGGTCGACCAGCGCGTCCACAGAGTCGGGAACCCAGGAGCGATGGGAGAGCTTGCCAGCCATCAGCTCACTATGCCGCAAGCGGTAGAGGTCGGGTACACGGGCGAGATTGTCCAAGTGCCGTGGCGGGTCAGGCGGGTTTGCAGCTCGGGGTCTGACCGATCTGTGTGATCAGCGTGACCTGAATCGTTGCCACCAAGTCTGCTTCAACGGCTCATCATGTCGCTCGGTGAACTCCTCGCTGCCAGACAGATTGTCTGCGGTGTACCACTCACCTTCGTCACCTTGAACCCCTGCGGACAAGGCGTACCCGATCTCGACCATCTTGGCGATGATCTCCTCATCCGGGTTCTTGACGACAATGTTGCCGGCACTGCTTCGATCGAACCACGCCATGTTGCCGCCAACCTCATGGCCTGAGTAGCTCGTCCAGTGCGGACCTTACTCGCGGCTCGCGAGGGTCCCCTTCGAAGATGTCGTTGGTCTTCGAGGCCGATTAGAGATCGTCGATGAGCTTGAAGACCTCGGCATGGGTGACCCCACCGGCCTTGCCGGCCGCACTGAGTTTGCCTTCGACCCTCGCCTTGAACGCAGCCATCTCTGGACTGTTGCGGTCGGCGTCTGGCCCGGTCTTCATCGTTGACTCGAACTGTGACTCATGCGCCATCAAGGCATTGAACTTCTGGTCGAGCCAGCCCGTGACATCTTCGAGGTGGTCGGGCTCGTCGGCCTCCCACAGCAGAAGCCGGTCTGGCCGGTGGTGCGGGAACTCCTGGTCGGGGAAGAACTTCGGGTCGCGGGCGGCCACGATGCCGTCGGTGGCAAGGAGTCCGGCGTTGCGGTGGTCGGGATGAAGGCGGTAACGCTTCCACGGGTCGTGCCCGAGCACCACGTTTGGCTTTGTCTTGCGAATCCAGTGAGCTACCTGTTCGCGCTGCACGAGCGTGGAGTCGAGCTCGCCGTCTGTCCAGCCCAGAAACCCAACCTCGCCCGTTGCTCCGAGGGCGGCGGCAGCGGCTCGCTGCTCGACCTGTCGGACTTCGATGAGCTTGGCTTCGTCGGCGTTTGGGTCCCAGGTTCCCTTCGAGCCGTCCGTGCACACGAGCACGTTGACGACGCAGCCGTCGGCCGCCCACTTCGCCAGCGTTGCTCCGCAACCAAAGTCGACATCGTCAGGGTGAGCGCCAATCGCGAGCGCACGTTCGGGCGTTGGCAAATTCTGCGTGGCCACGGTCATCGACACCGGGGCTGGCGTGAGTGGGTTCTGCGCGGCCGTCATTAGTGAGCGACCGGCGACGGCTCTTCGCGAGCGTCGATGACTTCGAGATCATCGATCACGGCAAGATCCTCTGGAACGTCGACGTCCCATCCAAGTTCGTCGTCGTGGATGATCGTGGCCGTGATGCCTCGACGCTCGGCCTCAGCGAGATGAGCTGCCGCTGACCCTTCGCCGTAGGCGAAGTCGAATGCTTCCGTTGTAGGAATGCTCATGACGTTCGTGCCGTTGCCGTGGCGGTCGGTCACGATCACGATGCCGTCTGAACCAGCGAGCTTCTCGACGTCGGAGAGCCAGCTCAGATCTCGGGCCTTTGGGAGATCGCCATGGGCCACGATGGCTCGGGTGTGGCCGTCAGCCGCCACCGCTTCGAGTCCGTCGGCAACCGCCACGTTCAAGCCGTGGGCCGGTCGCCACACCACAAGGGCCCCATGGTTTACCGCAAACGCAGCCACATCTGAGTCGTCGCACACGACGTACACCGGGAGAGGGCCAGCGGCCGCAATCACCGTTGCCGCCATCCGCCGAGCCAGCACCGCACGCTGATCGGGGGAGAGCTCGGACGCCAAGCGTCCCTTCGCCAGGTCAAAAGATTTGATCGGAATGATCACCGCACTTGTCACGGGGTCAAGGATACGGGAGGCCGCGTTC
>CALLGK010000264.1 GCA_938009905.1 uncultured Acidimicrobiales bacterium | reverse complement strand
AAGCGGCTCACGATGGCCTATCCTCCTCATCGTACCAACAAGTGGATCGTTCCACTGTATGGCACATCGTTGCCAGTGTCAATTCCAGCACGCAAGTCCATTAGTGAGGCTGCGCCACCAGGCGCACGAGTAGAAGGTCAGCCATGACGAGTGTCTCCCTGACATGGCCATCGGGGCGGGTCGACCAAGTCCCCGCGCTCTGGCTCCGAGACAACTGCCCGTGTTCGGATTGTCGGATTGATGCCACAAGCGAACATCGCTTCATCGTCTCGAGCGTCGAAGCCACGATCGAGCCGACCTCTGTGACAACCGCAGACGACGCCGTCGTTGTCGATTGGGGCGATCACACCTCGACCTACACAACGGCGTGGCTTGCCGACATCGAGAAACAGATCGCTCGCACCTTCCCTGCGATGGAACGGTGGCACGGCGCCGACATCGTACGCGCCAGCTACGAAGATCTCGTTGCTGATCCCACGATCGAGAACGACCTCCTCGATGCCTTCTGCCGGCTCGGCGCGGTTGTCATCTCTGACACCCCAAGAGAGTCGGGCTGGTCCGAAACCTTGTACCGACGTTGGGGCCCGCCGACCGAAGTGCCGTTCGCGCGAATCCACGATGTGTACGTCGACCCCGCCGGGTACAACGTTGCGCACACCAGCGAGGCCCTCCCTCCACACAACGACTTCGCCAGCAAGCGCAACCGGCCATCCGGTCAGATCCTGCACATGCTTACCAACGAGGCAACAGACGGCGACTCGATCGTCGTCGATGGTCTCCACATCATCGACCAACTCTCCGAGTCAGACGTCGACGTGCTCGCAACGGTGCCGGCCAGCTTCCGCCAGTTCAGCGACACGGCCGAGACGTGGGGCCGCAGCTCGGTCATCCAACGCGACGAATCTGGCACGCCCATCGGGCTGCGCTTTTCCAACCAGCTCTTGCAGGCCAGTGATCCTTGGCATCCCCGGGCAACCGAGTGGTACGCCGCCTATCACCGACTGGCATCCCTCATCGTTGACCCCGCGAACCAAACGCACTTTCGACTGAACTCCGGCGACCTGCTCATGGTCCACGGCCATCGGATGTTGCACGGGCGCACCGCCTTCAACCCCGCAACCGGTGTTCGCCACCTGCAAGACATCTACTTCGACTTCGACGACGTCGCGAACGAGCTTCATCGACGTCAACAGATCGCGTCACCCCGTTGACAGCCACCTCCACCCCCGAGTCGGCAGGCGCCGCCGACACAACCAGCGACGCAATCGATCACACAGCCTCGGCAGACCTTGCCGTGCCAACGCCGAGCCCAACCCGAGCAGCCGGCGCACTCCTCCTCGCCATGTTGCTCCTCATGGTTGGCAACGGCCTGCAGGGCACACTCGTCGGTGTTCGAGCCGAACTCGAGAGCTTCAACACCGCCTGGAACGGCGTCACCATGGCGGCCTACTACGCCGGGTTCCTCATTGGCGCCCGGGTCACATTCACGCTGCTGTCGCAAGTTGGCCATATCAGGGTGTTTGCGGCCTTGGCATCGATGGCCTCCACCGCGGCCCTCATCCACGGCGTGCTGGTGTTGCCGCCGGTGTGGATCGCAGCCCGGTTCCTTACCGGCATGTGCATGGCTGGTCTCTACGTCGTGGCCGAGTCGTGGCTCAACGACGTTGCCACCAGCGAAACCCGAGGCCGCATCCTGGCGGCCTACAGCCTCATCAGCATGGGCGGCGTTTCGCTCGGCCAGTTCATGCTTGGCTGGGCCGACCCAACCAAGATCACGCTGTTCGTCGTCACCTCGGTGCTCGTGTCGATTTCGCTCGTGCCGATTTCGCTTTCGACAACCAGCGCACCGCCAATCGACCGGCCAGAGCCGATGCCGTTTCGCCAGCTCCTGCGAGACGTACCAACCGGCGTCGTGGCGATGTTCTCGGTTGGCATGGGCGTCGGTGTTCTCATGGGCCTCGGCCCGCTCTATGCCACACGGTCTGGGCTGTCAGCGTCGCAGATCTCGCTCTTCTTGTCGGCGCCGGTACTCGGCTCGCTCTTCTTCCAGTTTCCATTTGGCATCATCTCCGACCGAATTCCCCGACGCGGCCTGATGGCCTTCATGTTTATGGTCGCATCCGTTGTCGCCTTCCTCCTCGGGAAGACCGCTCCGGACAGCTGGCGGGCGACGGGCCTGATGCTGGTGCTCGGCGGCATGGCCTATCCCCTCTACTCGCTCACCATTGCGTTCACCAACGACTGGGTGAGTCGCTCGCAGATGGTGGCAACAAGCACGTTGTTGATCCGCATCAACGGCGCAGGGGCGCTGTGTGGCCCGCTGTTGGGAACTGCGGCGTTCCTCACCGTCGGCATCGACGCTTACTTCCCGCTCATTGGACTCACTTACGCCCTCGGCGCCATCTACCTGTTGTGGCGAATCCTCGTGAAGGACGCTGTGCCGGTTGAGGATCAGCGTTCATGGGTGCCGCTCTCGTCACGCGGCACCCCCGTGATTGCGGCCCTGTCGCGCCATAGACGTCGGCGACACTGACAGAATTGGAGCATGGCGCTCCAGCACATGGTCGACGACGAGCTTCAAGAGATCGCCGACCTTGCTCGCGCCCTCTTCGCTACAGACGCCGCTGGACTCGCAACGGCCGACGACTCCACTGCCTCGCTTGGCACCATGTCGCTGCACAGCGACTACAGCTCGCGGGTCCACGAAGGCGCGATCGTTCTCGACCTGCCGGGCAGTCCTATCGAAGCTGCGCTCACGGCTGACCCTGCTGTTGTTGCCCTTGGCCCAGACGAACTTGGCTCGAACGCCGGTCCGCTCACCTCGTTCGTTGGTGTTGTGGTTCCCAATCCGCTTGGCGGCATTGAGGGCATTCTGTGGGCCGGATCGTTCGGTCAGGATCGAATCGTGTCGGGGCAGCAGGCTGATCTTCTGCTGGTCTTGGCTCGCCAACTGCGACGCCGGCTCGATACGGCCGAAGAACAAAAGCAGCTGCGCGACGCATCGCTCAGCGTCAGCGAGTCGGCCGGAGCCATCGCGACCAACCTGCTGCGGGTCGAAGCGTCGAATCGCGATCTTGAAGCCTTCGCCTACGTGGCATCCCACGAGCTCGCCAGACCACTCACAGCCATCCGTGGTTTGTCCGAAGTGCTGAACGAGAGCCTTGGCAGTGACGACACGCTTGATCGCGACGCAGCCCGTCGGGCACTCGGGCAGATCGAGGACAACGCTCGACAGCTACAGCAGCAGATCGCCGCATTGCTCTCGATGTCACGGCTCGATGCTGATCCCGATGATCTCGTGCCAGTCAACCTCACAGACGTCTCACAGGATGTGATCGATCAGCTCATGCCGTTGATCAACTCGACAGACGCAACCATCAACGTGGATGATCTACCAAGCATCCTGGCCGAGCCAGCGGCTCTTACGGCCGTCGTCCGCAACTTCGTGAGCAACGCCCTCGTGTACCGCTCCCCCGACCGCCCCCCGGTCATCAACATCTCGTCGGAAACCGTCGGCGATGTCATCACGGTGTCGGTCACCGACAACGGCTTGGGTGTCGACCCAGAGGATGTACCTCGCCTGTTTCAGATGTTTCAGCGCGGCACGAGCGGTCAGCCCGGCACCGGTATCGGACTTGCCCTTTGTGCTCGACTGATCTCACGACTTGGGGGCGAGGTTGGCGCAGAGCCTCTCTCGCCTCACGGCTCGCGATTTTGGTTCAGCGTTACGAGCTAACGAGGCAACGACCAAGCGCA
>CALLGK010000263.1 GCA_938009905.1 uncultured Acidimicrobiales bacterium | reverse complement strand
AGCCGTCATCGCGATCGTGGTCGGTCTCATCCTCACCGTCACGGGCTCGGTCGGCTTCTGCCCCATCTACAAGGTCTTCAAGACCGGCACGCGCAAGCTCACTGGGGCGTGAGCCACACAACCGAATTGGTCCGATCCGGCGTGGTGCTGTTCACCACGCCGGGCTGTCCACACTGCCCGCGAGTTCGCGATCTCAGCGAACGCGCCGCCCTCGACACGCCGGACGTTGAGTACATGGAGGTTTCCGCTCTTGATCGGCCCGACCTCGCAGTATCACTCAAGATTCGAGGTGCTCCGACCGCCTTGGCGTTCGACGGCGGTGTCGAGGTGGATCGCCTTGTCGGAGCTGCCAATGCCGGTGAGATTGACCGCGTTTTCGCTTCTGCCGCCGGCCAGCTTCTTGCAACCGTCCCGCGTGTGTCCACCGAAAACCGACAGATTCGAACCGGTGCTGGCCTCGCGCTGGTCGTCGCTGGCTTGTTGACCCAAGTCTTCTGGCTTGTCCTGATCGGGGCGCTGTTCGGATTGTCGGCATGGCACGACCTGTTGCTGCCGCGACGGCGAGCAGCGTCGTGAACTCGGCAGCACTGGGGAACCGTCAGGTGTCGTTTCGACCGCCACCGAGCACAACCAACGAGCCGGAAGCAGACCGAATTGTCAACTCTCCGAACCACAGACCTCCGCAGGCCATGCCTGCTCGTGCGATGAGCCCGAAACTGGTTCGCCCTAGCCCTGGCGAGCCAGCCCCGATGGTCACCCTTCTGGCCGAATCGGGGCATCGGTGGCGACTGGAGGATCAGCGTGGGAGCACGACCGTGCTGATCTTCCACCGCCACATTCATTGACTGCCGTGTGCAGCTCACGCGATCGCGGTGCGCGATCGACTCGAAGAACTCGGTGACGACACCAAGGTCGTACTTGCGACCTTTACCGACCCAGCCAACTTGGTCGAATACGCCCAAGTCAACGACCTTCCCTTCCCGATCCTGATCGACACGGACCGCACCGCGTACCGTGCATTCGGCCTCGGTCGCGGATCAATAGCCCGCATCTGGGGCTGGAAGGCCGGCAAGAGGTACTTCGAGCTTCTGCGCGACGAGGGCATCTCTGGCCTGCGACGCCCAACCGAGGACACGTTGCAGTTGGGCGGAGATTTCGTTGTCGGCCCAGATGGCTCACTGGTGTACGGGTTTTGGGGTGAAGGGCCAGATGATCGTCCGAGTGTGGATGATCTTGTCCATGCCATCGGGAGAGTCACATCGTGAGTAGGGCAACCATCGGATGGCTGTGGGTTGGTGGGCAAGCGATCCTGCTCGGGGCGCTCGTCATACTTCCGGGAAGTGATGACTGGCCGACGCCGAACTGGCTGCAGGGAATCGCCGCAGTCTTGTTCTTTGGTGGCCTCGCCCTGATCGCCGTCGCAGCTCTTGGGCTTGGCACCGCGCTGACGCCCACACCGGTTCCAAACAAAGGGGCGAAGCTCAGCACCGGCGGCTTCTACCGATATGTCCGGCACCCGATCTACACCGGTGTTCTCACTGTCGTTGTCGGAATAACATTGCGTTCAGGTAGCTGGATACACCTGCTGATCGCGATCCTCACTGTCGGCTTCTTCGACAGAAAGGCCGCTTGGGAAGAGCGGCAGCTTGCGGATCGGTACCCCGATTACGCCGATTACGCCGCCGTGACGCCCAAGTTCGTTCCGCAGCCCTGGCGGACGTCAGTCTGAGGGTGAGTCCTCGACTGAGCGCAGGAGCGTGGACTGCATCCGGTCCTTGTCCTCCTGGGTGAGTCCGATCCGGCCGTGATCTCGGGCTAAAGCGACGACGTGGTCGGTCTCGGCCAGCACCGATTCGCAGCGCGAGCAGGAGGCGAGGTGCTCGAGCGCTGCAGCCTGTTCTTCCTCAGTCAGGTCGCCCTCCATCATGTCGGTGAGTTTGTTGGCGAGTTCTTCGCATTCCATTTACCGGACCTCCGCCGCTTCAAGCTTCACACGCAGTGATTGACGTCCTCGATGGACCCGCATCTTTGCAGCTGAGAGTCCAATGCCGAGTACCTCGGCGACTTCGCGCATCGGGAGCTGTTCGACGTCTCGCAACACCACGGCCATTCGTTCGTCCGCATCAAGGCTCTGCAACGCCTTCGACAACTCCGCTGCTAACTCGGAAAGAACCGAGGTGTCCTCGGGGCCGAGAGCAGTCGCTGCCGACTCTGGCAACGCCTCCGGGTCTGTTGGAGTTTCCCTGCGCCGTCGAACCACCGTGATCGCTTCGCGGTAGGCAACTTGTAGCAGCCACGGTCGAACTCGCGACGAGTCTCGAAGTTGGTCGAGTCGAGTGAAGGCCTTCAGAAACGTGGCTTGCACGACATCTTCTGCGTCGGCTCGGTTCCACAGCACGCGGTAGGCCACGTTGAACACAGCCTCAACGTGTGCCACGAAGAGGGCTTCGACCCGCTTGCGGAGCACTAGGTCACTTTCGGCAACACGTGGCATGCCATCGGAAACTCCTCGCACGAAATACGAATTCCCGATCGTAGCTGTGGAGAGACAGCGCTTTCGTCCGCTCCCCGCTGCCATCGAGCGGCCGTCGCTCAGGAATCTCGCATAACGGTTCTACGTCGAGCAATCGCCTCACCTGCGGCAGAGCTTCTAAGGTCAAGTACCGGCGAAGTTTGGGAGAACCATGGCCGTTGTTGTCGAAGCGCAGAAGCCGATGCACGAGACCCACCGCATCGAGGTCGACGGGGCCGTCGACGCAGACGCCCATATTCTCGAGCCGCCCGACCTGTGGGAGAACTATATCGATCCTGAGTACCGAGATCGTGCACTTCGCATCCGCACAGACGAGAACGGCCTCGAGGAATTAGAGATCGCGGGCAAGCGATCCAAGATGTCCAAAGGCGGATTCCCATCGACGCTTGGCGCCATGGGCTATCCCGACCTGGGCCAGCTGCAGCGTGATCCCGAGCGAACCTATCTGCGTGAGTCCCCCTACGGGGCCATGCACTCGGGCGAGAGAATCGAACTCCTCGACGCCGAGAACATCGACATCGCCATCCTGTACACGACGGTCGGACTGTTGTGGGAGGCCGAGCTTGAGGACCCCGAACTCAGCCAGGCCTACACCAAGGCCTACAACCGGTGGATCTGCGAGTTTGCCGCCGATGAGCCTCGCCTGGTGCCGACGGCACACATCTCGTTGTCAGACCCTGCAGCGGCTGCAGCCGAGATGCAACGAGCTGTCGGTGAGGGTGCAAAGGGCGTGTACGTTTGCCCGTTCACCCACGACGCGAAGCCGCTCGGTCACCCCGACCACGACATTGTGTTCGCAACCGCGCAGGACCTCGATGTGCCCTTTGCGATCCATCCGACCTTTGAGCCGCAGTGGACCAAGGGCGAGCGAATGGGCGATTGGCAAAACGTGAAGCAGTTGCGTTTGTTGGCTTCGGTCACGGCCAGCGACGGCGTGCGACACCAGTTCACATCACTGTTCGACTACGGCGTGTTCGATCAGTTCCCGAAGCTCAAGGTGCTCGTGCTCGAGTCAGGCGGCGGTTGGATTGGTTACTGGCTGGATCGAATCGACGCTGTCTACGGCCACACGTTCATCGGAGACAGGGTTCCGCTTAAACACAAGCCAAGCGACTACTTCCGCGATCGCATCTGGATCAGCTGCGACCCTGACGAGCGCACCATTCCTGCGCTGGCCGAACGGTTCGGCGTCGACCGATTTCTGTGGGCATCGGACTTCCCGCATGCCGATCACACACCCGACTACGTGCACGACCTGAACACACTGGTCTCCATGTTCCCCGAGCAGGACCGAGCAGCATTCATCGGCGACAACGCCCGCCAGCTCTTCAACCTGCCCGCCGGTCGGCCGAGCTAACCCGGCGCTGTTCGCCCGAATCAGCCCCGCCGCGTCAGAAGTGCATCGGCGATCGCGTCGACGATTTCTGGGTTGTCGTTCCACACAGCGTCGTCTGGGCGCGGATGGTGGAACACGAGGTCGGTGAATCCGAGTTCTTGGTATCGGCCGACGAAGTCGCGGAACGCTTCAACAGATGCCAGAGGTCGGTCGGCGGTATTCCCGATGAGATAGATGCGGTCGATCTGGCCGGGGTCGCGGCCGATGTCATCGCAGTGTTGTTCGAGTTCGTTGGTCTGTCGTTTCACGATCTTCTCAGTGCCTGCGGCGGTGAGGTCTTGGTACGTCGTGTCGCCGTAGGTAATCCACGCGTCTGCGACTTCGGCGGTGAGCCGAAGACCTCGTGGTCCTCCAGCGGCGATCGCGATGGGCAGGCGCGGTGTTTGGATGCAGCCGGGAAGTAGCCGTGCTTCGTTGATGATGTAGTGGTCGCCTTGGTGATCTCGGAGGCGGTCCCGGAGAAGTCCGTCGATGAGAGGCACGAATTCTTCGAGACGTTCGATTCGTTGTGCGGGTGTCAGCTCTGTTTGGCCGAGCACGGTCGCGTCGAACCCAGTTCCACCGGCGCCGATTCCGAGCGTGATGCGCCCATCGGAGATGTGGTCGAGTGTCATCGCGTCCTTGGCCAACGTCAGCGGATGGCGAATGTTGGGGTTCGCCACCATGGTCCCGAGCCGGATGCTGCTTGTTTGGCTGGCAATGCCTGCGAGCCACGGGTAGGTGGCGTGCCAGGCTTGGTCCTGGTAGCGCCTCCACGAGAGGTGGTCGTAGGTCCAGAGGTGGTGGTAGCCGAGCCGCTCGAGATGCCGAGCCGTGGCAACGGTTTCAGCCCATGGGTCTGTTGGCAACAGCAGGACGCCGATCCGAATCACGGTTCACGTCTCCTTACGACGATGTCAATGGGTTTCGAGCAGGCTTCTGTATTGGGATTCCAGGTCGTGCGGTTCGGCGTCTGCGATCGACGGGGACTGTCCGTGATCCAGCAGCCGGGTGAGGTGTTCGATCCAAAGGTGGTAGCCACCAGCGTTGTCGACGATGGTGTCCGGCTCATCGGTATCGATCTCGACTGACAGGTCGAGAACGCAACCGTCTTCGGTCGGCGTGAGCTCGAAGCGAATGGTTGAGCCGTGCCAGATCCACTCGAATACCCGATGTGGCTCCCACACAGAAATCGATGCAGTTCCGGCCGCGGGGTCGAGGCTCATCTTCTCGACTAGGTCTGGCCAGAAGGTCAGCTCGAGCGTGGCCCCGGCAAAGCGTTCTCCGGCCATGTCGACGGGCATCCACCACCGCATGTGCTCCGATTCGGTGATCGCCCGCCAGACCTTTTCCGGTTGATGAGCCAGTGCCCTGCGAAAGGTGAGGGTTGTCCGGCCGTCCTGACGTTCGATGTTCCCCAAGTGTGGATCGTGCGTCATGAGTCCTCCATGCGGTCGAGGTGGGCGTCGAGCGCATCGAGGCGCTGGGCCCAGGTGGTCCGGTAGGGATCGAGCCACTGGTCGAGCTCAGTGAATCGTTCCGGTCGGAGCCGGTAGACCCTGCGCTGGGCGGCCGCCTCAGAACTCACGAATCCTCCGTCACGGAGCACCTTGAGGTGCTTTGAGACCGTGGGTTGACTCAGCGGCAACTGGTCGACGATCTCGCCGACTGATCGGTCGCTGTCGAGAAGAGCGGCGAGGATGGCCCGTCGGCTCGGTTCTGCGATCACCTCGAACACATCCACGTTCGCAATATGCCTTGTTGGCAATATG
>CALLGK010000262.1 GCA_938009905.1 uncultured Acidimicrobiales bacterium | reverse complement strand
GCTGCCGCTGACTCGAGCGTTCGCACGGTGGTCGTCCCCACTGCGACAACACGTGATGCAGCCTGCACCTTGCTCCACACCTCGGGTGTGATCCGGTAGCGCTCAGCATGCATGTCGTGATCGAGGACCGAGTCGGTGGTGATGGGACGGAAGGTGCCGAGGCCAACCCGCAACTCCACACGAGCAATCTCGATCTCGCGCTCGGCGAGTCGCGCCATCACGCCATCGGTGATGTGCAGGCCGGCAGTCGGTGCCGCGACCGAGCCTGGCTCGTTGGCGTACACGGTTTGGTAACGGTCCGGGTTGCTGAGAGGTGTGGTGATGTAGGGCGGCAACGGCATGGCCCCTAACTCATCAACCAGCCCATCATCAACGAGCTGCACCACGCGACGACCGTCGTCGAGCTGGTCGACGATGTCGAGCACCGCCTTGCCGGGCGACCCATCGTCGAGTGGAGCCAGCAGCGTGGTGCCGACCCGAAGACGCTTCCCCGGTTTCACCAAAGCTCGCCATTCGTGCGGCCGGCCTGTTGGCTCGAGCAGCAACACCTCAACGGCACCGCCGGTGGGTTTCACCAAGTGCAGCCGAGCGGGAAGCACCTTGGTGTCGTTGACAACCAGGAGGTCGCCGGGCTCTAAGAGTTCGGGAAGATCGGCAACGGTGTGGTGGCCGATTGTGTGTGTTCTGCCGTCGAGCAGTCGAGCTGCGTCGCGAGGCTCGGCGGGCACCTGCCCAATGAGCTCGTCTGGAAGGTCGTAGTCGAACTCGCTTGTCGAGATCTCGGTCATGGGTGTGGCGTGACGTTTTGTACCTGACACTTAGGAGGGGTCGAAGAGCGAGTTTTCGGGACCGCTTGGGGCGTCGCCTGGCGGCGTGAGGCCGACGTGACGCCAGGCCGCTGGTGTGGCGACACGGCCGGACGGGGTGCGCAGCAGCAGACCCTGCTGAATCAGGAACGGCTCGATGACATCTTCAACCGTCTCGGTGGGTTCAGCCACGCTGATCGACAGTGTCTTGAGGCCGACTGGTCCGCCAGAGAAGTTGCCACACAGATTCTCGAGCAGGCGACGGTCGACCATGTCGAGACCGAGCTCGTCGATGCCAAACAGTTGGAGGCCGTCGGATGCTGCCTCGTGATCGATGGTGCCGTCGCCCCGCACCTCGGCGAAGTCCTGCACTCGACGCAGAAGCCGGTTAGCAATACGTGGCGTGCCCCGACTGCGGCGAGCGATCTCGGCCGCACCTTCTGGTGAAATCGTCACATCAAGAATGGATGCCGCCCTGGTCACGATGTGTTCGAGATCAGTGGCCGAGTAGAACTCGAGTCGAAAGTTGAAGCCGAACCGATCACGGAGCGGCCCAGTGATGAGGCCCATGCGAGTTGTGGCCCCCACCAGCGTGAAGGGCTCGAGATCGAATCGGATCGACCGCGCCGCTGGGCCGGTGCCGATGATGACGTCGATCTGGAGGTCTTCCATCGCCGGATAGAGAACCTCTTCGACGATCCGAGGCAACCGGTGGATCTCGTCGACAAACAGCACGTCGCCGGCTTCGAGGCTTGACAAGATCGAGGCCAGGTCGCCCGCTTTCTCAATCGCCGGACCGGACGTCGGGTACATCTGGGCGCCCAGTTCGGTGGCCACGATGCCAGCCAGGGTGGTTTTGCCAAGTCCTGGCGGACCGGCGAAGAGCAAGTGGTCTGCTGCCTCGCCTCTGCCTCGAGCGGCGTCGAGCATGATGCCGAGGCGGTCCTTGAGTTCTGACTGGCCAACGAACTCGGCAAGCGATCGGGGTCGAAGCCCAGCTTCGTCGAGCACGCCGCCCGGTGTTTCCACCTCGGCAGGCTCGGGGGCAACCCATTCGTCTCGTGGCACCTCAGGCTCCCGATGCCAGGGCTCGCAGCGCCTTCTTCAGAAGATCGCCAGAACCGCTCTTCGCCAGGTCGACACCGGCGGCCTCGATGTCGGCAGGGGCGAGGGCACCGACGGCGGCCTTGATGTCGTCTGTGCCGTACCCGAGGGCTTCGAGTGCATCACGCACATCGCTCAACACCGCCGAACGAGCCGAGCTTTCGGTGAGGTCGATCGGTTCACCATCGACGGTGTCGAGTGTTGGCAACACCAGCGTTGACTTGAGGTCGACGAGTAGCCGTTGGGCGGTCTTCTTACCTACGCCTGGCACCTCGCACAGGCTGTCGACATCGTCGTTGGCCAACACCCGTGCCAGTTCGGCCGGTGGATAGGTGGCCAGAATCGCGAGTGCGAGAGCCGGGCCCACTTTGTGCGCTCCGAGCAAGCCTTCAAAGGCATTGCGCTCATCGCGAGTGAGAAAGCCGAACAGCTTCTGGTCGGCTTCCCAATGGTGGTGATGGATGTAGAGGAACACCTCGGTGTCAAGTGAGACGGAGGCCATGGTGGAGGCCGTCACCACGATGCGATAGCCAACGCCAGCCGCTTCAACCAGGATCTCGTTGTTGCCTTTGTCGAAGGCTGGTTCTCGATCGATGACCGGACCACGAATCGAGCCAATCACTTGAGGGTCTCCAGCCGCGACCGCCGCACCGCAGCGGCACTCGGGTTGTGCGCCGTGTGACACAACGCGACCGCCGCCGCATCGGCCGCATCAGCGGGCTTTGGCGCGGCCGTGAGGCCGAGCAACGTCTTCACCATGCTCTGTACCTGTTCTTTGTCGGCTCGGCCATCGCCGGTTACCGCCGCCTTGATCTGGTTCGGAGAGTACTCACTCACGTTGGCCCCGCGACCCGCCGCTTCCGCAACGACGATGCCGAGCACCTGGGCCACCGAGACGGCCGTGCGCACGTTGTTCTGAAAGAAGATGCGTTCAACGGCGACGTCTGACGGCTGAAACTCGCTCATCAAGCTGATGAACTCGTTACGGATCTCGAGCAGCCGCTCGGGCAATGGATTGCCTGGGTCGGTACGAATCACACCGATCGCGACCGGTCGACACCGGCCTCGGGCCACTGGCTCGAGTACGGCGTAGCCACAGCGAGACAAACCGGGGTCGATGCCGAGGACGAACACCTGTACGACGGTAGCGGCTCATCGACCCTCGATTGGGTTCTTGGGCCTGGCTGAGCAGGAATCAGCTACCGGAAAGCCGCTTCCAGATGCGACGGAAGATGCCTTCGGGCACGCGAGACAGCGAATACAGGCGCACGTCACCGACAAGGCCAAAGCCTCGGACGCGAATTGTTGGCATGCCGGGTCGCGGCTCGGCAAGGTCGACCCGCGAATCGCCAAGCATGGTTTGCCCTTCAAGCACGGCTCTTGCCCCATCCGGAACGATGATGCGCCGGTCGCCCAAGATCGAGTTCATCGTCACGACGACCTCGGCTGGCAGCTTGGCCGACGACAGATCGATGGTGGAGTCACCAAGCAGGTTCGTGAGGGAGATGTCGCCGTCAACGTCGAGCCAGCCGCCAATCTGGATGTCACCGGCAAACGAGAACTGATTCTGAGGTGCCGGGTGCCCCACCTCAGGCCGGGTCGGCAACGGCGCAGCGAGCGCAGGCAAGTCGGCCACGACCGCTTCGAGCTCGGCCCGAGTGGTGGCGGCATACACGTCGTCAAAGCGGTTATCGAGCTCGTCAAACTCAAGCGCGTCCGTGCCGATGGCGTGCTGGATGCGCCGCAACACGGGGGCGCGATCGTCGTCGGTCACCGGGTCGTTAGGGCGAGGCGATTGCGGAACGAGGTCGTCGGCCACAGTTCGACTGTACGAGGTCTGACCGGCCTGCGCGGACCCTCGCGACAGGTTCGCTGCGTAGGGTTCGGTGGTGATCTGTTCGCCTCGTCGACGAAGCAACCGGCTGCCCGCTGTATTGGCTGCGGCGTCCGTACTGCTAGCCGCCTGCACCGGTGGCAGCTCGACCGCTGGCGGCGACGAGGTCGAATGCGGCTCGGCGCCTCCCGAAGTCACCACTCACCGCTACGCCGAAATCGACGGAGTTGCCGCCAACCTCACCAGCGTGGACGTATGGGCCACCCCGAACGCACAGGGATGCCCGCTCATCGTCTACGTCCACGGCGGTTCGTGGCAGGAGGGCGACAAGGCAACGCGAGCGACCCGCGTGAAGGCCGAACACTTCGTGGCCAACGGCTTTGCCTTCGCCTCGATGAACTACCGGCTGGCGCAACCAGATAACGACGTGCGCTGGCCTTCGTTCGGCGACGATGTTGCGGCCGCGGTGGGCTGGCTCCAATCCTCAGCCCCCGCACTCGGCCTTGACACGGACAGTGTGATCTTGATGGGCCACTCGGCCGGCGCCCACCTCGTGTCGATCACCGGCACGCACCCGACGTTGCTCGCACAGGCCGGCGCAGACGTAGACGACGTTGCCTGCGTGGTCAGCCTCGATTCCGTCACCCACGATCTCACAGACGAACCGGCGTGGGAGACCGAGATCATCGAGCTGGCCTTCGCGTCGCAGGCCGACCGGATCGACGGATCGCCGACGCTGCAGGTCGAGGCGATGATCAACGCCGGGAGCTCCTTCGACGGACCATCGTTCCTCATCGTCACCCGAGGCCGCGCAGAACGCATCGAGAGTTCCGAGCGGCTGGCCG
>CALLGK010000261.1 GCA_938009905.1 uncultured Acidimicrobiales bacterium | reverse complement strand
GCCGCCAGAACGACGAGGCCGAGCTGTTCTCAGACCGAGCGGCGCAGGTGCGAGACATCGGCATCCGTTCTGCCATGTTCACCCGCGGGTTCATGATCATGCTTGGCCTGCTCGGTGCCGTCGGTACCGCTCTCGTGTATGGCCTCGGCGGTTTGTTTGCCATTGATGGATCGATCGAACCTGGCGAGCTTGCGACGATGGGCCTGCTTGTTGGTCGCATCTACCAACCGCTTACCGGGCTCACCAACGCTCGCATCGACGTGCTCACCGCGCTCGTCAGCTTCGACCGCGTATTTGAGGTGCTCGATGCGCCGTCGCCACTGGTCGACAAGCCCGATGCGGGCAATCTCACCGACGTGCAAGGCCGAATCGAGTTCGACAACGTCTCGTTCCGATACCCGGGTGCAGACGAGTCGATCATCGCCAGCCTCGAGACCTCCGGCCCGGAAGGCGAAGATGCAGACGAAACACTCACGCTTGATTCACTGAGTTTCTCGATCGAGCCAGGCCAGATGGTCGCCCTCGTTGGTCCGTCGGGAGCCGGCAAGACCACCATCACCAACCTGGTGCCTCGCCTCTACGACGTCACAGATGGTGCGGTGAAGGTGGATGGCGTTGACGTGCGCGACGTCACGCAGGATTCACTTCGACGGGCCATCGGCGTGGTGGTGCAAGACCCGCACCTCTTCCACGAATCGATTGCCGACAACCTTCGCTACGCCGAGCCCGATGCCACCGATGCCGAGGTGCAGGCCGCCTGTGAGGCCGCGCAGATTCACGACATGATCACGAAGCTCCCCGGCGGTTACGACACCATGGTTGGTGAGCGGGGCTATCGCATGTCTGGCGGCGAAAAGCAGCGACTCTCGATCGCCCGCATGCTCCTAAAGGATCCGGCCATCGTGATCCTCGACGAGGCAACAAGCCATCTCGACTCCGAAAACGAATCACTGGTGCAAGAGGCCTTGAGCAAAGCGCTCGCTGGCCGCAGCGCCCTCGTCATTGCCCATCGCCTTTCGACCATTACCGATGCAGACAAGATCTTGGTGCTCGAAGAAGGCAAGCTCGTCGAACAAGGAACACACACCGAACTGCTCGACGACAGCGGCCTCTACAGCGAGCTCTACCACCTGCTTGTGCGAGACGAGCCGGCGCCCGACCAGGATCCTGCGGCATGAATACGGAGCGGAGGTCGGTTCAGTCCAACTCCGTGGGCGGTTCTGGCTTCACCCAGCTCCTTTTGATGGTTGCTGTGCTCGGCCTTCTGGCCGCAGCGTGCAGCGACAGCGAGAGCACGTTCGCACCGTTGCCGATTCGCGAGGGTCCTCGGACGGAAACGTCATACACGGTGCCCCACGTGCAGGCCTTCGTCGATCCGGTGCCCGAGATCGACGCGGAGCTCCGTCGGCGGATCTACCTGCTTCCCGGTATTGAGGACCGCCCGAGCATCACGTCGATTCTCGGCACGAGAGCTCTTTGGCTGACCGCAGACTCTGAGCCGACCGATCTTGTAGCCACGATGCGCGAGCGTGAGTTTGCCCACATCCATCCCGATGGCAGCCTGCATGCGGTACTGCCGGTTGACCGAGCGCTCGATGCCACGGACGCCAAGTGGGCCGAGCTCCATCCCTGGGTTGGCCGCGACGACTTCTGGGACGGCCTGGTAATGCTCTACACGCCACAGAATGCTGACGAGCTTGAGATCACCTGGCAGCTGATCGTCGACTCTTACAACTTCGTCACTGGCCAAGAACTCGATGCGGCCGACTTCGTCGCCAACTAGTCGCTCGATGTCGTTGTTCAGTCCTGGCCTTCGGGGTGGCCTCATGGTGTGCGGCACCACCTCGAACGCCGGCAAGACCACGTTGGTGGCCGGACTGTGCCGCGTGCTGGCCCGCGCCGGTGTGAGCGTCGCCCCCTTCAAGGCACAAAACATGTCGTTGAACTCGGCGGTCACCTCGACCGGCCACGAGATCGGGCGGGCCCAATACCTGCAGGCCCAGGCTGCCGGGATCGAGCCAGAGGTCGGCATGAACCCGATCTTGCTCAAGCCAACCGGCGAACGTTCGAGCCAAGTGGTCGTGATGGGCAAACCGGTGGCCGCCATGACCGCCGCCGAATACCACGACGCCAAACCAGAGCTGCTGGCGATGGTGCTCGATGCGCTTGCCGAGTTGCGGTCTCGCTTCGACGTTGTGCTGCTTGAAGGAGCGGGTTCGCCAGCCGAGATCAACCTGCTGCCAAACGACATCGTCAACCTGCGGATCGCCGTCGACGCCAACCTCGCAGCAATCGTTGTGGGCGACATCGACCCCGGCGGAGTCTTTGCCTCGCTCTACGGCACCGTCGCTGTGCTGCCAGACGATCAGCGAGCGACGGTGAAGGGCTTCGTGATCAACAAGCTTCGTGGCGACCCGGCGCTGTTGCTCGACGGCACCGATCAGCTCGAAGCGCTGTGCGGGGTGCCCACGTTTGGCGTGGTGCCCATGATCGAGAACCTGCACCTCGACGCCGAAGACTCCATGGCACTCGCCGCCATTGGCAACGCAGTCGCACCTACTGACGCTTCCCTTGACGTCGCCGTCGTGTGCCTTCCACGCATCTCCAACTTCACCGACATCGACGCGTTGGCCCTTGAGCCAGACGTTGCGGTTCGGCTCGTTCGTTCCGTTCGCGAGCTCGGCCAACCCGACTTGGTCGTGATCCCCGGCTCCAAGGCAACGGTGTCTGACTTGGAGTGGATGCGCGAGCGCGGTCTCGATCGAGCGATCGTCGATCTGCCGTCGTCGACCACGGTGCTCGGCATCTGTGCCGGCTACCAGATGCTCGGCACCCACATTGACGACACCATCGAGAGCGGCGACGGTCGCTGTGCCGGCCTTGGCCTTCTGCCGGTGACCACGTCGTTTGAGGCCGACAAGGTGCTCGCCCATATTGACGGCATGGCCCTTGGTGAGGCCGTCGTTGGCTACCAGATTCACCACGGCCGAGTGGCTCCCACCGGTCCGGTCGATGGTTGGCTCAAGCTCAATGGAGCGGCGGATGGTGCCCGGTCTGGCCACGTCTACGGTACGACGCTTCACGGGCTGTTTGATGCCGACGCATTTCGGCATCGGTTCCTTCGAGACGTTGCTCATCGTGCCGGAGCCACCTTCACGCCAGGTCGGCTCACCCCGGCTCAGCATCGACTGGACGAGCTCGACCGGCTTGCCGACCACTTTGAAGCAACACTCGACATCGAGGCCATCTGCGCCTTGATCGCCTCTGCGTCGTGAGCCCGCTCGGCACCGTTGCGGG
>CALLGK010000260.1 GCA_938009905.1 uncultured Acidimicrobiales bacterium | reverse complement strand
ACGACTCGGGCCGAGAGAGGTCGACAACGAGCGCGTACCCTGCCGCACCCTTCAGAAACGAAGGCCGGATCGAGCGAGCCTCGTCTTGGCCCTGAACGTCCCAGATCACGAGGCCAAGATCGGTGCCGTCAACCGAGATCTGCTTGTGGTCGATCTTGACACCAACCGTCGAGAGGTAGTCGTCGCTGAACATCGCATCGACGTATCGCCTGGTCAAGCTGGTCTTGCCCACGCCCGCGCCGCCCAGCATGCAGATCTTTTTCCGGATCATCAGGACGCAAGCGTAATCACGCCAAAGACGATGACGGCGACCACAGCCAAGAAGACCAACATCATGAGTACGGCCTTCAGCTTCGAGTTACTCGCCGACGCTGGCTCGGGGGCAACCGCCCGCAAATCTCCAAGTGTTGGTTCGAGGTTTCGGAACGGCGTGTCGTCGCCCTGGTAGGTGTGAAACGCCTCGGCATGGCTTCGATGAATCAGTTCGAGCCGCTGCTGCATCGCAGGGCGAACCTCGTCGGTCACCACGCCGCGGGTCACGACAGCGAGCACTGCCTGAGGCCCCCACTCGACCAGCACGGTGACGTCGCCGACTCGAAGATCGCGAAGACCGTCCGAGTCGGTGGCACCAAAGGCGTCCTGCACAAACGACGTGAGCGCATCGAGCATGCCCGAGACCATGTCGGCTTCACCTTCGGACTCATCGACGTGAGCAGAGACAGCGAGGGGTAGACCCGTCTCGCGATGCATCAAGTACACGTGAGAGATCTGAAAGCCAGCGCCCGACGCCTTCGGGTTAAAGGTGAACAGGTCGGCGATGAGCTTCCGGATCGCAGGGCCGAGCACAGGAAACAGCGCCTCGGCCATGACCTCAGGATCCTTCCGGATCGACTGGTACATGGCCTGTTCGACCTCTGGCTCGAGCGACATCGGTGCGCCCCGCCGCTCCCGTTCGAGCTCAACGGATCGTGGCAGCACCCGCGACACCTCGGCGGCCCGGCGGCCGTCGTCGTCAAGGCGGTGTTCGGTTGCCGCGAGCCGCGACTCGAGCATCTCGATGCGGCGCCGCAATCCATCAATCTCGGATGGTGAGACGGCGCGTAGAAGACTCCGGAGTTCTGCGACGCCGTCGCCCGGGCCGTCTGCGTCGATCACGACGATCGTTTCACTCGGAGTTCGAGGACGAATCGCTGTCGCCGTCTGAGGAGGCAGAGATCTGGTCGGCGGCCTTGCGCAGAATCTCGCTCAGTGACTCGCGGTGCACACCCTGCTGCATGAACTGCTCGTTGATCTGCGTCACCTCGTCGTCGACGCGAGAGCTCAGGTCATCAACATTGGCGACTGAGTCGGCGCGGAGTTCAGCAAGAGCGGCGGCCGACGCAGAGCGCTCCTTGTCGACCTGCGACTTGAAGCGGTCCATCTCGTGGGAGAACGCAGCGCGTTCCTCTGTGGCCAGCCGCATCGACTCGAGCCTGGCGGCTCGCTCTTCCGCAAGCTCGGCCTTAAGAATCTCGATCTCGCCACGCAGACCCTGGTTGGTGGTCTCGAGTTCGGCAACGAGGTTCTGCAGTCGTTGCTCGACCATCGATTCGTGCTCGGTGAAACGCGTGTCGATTCGACGAGCGTGGTCGCCGAGCAGGATTCCCTGAATGCGGCCAAGGTCGCCAGACGCGAACCCGAGGTCACCGCCGTCTCCATCACCATCACGACGACCGTCGTGGACGGCGTCGTGACCCCCTTCAGGATCCTTCACATCTGTCTCGGTTGATCGATCACTCACGAGAGCACTTCGCTTTCGGCCATCAAGTCCCCATGCCCGCGCGGCGTGGGATCGACCCACAACGTCGGACAGCTAAACCGTAGCTCTTTTGTGGTGGCGCGACTGACAGAACGGGATGATCAACCCTGTGGATGACCACCGGGATCCGACGCTGAGTGAGCTACTCGTTGCGCTCAGTGGGAAGCGCCAACAATCCGAGACGCTGGGCGTTCAACACGGCCTTCAACTGCGAATCGGCATTGAGCTTGGCGAGGATCTCTTTGATGTGATCACGCACCGTGTGAATGCTGAGCGATAGATCAGCGGCAATCTCGACGGCACGTCGACCCTCGCCCAACAGAAGCAGCACGCTCATCTCGCGCGGGCTCAGTTGGAGCTCCATCTCTTCAGCTGCACCAGCGCCCAGCGGCTGACCCGCAATCTGGCGACGCATGAGGTCAACGAGTTCACGCATCGGCGTTGACTTTGACACCACTTCGAGATTGTCGATCTCGCGGGCCGCAGTAATCACGCTGGGAGTTGGCCAACCCGTCAGCAGCATGATCGGAGTTCGAGCACCTGCCGCCCTCAGCGCACCTGCCGATTCCAGCCCAGTTGGGCCGTTTCGGATGTGGTAGTCCGAAACGATCAAGGCCGGCCTGTGGCGATCATGAAGTTCGACGATCGGTTCAGTCCCCGGCGAGGTTGCGACGCATATGAGGTCATTCGACAACGACAGGGCCAGGCCCATCGCCTCCGCAAAAGCGGTGTGATCGTCGATAATGACCACCGGGCGTTTTGCGGTAGCACTCTCACTCATGCGCGCGACATTACCCTTCGTGGGCAAGAGCAAGATTTTCTCCCCCCATATTGGGGAATCTCGCGACCGCTACGAAACATGGGCGATTTCGCGCTCTTCGCCCGCTTCTACAGCGGATTTTCCGCCCTCCACGTTCAGTTCAGGAATGATTCGTTCGAGCCATGCCGGCAACCACCAGTTTCGGTCGCCGAGCAGTTCCATTGTGGCCGGCACAAGCAGCATGCGAACGAGGGACGCATCAAGCAAAACCGCCATCGAAAGACCCAGTCCGAAGAGCTTGACGATGCGGTCTTCCTCAAACAGGAAGCTTCCAAAAACCACCACCATGATCGCCGCTGCGGCGGTGATCACCCTGGCGGTTGCCGCAAGTCCATCAGCGACTGAGTTGGCGGCATCGCCGGTGCGGTCGAACTCCTCCTTGACTCGAGACAGCAGAAACACCTCGTAGTCCATCGACAGACCAAACACGATGGCGAACATCATCATCGGGATGAACGGTTCGATGGGTGCGGGCTCGACGCCCGAGATACTGCTGAACCAACCCCATTGGAAGATCGCAACCACCACGCCATATGCCGACGAGATCGACAACATGTTCATGATGACGGCCTTCAAAGGCACAAGGAGCGATCGGAACACCGCCATCAGCAGCAAGAACGACAGGGCCAGCACGACGCCGAGGAACAGCAGGATCCGCCCCGACAGGTAGCCGGTGAAGTCGATGTTGGCCGGGACGGCTCCGGTCAGGCTTGCCGTCATCGTCGAGCCATCGACCAGAGGAGCGATCACGTCGGCCCGGAGGCGCTTCACCGTGTCTTCGGTAACGACGTCCTGGGGGGAGGTCGTTGGCACGATCTGCATCAGGAAGGCAGGCGAGTTGGCCGGGTCGGCCTGGTCGGACGGAAACGCTGGGCTCACCGACTGCACGCCGTGGTCGGCGGCGATCGCCGCGGCGAGTGGTTCGAGCAGTGCCGCGTCTTGTGGCGAGCCAGTCTCGATGGCGAGCAGGAACGGACCGTTGGAGCCCGGACCGAAGCCCTCGGCGATGAGGTCGTAGGCCTGACGGGTTGTGGTTTCTTCAGGGAAGTTGCCTTCGTCTGAGAAACCGAGTCGCAGGCCGAGCACCGGAGCGGACAGCAGCAGAAGAAGGCCGCCGCCGATGGCCAACCACAGCCAGGGGCGAGCCTGAATGACCCGACTCCACTTGTAGGCGAGCGTGTCACGAAGGGGCTTTTCCTTGCGGGGCGGCACCACCTGCTGCAGCGGCTTCACGGCGAAGCTCACGAGGAGCGTGAGCACTGCGAAGATGGCGCCAGCGGCACCGAGCGTTGGTTGTCCGATGCCAAGGCCAAGGAGGGCAAGCGCCGCGAAGCCTGCGGCAATGAGGCCGCGCCAGCGGGTGATCTCAACTCGCTCCTGGGCAAAGCCGAGCAACGCTGGGAGCAGCGTGACGGAGGCCAGCATCGTGACGGCGACGGTGACGGCGGCTGCGATACCAAGCCCGGCGATGAACGCAAGGCCAATCAACAACATGCCCAGCAGCGAGACCACGACGGTGAGGCCGGCAAAGACCACGGCTCGGCCGGCCGTGTCCATGGCACCTGCCGTTGCGTCTTCTGGCGAGAGCCCCTCGCGTGTGAGCTCCCGGTATCGGGTGACGATGAACAGGGCGTAGTCGATGCCACCGCCGAGACCGATCATCAACCCGATGAGCGGAGCGAACTCCGGAATGGCCATGAAGTTCGTGAGAATCGTGACAAGCCCGAGACCGCCGGT
>CALLGK010000259.1 GCA_938009905.1 uncultured Acidimicrobiales bacterium | reverse complement strand
TCGACTGCCAACTCGGGAGCTCGCGCCCCAACAAGCACCGGATCAAGCACCCAGGCAGCCCACAGTCCCCGACACAGCGCGGTGTAGTTCGCAATCTTGCACCGCTGTTCGGACTCTCGAGCTGCAGCCAGCGCATCGATCGCCGCCGCAATCGGTGAACCTTCATCCGGAGCGATGGAGCCCGCACCAGCAGAGCACGAGGTCTGCGACACATCGTCGAGGTGAACGGTCGGGGGTGAGTCCAAGATCCGTTGCTGCGCCACGAGCCCAAACACGGCAACGACCACGACAACGACGATGACAACACAGGCGGCCATCCAGACCCGTGGCCGTAACCATACACCCCTCATGACGACTCCTTCAGATGAGTCATGTCTGTGGGGGAAGTGCCGCCAGGTTAGCCAGCGGTCGACGCGCTCCGGCCTAGCGAACCCGTCGGTGCACGGTGACGCCGGTTGCGCTGGCAATGATGGCTGCAAGTCGATCCTGCAAACCGAACCAGGGATGGGTTCGAATCTGGGCGTCGCCGCGGGCCACGAAACTGAGCATGCGCACCGCGTGGAAGGCAGTCCACCAATCGAGCAAACCTTGGTCGATCGTTCGGCCGGACAGCTTGACGTACTCAGACACGACGCGAGCGCCGATCGGACGAGTCGCTCGTTGCACCGCGCTCATCACGAGCGGCGGCAAGTCGAGGGGCGGGTGGCCGATGATGAATGAGGTGTACGCCAATTCGGCTTCGGGAGCAGCCCAGTTGGCCTCCGACCAGTCGATGAGCACGTCAGTCCCATCGTCGGTCGTCAGCACGTTGAACGGATGCAGGTCTCCGTGGCAGAGCACATGACGAGAGGGGCCGAGCGTGTCTGCGGTTGGCGCGGTACGTCGCAAGCCGAGGACGGCCCGCCGCAACTCCTCGACCATCAACTCGTTGCCCCGCACCCGCGCGGCTCTCTGAGGATCGAGGTCGAGCTCAAGCCAGTCAGCCGCTTCTTCAGGTGTTCGCGACGGCACGACCTCGCGCAGCTCGGCTGGCGAAGCGTTGTGGAGGGCAACGGCCATCGCCGCCATTCGACGGGGCAGCGAGGCGACCAGATCCGGAAGCACGCGGAGAATCGTCTTGGGATCGAGGTCATCGATCATGGGCGACCCATCGACCGCGTCCATCACCGACCATGTTTGCCCGAGCGTTCCGGAGCCATCGCCAAAGGCCCGGATGCGGGGTGTATCGAAACCGGTCTCGGCAACGAGCCGCTGCACCTGTGTCTCGCGGCGCGTGAATTCCTCGTCAGGCATCAGCCGAGCAACGAGCCATCCCGCCAAGTCAGCGGGCGGGTCAGCCAGCCGGAACCGAACAACGGTGGCGAAGAACCCACCAGTGAACCTCACAGGAACGTCCGCGTAGTGGAGCGAATCAGTGCCCACCGCGGCAGCAAGATCGATCAACAACCGATCTGCATCGTCTCCGAGATCTCCTGGCGCGTTGTTCACATGGCGAACCTAGTACTCCTGCACAGGCAACTGAACCTGCACAACGCGTGTACGACGGGTCGGGAATCTGCGGCTAGGGAATGAAGAAATCGATGGCAACACCGACGATGGTTGCGCCGTCTGGCCCTGGTTCGATGAAGAGTGTGAACGTGGGATGGGTGCCGTCGAATCCAGACTGCACCGGAGCGATGCTCACCTGCGACGCTCCAGCGAACTGGGTCTCAATGGCCTCGGCAACAAGCGGGTACGGCGACACAACGTCTTCGCCCGCCGCGCCGGGGATGTATGAGTAGCCAGGGCTGGAACCGTCAGCAGCTAGAGGAAAGCCAAGCAGGTCAGAGAACCGAGCCGTCAGGACGGGCTCGGGGAACGTCGCCTCCGGCACCATCCACTCATGTTCCGCTTCCCAGAACGCTGGGTCGCGAAGCTGCGCTGGGTCAACGTCGGTCATCGATGGAGCCCAGCCAATCTTCACCGGCTTGGTCGTGCTCCAGGGAAGAATGGTGGCGAACTCCCCATCGAGAGTGGCGAACTCGTTGAGGAACTGATCGGCGATGAGCTCGAGTGTTTCGTCTGAGACATCTCCGTCACGCACGAGGAAGCGCCGGTTGACCCAGCCGTCGAGACCGTCTTCGGTCGTCACCGACCACCACACCTGACTCCCAACGAAAGACGGAACATCACCTCGGCGGCGAATGGTGGTCCCCGGGGAGAGAGTGTCGAGAACCGATCCGGTTGGCAGATTGCGAATGTTCAGCCCTTCATCAGGGTCGTCAGGCCTGATGTGGGAGACGGTGTAGGTGGTCGGATCTGGTCCGGCGTCCCATTCAATGGGAACGGCGGAGAACGGTGCCGTGACATCGGCACCCGTTGAGCTTTGCACGACTACCCAGCCCATCTCGCGACCCGTCACGCGAAGGTCTGCTGAGTAGGGGGCGATTCCGTCGAAGTTACCGGCGGTTGCGCCTTCCATATCGAAGAGCAACCCATCGAACGACGAGTAGATACGCACACCGACACCGCCCTCAAACCCTTGCCCGGTGCCGGACACGGTCACCACAGCGCCGTCGATCTTCGTGCCTGGTGCTGGGCTTTCGATCGCGGCAGATGGGTCCTCGGCTCTTGCGACTGCGAACCCATCGGCGCCGGACGAGAGTCGAACCGGCACGAGCGTGAGCACGCTTGACGGCTGACCGACGTTGCCATCTGGGTCGAAGCTGAACACCGTTGCGGTGTCGCCGTCGAAGTCGATCCGGGCGAAGCGCAGCCGAATCAGCGCCATGAAGTCACGCACCGCCGCCTCGCGTGTAGCCCGGCGGGGACCGGCGATGAGCTGGTCTTCGATCGCAAGGTCGGCTTCTGGATCGGGCGCGATTGTTGTGTTGGCACCGCCGGCTTCTGTCGTGGCGCCACCCTGTGCCGTCGTCGTTGTCACCGGCATCGTCGTGGTGGTGATCGTCGGATCTGGCTCGGTTGAGTCCGCAGGCACGGTCTGAAGCTCGGTGCCCCGGTCGGTGTTGGCCAGGACTGCAACGCCTCCAACGGTTGCGCACACCAGGGCCGCTGCTGCGAAGTAGCGGCCGGGAAACCGACGGCGACCAGACTCGAAGGGCGTCACGTGCGCCGATCGTTCGTCGACCGCCTGCTGCAGTCGCAGAAACGACTCTGCACGCGGCTCGAAACGATCGGCCTGCTGCGTCAGCGCTTCGGTCAGGTCACGCCCCAACTGTTCGTGAAGGTTGTCGTCGCGTCGGTCGTCAGTCATGTTCGTTGCCAGTCATTGTCCGCTCGTCTTCCAGCAATGTGGCCATCTTGGCCAGCCCTCGATGGGCATGTGATTTGACCGATCCCCGAGCAATGCCGAGCGTCTCAGCAATCTCGGCTTCGGACAGGTCGAGGTAGTAGCGAAGAATCAGGACCGCAGCCTGCTTCTCCGGAAGGTTGCGCATCGTGTCGAGCAGCCGTCGCTGTTCCGCCCCCTGTACACCGCCGAGCTCAGCCGCCGGGGCCGTCCCGGGAGGGCCCGGATCGTAGAGCCTGCGCACCCGCCGCTTTCGCAGCTTCGAACGAGCCCCGTTCAGCACCATTGAACGCAGGTAGGGAGCTTCTTTCCCTGGCTCGATGCGGTAGCGACCAGACAGCATCTTCAAGAACGCGTCTTGGGTGACCTCTTCTGCCGTTTCGATGTCGTCGACGTACATCGACGCCAACTTCACCAACGATCGGAAGTGCTCTTCGTACAGAACCGAAAGGTCAACGTCTGTCACCGGTTGACGCGCTCCTTTCGCCTGAGGTGCTGCAAGACGATGCTCCCGCTTTGGTCGTCGGCCACTTGTGGCCAGCATCGATTGGACAGACGCACTCACACCCCCACAGACGTCTCAGCCCACGGATCGGTTTACTGATTCACAAAGAAATGTCAGAACTTCGACACGCTGAACGGAGCAGGGGTCGAACGAAGTAAGCGATCAAGCGCAATGATCCCATCCTGCGAACCGGTGACAACACCGGCATCGGCGAGCATCAGCACCGAGGTGCCACCGAGCAAGACAGTGCCGAGCTGATCAATCGTGAGCTCAACATCGGCTGCGCCGCCTGGCGACACGTCGACCTCGCCCTCATGCACGCTCAGCTGCCAAGGTCCGGCGTTCGACGGCAGGAAGTCATCAACGATGGCCAGTCCGACCGATCCATCGCTCAGATAGCTGCGGGCCCGCAAGAGCCTGGGCACATCAAGCGGTCGCAGCCACAACATGTCTTGCTTGGCGGTGATCTTGAGCTGGCGAGGATCGACGAGTCGATATTGCAAGCGGGGCTCAACCGGTGCGACCTGCCACCGCACTCGCCTTGCGAGTGGGATCGATGTGAGGAACGTCCACAGCGCCAGTTCGGCATCGATGTCAACACCGACGAGCTCTCGAACCATGACCGTGCCGTTGGCGAGCCACGAGTCACTGGGCGAACCTTCGATGGTGTAGAGCGCATATCCGTCTGGCTCACCATGGGCGTTGCGATGAAGCGCAATGGTGGGTTTGGCCGGGCCCATCCAGTCGGCATCGTCGGTAAGGATGCACTCCCACCATGCCTCGGAGCGCGACGTCTGCCCGGCGAGCCCGCCGATGATCTGGTCATACGCCTCGGTCATGATCGAGCGAGCCGCTACCCGGTCGGTCAGGAGGTCGATCGAGCCTGCAATGGCGGCGGCCGAATCGAGGCCGGCCCGATCAACGGCGATCTCATAACTCGCGGCACAGAATGCACAGCCATAGCCGTAGCGCCCATACAGCGGGGCCTCGGACGACATGAGGAGCGAGGCTGCAGCGCCAGCATCAACGGCGCGGCGAAGCGTCTCTTCCATGATGGCTCGCTTTGCCCCGCGCCCAGTGCGGTTTGGGGCAACACCAACGCCAGCGACACCGTTGGCTGGCACCCGCCCACCGCCCGGCATCACGAGGTCAAACGTGACACCGACAGAACCGCCAATGATCTCGCCATCGTCGACAGCCACGATCGTGTAGCGAGGGTCGAGCAACCGCTGGTTTCGAGCGAGCTGCTCGTCTGTTTGGTCCTCGACCGGTTCGCCAAACGCAGACGACACGACGCGCCACTGCTGCATGAACTCTTCGGGGCCATCGGTCGAACGCACATGCACACTCACCACCACAGTGTTCCCGACGACGACGTCGAACGCTGGTCAATAACAGACTGCGCCACCGAGTTGAGCCCAAGGCAACGACCCCAGGCAACGCGTGCTGCGGGCTCGTTCTGGACTCGTTAGCCAGACGACTTTTGGGCGAGCAACTGAGCGATGACTTTGCCATCGGCCTGGCCCTTGGTGGCCTTCATGATCTGGCCGGTGAAGAAACCTTGCAGCTTGGCCTCACCCTCGCAGAACCGACCCCACTCATCCGGGTTGTCGGCAATGATCTGATCGAGCATGCCTTCGAGCTCTGAGGTATCCATGGCTTCGAAGCCGCGTTCGGCCGCGATCTCGGCTGGCGCGCGACCCGATTCGACCATGTCGGCCAGCACCGTCTTGGCCTGCGTAGCGGTAAGCCCACCGCCGGTTTCGAGCTTGACCAAGTCTGCGAACTTCGCAGGGTCGAGGTCGGCTGCTCCCTCAACAGCGAGGTTGTTGGCCACGTGGGTCAGCGTGCGAGCCGGTTCAGCACCTGCTTCGATGGCGCTCAGGGCAAGGGTGTCGAGCTCGCGCTCGACGGCAAGAGCAGCGTTTTCGGCCGATCCCCCAGCGTCGACGAGGCGTTGCCGCCGCTCGCGAGGCAGCACGGGCAGCGATGCCCGAATCTCCTCGATCCACTCTTGGGACGGATCAACTGGCACCAGATCGGGATCGGGGAAGTAGCGGTAGTCCTCGGCCTGTTCTTTCGAACGACCAGCGCGCGTGCGGCCGCCTTCTTCATCCCAGTGCCGGGTCTCTTGCACTGGCTTGTCGCCTGCGAGGTAGAGATCGACGTGGCGCTGCGTTTCGTACTGGATGGCGCGACCGAGCGAACGCAACGAGTTGACGTTTTTGATCTCGCATCGGGTGCGAAGCTCGTCTGAACCGGCAGGACGGACCGACACGTTGGCGTCGACCCGCAACGATCCCTCTTCGAACTTTCCGTCGCTTGCGCCAACGGCGATCATGATGCGCTGCAGTTCAGCGACGTATTCCTTGGCTTCTTCCGGTCCGCGAATGTCGGGGTGAGACACAATCTCGAGCAGGGGGACGCCGGCCCTGTTGTAGTCGACAAGCGAATAGCCGGCGTCGTGAATGCGACCAGACTCGCCGACGTGCGTCGACTTGCCGGTGTCTTCTTCCATGTGGGCCCGTTCGATGCCGATGCGATGACCTGACGCCAGCTCGAGCCAACCGTTGATGTTGAGCGGCCGGTCGTACTGGCTAATCTGGTAGTCCTTCGGCATGTCTGGATAGAAGTAGTTCTTCCGAGCAAACACACAGCGCTGCACATGGCAGTTGAGGGCAAGACCGAGCCGAATGGAGTGCTCGACAGCCTTGCCATTGACCACGGGCAGGGTGCCCGGCAAGCCAAGGCACACCGGGTGCACGTTGGTGTTCGGATCTGAACCGAAGTGGTTCTTGGCCGGAGAGAACATCTTTGTCGCGGTGGCCAGTTCGGCGTGCACCTCGAGGCCGATCACCATCTCCCAGCCATCGGGCAGGTGGCTCTCTTCGCGCGCAACATCGGAGGCGACCTCCCACGCCGAGAGCATGGTGGACGAAACTGGCTGATCGACGTCGGTCATGACAGACCTCCTGCGGCGACCTCGAGCGCTCGTGCGACCGAGTACATCTTGGCTTCACCCAGCATGGGGGCGAGCACCTGGACACCGACGGGCAACTCGTCTGCTCCGGTACCAAATGGCACGGAGATGGCGGGTTGACCCGACAGATTCGAAGGGATCGTGCACGTGTCGTTGAGATACATGGTGAGCGGGTCGCTCTTGGCCCCGATGGGGAAAGCCACGCATGGCGAGGTTGGCGACAGCAACACGTCGAAGTTCTCGTACGCCTTGGCAAAGTCGTTGATGATCAACGTGCGCACTCGCTGGGCCTTGCCGTAGAAGGCGTCGTAGTAGCCGGCAGACAGGGCGTAGGTGCCAAGCATGATGCGGCGCTTCACCTCTGGGCCAAAGCCGGCGGTGCGGGAGGCGCGCATCATGGCGGCTGTGTTTGCTCGACCCTCTTCCCGGTGGCCGTAGCGCACGCCGTCGTAGCGAGCCAGGTTGGAAGACGCTTCGGCCGGAGCGATCTGGTAGTAGGCCGACAGGCCATAGATCGTGGACGGCACCGAGACTTCTTCGACAATCGCACCAGCGGCCGTAAGGGCGTCTGCTGCTGCTCGCGTCTGGGTAATGACCTCGGGTTCGAAGCCGACGAGCTCGCCTTCGCCCATGAGCTCGGAGATCACGCCAACGCGAAGCCCTTCGACACCGTCGTTGAGCCCGGACAACACATCGGCCGCTGGCTCGGGGATGGATGTTGAATCACGAGGATCAGGTCCGGCGATGGCTTGAAAGAGCAACGCCGAATCGGTGACGGTCGCCGAGAACGGACCGATCTGATCAAGCGAGCTGGCGAACGCGATGAGGCCGTATCTGCTGACGGCGCCATAGCTGGGCTTCATGCCGACAACGCCACACAGCGCCGCTGGCTGGCGAATTGAGCCGCCGGTGTCTGAGCCGATGGCCAGTGGCGCAAACTCGGCGGCAACAGCCGCCGCAGATCCCCCGGATGACCCGCCCGGCACGCGCTCGAGGTTGAGTGGGTTGCGCGTGACGCCGAAGGCCGAGTTCTCGGTGGATGAACCCATGGCGAACTCATCGAGGTTGGTCTTGCCGACCACGACTGCCCCGGCGGCGGCAAGCCGTTCGACGACCGTTGCGTCATAGGGAGGCTTCCAGCCCTCAAGGATCTTCGACGAACACGTGGTGTCGATGCCCTTGGTGCACATGTTGTCTTTGAGCGCAATTGGCACACCGGCCAACGAGCCGACCTGTTCTCCAGCGGCGACGCGCTCGTCGATCGCG
>CALLGK010000258.1 GCA_938009905.1 uncultured Acidimicrobiales bacterium | reverse complement strand
ACGTCGAGCACTGCAACATCAACACGAGGGTCGGTGCCGACGATCTCGGCATCGAAGGTTCGACCATCTGAGGTCCGAATGATCACGGCAGTCGAGCCTTCGATCACATGGTTGTTGGTGAGGATGAGACCCTCTCGAAAGACCACACCAGACCCGAGGCCGGTTGGCGTTTCGACCTGCACGATGGACGGGCCGAGCACGGCAGCCACAACGGCAGCGGGCTCGCTCGAATCGATATCGGGAGCCTCGACGATGATCGGTGCTGTTTCTGGCACCGTGACCACTGTGCTGGAAGGTCCGGACGCCGTGACGGAGTCGTCGCTGCCACCGTTCCACGTGCCGATGCCAAAGCCGAGACCTGCAAGGAGACCGCCAACAACGAATGCGGCAAGGGCACGCCAACCCCAGAGCGAAGGCTTCTTCTCGATGACCTGATTGTCGACCAGCAGCCGCTCGCCAGGACGGGGCGGTCGGGTCGGCGCCATGCTCGCCGCGGCCTGCGCGGGAGCTGCGGCCGCCGGGGCGTATGCCGGAGGAGCCTGCGGACCGCTCACGTTCGACGGCATCGTTGGAGGCGAAGTCTGCAACGGCACGGTTGGCACAGCGGCCTGCGCCGGAACGGTCGGCGACGTGCTGGGGAACACCGGTTGTGGCTGAGTCGGAGCGAGCTGCGCAGCCGTTGGTTGACCAGCACCAGGCTGACCGGCACCTGGCTGAACAGCGGTTGGCTGCGGGGCCGGCTGGATGATCGATGGCTGAGGGGCCGGAGTCGGCGAAGCCTGGGTGGCAGGCGCCCATGCCGGGGCCGTCGTCAGTGCTTGATCTCGCGCGGTCGGAGCCGGCCTCATGGCGCCGGTGGCTGGCGGCGGGACGACGGGCTGACGCGTTGGCGTCGGCGGAATCGCTCGGTCGACGGTTGCGGCGCTATCGGCAGCGCGATCAACCCGGGCAGCACTATCGACCGTGGCCGCGCTGTCAACGGTCGCGGCGCTATCGATGGTGGAGCCACCGTCAGCAGGCACACCGTTTTCCGCAGCCTGAGCCGCGGTGTCTTTGCCTTCGAAGTCCCAGAGTCGGTCGGTCATACGGTGTTCGCCACATCGACAAGTGTGGACGAAATACCGTAGGCAGCAACATCGGCCGCTCCACGATCGCCCAAACCGAACTTATCCATGACGCTCGATCGGCACGGGAAGCCGCAAGGTAAATGTTGAGCCAGAGTCGATATCAGATCGCAGTGTGACCGAACCGCCGTGTCGCTCCACGATGAGCTTCACCAGACTGAGTCCAAGGCCTGTGCCGGTGCCTGCGTTGTCGCCTCGCCAGAACCGCTGAAACACCGCTTCGTGATGCTTGGGAGCAATACCGGGCCCTTCGTCAGACACCGCGAGTTCGACACAGTCGGCCGCCGACACAAGCTCGAGTGTGATGGACGTAGAAGCAGGAGCGAGGCGAACAGCGTTGGCCACCAGGTTGGCGATCGCTCTGCGCAATGCAGACCCGTCTCCCAGCACGATCGCCGGTTCAGTGCCGACCAAAGGAACAACCTTGAGATTGCGTTCGGCGGCAGGCGCGGCGAAGTCGGCCGCCACTTCGGTCACGAGTCGAGTGAGGTCAACCGGACCGCGTTCCAACTCGGGCACACCGGCTCGAGCCTGTTGCAGCAAGTTCTCGACCAGCAGCGTCATGCGCCCGGTCGATCGATGCGCAATCTCGGCCGCCGCCCGTACCTCTTCTTCTGAATCGCCTTCAAGGGCCAGTTCGAGGTTGGCTCGGGCCACGGCCAGCGGGTTACGCAGCTCATGCGACGCGTCTTGCACGAAGCGCCGCTGATCCTCGAACGACCCCTGCAGGCGATCGAGCATTTCGTCGAAGGTGTCGGACAACTGCTTGAGCTCATCGTCCGGACCTCGCAGGCCAATGCGACGTGAGAGGTCGGTGGCCGAGATGTCACGGGCGACACCGGTGATGCGTTCGACCGGTCGAAGCGTCCAACCGCTGAACAACCAGCCAGTGCCGAAGCTGATGAGGAACAGAAGACCGAGCGCACCAAGCGATGCCTTGCGAAGCTCGTTCAGGGCCTCTCGATAGCTGTTGACCTGGATCTGCTCGATGATCGCTCGCTGCGCCTCCTCCGGCATGATCGCCTGCACGTCGATCGTTCGACCGGTGATGCGATCTTCGTAGGTGATGGTCTGGATCTCGATGACCGGATCGTCGAGTTGGTTCACCTGGTAGAGGTAGATGCCGCCAACGAGCATCGTGCCGACCGAGAAGACCACGAGCGAAAACGCCAACGACAATCGAAAGCGGATCGATTGAAAGATGCGAGGCATCGTGGCGAGACGACAAGCGGCGATCCGCTAGCCGGCTGCTGGCTCCTCAACCAATCGGTACCCGGCCCCGATGACAGTCTCGATCAATGCGAGATCTGAGGCGTCGGTGAGCTTGCGTCGCAACGTGCCAACCGTGACCCGCACCGTGTTGGTGAAGGGGTCCATCGCCTCGTCCCACACATGCTCAAGCAATCGCTCCTGGCTCAACACCTCTCCGGCGTGGGTCATGAAGTAGCGCAAGAGTGCGAATTCCTTGGTGGTGAGATCGACCGGGGCCTTGGCCCACGTGACTGTCTGTCGTGCGGTGTCGAGTTCGAGCTGA
>CALLGK010000257.1 GCA_938009905.1 uncultured Acidimicrobiales bacterium | reverse complement strand
CGTCGGACCCGACTGCTGGTCGGGTGATGCGTCGTCGTGGGCCATGGTCCGAGACGGTAGCGTGCTCGCCGTGGGCACGACTGACGACACCAAGCTCCCGATCAAGATGCTGAACGATCGGGTCCTCGTACAGATGGAATCCGAGGGTGATCGCAAGTCAAGCGGCGGCATTCTGATCCCCGCCACAGCCCAGGTCGGCAAGCGCCTCACATGGGCCATCGTTGTGGCCGTCGGCCCCAACGTGCGGTCGATGGAGTTGGGCGACCGGGTGCTGTTCAATCCGGAAGATCGGTACGAAGTCGAGGTTGGCGGATCGGACTACATCATGCTGCGCGAGCGCGACGTGCATGCCGTGGCCGCTGAGCGCCTCGACGACTCACCAACCGGGCTCTACCTCTAGACACTCGGTTCTTCGAGCGGCTGGCTTGGGAGGGCGTGCTTCACGCCGTGCTCGCAACAAATGCCTCGCTGACCATCGCCTGGCGGCCGTAGGCTCTTCGCCATGCCAGAAGAGAGCTCTATCCCTGCGACCCCCATCACCGCCAGCGCCGATCAGCTTGGCGCCGTCAAGTACGACGATGACGGGCTCGTACCCGCGATCGTTCAAGACGTCGCAAACAACGAGGTCTTGATGATGGCCTACATGAACGCAGAGACGCTTGCCATGTCGCTCGAGCAGGGGCGGACGGTGTTTTGGAGCCGTTCCCGGCAAGAGGTGTGGCGCAAGGGTGACACCTCGGGCGATCGTCAGTTCATCCGGTCAGCGGCCTACGACTGCGACGGTGACACGTTGCTGTTCAAGGTCGAACAAGAGGGCAAGGGAGCTTGTCACACCGGTGAATACAGCTGCTTCTACCGCCCCTTCGGCGAGTGACAACAACATTCGAACGATTCTGCGAGCTGGCCGAGGACTACCGGGCCATCCCGGTCACCCGAGAGCTGCTTGCTGATCTTTCCACTCCCGTCTCGGCGTTCATCCGGACGGTTGGTGACGAGCCTGGGTTCTTGCTGGAGTCGGTCGAAAACGGCGAGCGCTGGAGCCGCTTCAGTTTCGTTGGTCGCCGGCCCCACGCGTCGTTGATCGCCCGCGATGGCAAGGTCGAGATGCTCGGCTCGCTGCCGGACGACGACGTTCCGCTCGATCAAGGCATCTTGGCCACCGTCGACTACCTGCTTGAGCGCTACAAGGCGCCGGCTCTCGAAGATCTGCCACCGCTCACCGCTGGTCTTGTTGGCTACCTGTCCTACGACGTCGTGCGCGAGATCGAGAAGCTGCCAAACACGCCGGCTGATCCGCTGGACTACCCGGACGCCATGCTCGATGTCATTGGCGAAATGGCGGTGTACGACCACTTCCGTCAACGAGTCACGCTGATCGCCGTTGCCCTCCTGCCGATCGATGCAGACGAATACACAAAGCGTGCCGCCTACGACGACGCTCTCGTCCGTCTCGATCAACTTGGCATCGATGGCGCTCGATCGGTTGACGAACCGATGCTGGCACCTCCTGATCCAGCCCCCGAGCTCCCGAACGTCACCTCGTCGATGCCGTCTGGTCTCTACCAAGCGGCGGTTGGTGCGGCCAAGGAGTACATCGAAGCCGGCGACATCTTTCAGGTGGTCCTCGCTCAGCGTTTCGATATCGAACCAGAAGAAGACGGCGACATCGGCTTTGAGCCGATCGACGCCTATCGCGTGCTCCGTCAGATCAACCCCAGCCCGTACATGTACATGTTGCGCCAACCCGACCTCACGGTTGTCGGGTGCTCACCCGAGCCGCTGGTACAGATCCGAGAGGGCCGGGTCATCTCCCGCCCGATTGCGGGCACGCGCCGTCGAGGAAAGAACGACGAAGAAGATCGTCGTATGGCCGCCGAGCTGTCGGAAGATCCGAAGGAGCGAGCTGAGCATGTGATGCTCGTCGATCTGGCTCGCAACGATGTTGGTCGCGTTGTTGAGTACGGCTCGCTCGAAGTTGTCGAGATGATGACCCTCGAGTTGTACAGCCACGTGATGCACCTCACGAGCCAGGTTGAGGGCAACCTCCGACCCGAGAAATCGGTCATTGACGTTCTGCGAGCGACGATGCCGGCGGGCACCGTGTCTGGCGCCCCGAAGGTGCGTGCGATGGAGATCATCGACGAGCTAGAGCCGGAGAAGCGCGGCCCGTATGCGGGCGTCGTTGGCTATCTCGACTTCTCGGGAAATCTCGACACCGCCATCACGATCCGAACCATGTTCTGCGGGCCTGAGCGCACCTCGGTGCAGGCCGGTGCCGGAGTGGTCGCCGACTCAGATCCAGAGCTCGAGGACCTTGAGTGCCGCAACAAGGCGAAGGCGTTGCTGGCGGCAGTCGAGCCAGCTCGCACGATGCAGCGTGCTCGGCGGGCGGCCAAGCAATCGAACAACGAGTAGCTTCGGCGCCCCGAGTAGGCGTGCAGCTAGTTCTGGTTCGGGAGCGCCCACACTCGGGCGATTTCGTCCCACGCAAGGTCGGCGACCCACTCTGAAGCCCGCCGCGTGATGTGGACACCGTCTGGTGCCCGGGCCAGTCGCTCGGTTCCGTCTGGTCCCACGATGCGCGGGTTGTAGGTGCCGTCCTCGTCGAGGAACAGATCCCAGATGTCGACGTAGGTGACCCAAGGGCGGACCGCTGCTTCCTGTTCGAGAATCGGGTTGGTGATGATCGGCAGCTCGGTCCACGGCTGGGGCTGCATCGGTGGCAAGCCAATCCAGATCATCTGCACGTCTGGGTAGGCGGTGATGTCCATGAGCGTGCCCACCCTGGCCCGGTACTCGGCCTCCCACTCGGGGCTGGGGTAGCTCACCCGTCCCGCCTCGGTGAGCATGTCTTGATTGTCGTTGCCGCCGACCATCCAAATGACAGCCTCGGGCGGTGTCTCGCTCACCATCTGTTCGCTCAGCCGCTCGAACCAGTCGAATTGATCGGGTCGGGCGAGGCCCGTTGAGATGTTGTAGTCGTAGGTGATCGATGTGAGCTGTCGATCGGCGATGCCGCCGAGGAACCCGGTCGCCACGTATTCGCCAAGCGAGTCGCCTCCCATCCAAATGCGTAGCGGGTTCTCTGCGGTCACCGTTCGCAGCTGACGCACCGTGGTCGGTGGGGCGGTGGTCGTGGTCGGCACAGTTGTTGTGGGAGTCGCCGTAGTGGGCGCGGTGGTCAGTGGAGCGGTCGTAGATGGATCAGTCGTGGATGGCCCATCTGTTGTCGAGGCTGGCATCGTGGTTGTTGTCGCCGTCGTCCGTTGGGCGGCCCCTGTTGCCAGCTCGCCGACCACGACCTTCGTTGGGTCAGCAGCATCGGCGCCTGAACCAGGACGCTCCCGATCAAGTGCAGCGGCGACGGCGTCGGCAGGCTGGTCGAGCCCGACGCTCGATGCACTCTCGTCGAGCGACTCGGCAGCAGCCAGCCAGCGGTCTCGGTTGTCGCCGAACGGCAGCCGAGCAGCCATGTCAACCAAGCGGCCAGAACTCAACCCACCGGCCACAACGAGTGCAACGGCGATCCCGAGCAACACCGACACGGCGGCCGATCCTGCAGGCTCGTCGTTCGAAGGTGTCGTCGTGGGGCCGTCGGCCACTGGGTCGGTTTGGGAAGTCGGTCGGATCGCCATCAGAACTGGAAGTAGATAAACGGGGCCACACCCTCTGGCCCGATGGCGGCAACGAACGCAATCCACATGCCCAGAAGTGCGCCGGGAATGATGGCGACTTGGCGATCAAACCAGCCGACGATTCGAGGGGCAGCATCTGTCGGAATGAATTGCACGGCGAGTGCGCCGAGGACAACGAGCCAGGGGAGTGCTGGGTCGATACTGAGGCTGCCGGCTGACTCGAACGCAACAAGCTGGGTGAAGAACTCCGTTGCGAGGTCAAAGCTCTCGGCTCGGAAGAGCACCCAGGCAAAACACACGACGTGGAAGGTGACGAGCCAGCTCAGCGGATTCGTTCGCTTGCTGACGGCGCCGTCTTGGGTCGGCCGCCGGTCGCGCCAGAGTCGCTCAGCAGCAAGCGCCAGGCCGTGGATGAGGCCCCACACCACAAACGTCCACGATGCTCCGTGCCACAACCCGCCAAGCACCATCGTGAGCAGGAGGTTGCGGTAGGTGGCGAGCTTGCCTCCTCGACTGCCACCGAGGGGAATGTAGAGATAGTCACGCAACCAGCGAGACAGCGTCATGTGCCACCGACGCCAGAAGTCCTGCATCGAGGCGGAGCGATAGGGATTGTTGAAGTTCTGCGGGAACCGGAACCCGAGGAGAAGCGCAATGCCGATTGCGATGTCGGTGTAGCCAGAGAAGTCGGCGTAGATCTGGATGGCGTAGGCGTACATGGCAAGCAGTGTTTCGGCCGAGGTCGCAGCGCTCGGCGAGTCAAAAACGGGGTCGACCACCTGCTCAGCGAGCACCGTGGCGATCACGACCTTCTTGAGCAGGCCACGGCCGATGAGCCAAGCCGCTTCGCCCGCTGGTACTCGATGAGGACGCGGTGCCGCGAGCTGAGGGAGAAACTCAGATGCTCGGACGATGGGGCCAGCAACAAGCTGGGGAAAGAACGAGAGATAGACGGCGACGTCGAGGAGCGACGCCGGTTGCACAACGCGGCGGTGCACGTCGATCACATAGCTGAGCGCCTGAAACGTGAAGAACGAGATGCCGACCGGCAGCACGATCCGCAGCAGCGGCAGGTCGCGATCGGGAACGACCTGCCCGAGCGAGTCAATGAAGAAGCCGTAGTACTTGAAGAAGCCAAGCACGCCGAGATTGGCCACCACTGCGGCGGTGAGCGCCGCGGTTCGTTTGCGGCTCTCACTCGCATGCACGAGCGAAGCAAGCAGATGGTTGATGATGGCGGAGGCGGCGATCAGAGCGCAGAACCGAGGGTCCCACCAGCCATAGAAGATCGCGGACGCCGCCAGCATCGCCAGCTTCCACGCAATCGGAGATTGCCGAAGAGCGGTGTGGGTGGCGAACACAGCCGCGAAGAAGACAGCGAACGTAAAGGTCGGGAACAGCACAGGGACACCAGCATCGGCAGGATGCCGTCGCGGTGAGCATGTTGGCATACTGCGAGCAATGATTGATCGCAGCGCTGCCGCCGAATTGCTCGCCTCAGACGTTGTGGCCTTCCGGGTCGAGCGCGACGTCATCGTTGCGGCCGGTGCCGACGTTGCGGAGTATCTCCACGGTCAGGTCAGCCAAGCCGTGTCGCCGATGGCGGTTGGGGCCTCAGCCTGGACGCTCCTGCTCGAGCCGCAAGGACGCATTTCAGCCTGGATGCGCATGACCCGCATCGACGACGAGACGTTCTGGCTCGACATGGACGCAGGCTCAGGCGAGGGGGCGTTGGCCAGACTCGAACGCTTCAAGCTTCGAATGGCAGCCTCGTTTGAACTCTCGACCCAACGAATGATTGCGGTGCGGGGCCCAAACGCCGATCCCGCCATTGCGAGCGCCGGTGTCGTCGCCCAGCTCAACTGGCCAGACACTGCCGGGTTCGACATCCTCGGACCAGACGCCGATGTGCCAGCCGGTGTCACCGAGGCTGACGCCGAGGTATTTGACGCCGTTCGCATCAGCTTGCAGATGCCTGCCATGGGTCGTGAGATCGGCGAGAAGACCATTCCCGCCGAGCTGGGCATTGTTGACCTGTCGACCGACTTCACGAAGGGCTGCTACGTCGGCCAGGAACTCGTGGCTCGGGTTGACTCTCGGGGCAACAACACGCCACGAACAATGCGGGCCGTCACGGTCGCAGCCGACGGCAACGATCCGCAGCTCGGTGCATTGCCTGCCGCGCTTTTCCAGGGCGACACCGAGGTCGGCCAGCTCACGAGCGCCGCTGCGCTTGGTGACGACGTCGTTGGTCTGGCTTCCGTCAAACGAGCCGCCGATCTTGACCAACCCATGTCGCTCGGAACCGATGGCCCGGTTGTCACGATCGCTGCTGAGTGATCGTTTCGTTTTTCGCCAGCAGCAACAGGTAGCGTCCGTCCATGACCAAGCTTTCTCTTATCGCCAAGTTGACCGCCGCCGAGGGCAAGATCGACGAGCTCAAGGCTGCACTCGGCGCCCTGATCGAGGCGTCAGACGAAGAGCCAGAGCTCGAGGTGTACTCGGCTCACCAGAGCCAGGACGACCCAAACGTCTTCTACTTCTTCGAGCTCTACACATCGGCCGATTCGCTCACCACGCATGGCAAGGGCGATCGGATGAAGGCCGCGATGGGCGCCATGGGTGGCCTGCTTGCTGGCCGTCCAGAGGTAACGCTGCTTGACCCTGTTGTTGCAAAGGGACTCGACCTCTGAGCACGTATCTCGACGCAATTCTGGCCGCTCACCGGGCCGATGCGATGGCCGACCAGCGTCCGCTCGATGCGCTGATCGAACAGGCCATGGCGGCTCCGCCGACGCGAGGGTTCGAAGCTGCCGTTGCGGCTGCCGATGGCCTCAGCGTGATCTCTGAGGTGAAGCGCCGTTCGCCGTCAAAGGGCGATCTCAACGCTGAACTTGATCCTGCCGAGCTTGCTTGCAGCTATCAGGCGGGTGGCGCGACGTGCTTGTCCGTGCTGACCGACCAGGACCACTTTGGTGGATCGCCGGCCGATCTGCAGGCCGCTCGCGACGCGGTTGCTATTCCCGTGCTGCGCAAAGACTTCACGGTGTCGGCACACGACGTTGTCGACGCTCGGTTGATGGGCGCTGACTGCGTTTTGCTGATCGTGGCTGCGCTCGACAACGCGGAACTCGCCGACTTTCACGCTCTGGCCAAGCAGATCGGACTCGACGTGCTCGTCGAAACGCACGACGAGGCCGAAGTGGAGCGGGCCCTCGTGGCGGACGCCTCGCTCATCGGCGTCAATCAGCGAGATTTGGTTACGTTCGAAGTCGACACCGATCGTGCGGTACGGGTTGCGTCGTATCTGCCAGACGATGCCGTCAAAGTGGCTGAATCTGGCGTGCAGGGGCCGGCCGATGCCTCCGTGCTGCGAGCCGCCGGCTACGACGCCGTGCTTGTTGGCGAAGCGCTCGTGCGTTCGGGCGACCCCACGGGAGCGGTTGCCGCACTGCGTGCGTGCTAGCCAGTCGACAGCAGCCCACAAACTCGGTTCTGCTGACGGCCTGGGGCCAGTAGCGTTGCTGTGTGAGCGACGAGCCCCGCATTTTCGTCAAGATCTGTGGCATCACGTCGGTTGACGACGCCTTGGTCGCGGCGGGCCTCGGTGCCGATGCCCTTGGCCTGAACTTCGTCGGGTCATCATCTCGACGGATCACCGTGAATCGGGGCCGCGAGATCATTCGACGGTTGCCTCCTGAGGTGCTCACGGTTGGTATTTTTCGTAACGAGAGTCGTGAGAAGGTCGTCGAAGTCGCCAACACCATCGGTCTGCGAGCCGTTCAGCTTCACGGCCACGAAACCGCAGAAGACACCCGCTGGGTCGCCGAACGAGTCCCAGCCGTGATTCGAGCCTTCTCCGCTCAAGATCCTGCGCTCGAACGTCACGAAGAGTTCGGGCCCGTTCGACTCTTGATCGATTCGCCAGAGCCCGGCAGCGGACACACTTTCGATTGGAGCCGGATGGATGAGCTTGCGATTGGCCGTCCGATCCTGCTTGCAGGCGGTCTCAACCCCGACAACGTCGCGAGCGCAGTCGAGACCGTTCGCCCGTGGGGAGTCGATGCCGCATCGGGCATCGAATCGTCCCCCGGACACAAAGACCCTGTTCTTGTTCGCCGGTTCATCGCCAACGCTCGAGCCGTGCCATTCTCCGAACAACCCCAACAAGCCGAGCCATTCGATTGGGATGCCGAGGCTGGAATTCGCAAGGACCACTTGCGAGAGGAAGAGGAAACCGAATGACCGCAATCGACGCAAGCCCAAGCGTGATGGGTGACCCAGACGAGAATGGCCGTTTCGGCCGTTTCGGTGGTCGCTACGTGCCCGAGACTCTGGTGCCAGCGTGCGCCGAGCTCGAGGATGCATTTCGCGAGGCTTGGTCTGATCCCGAGTTCATCAAGGAGTTCCACGACCTGCTGCGCGACTACGCCGGTCGGCCCTCACCGGTAACCGAGTGCCACAACCTGTCGGCCGAGCTCGGGTTCCGCGTGCTCCTCAAGCGAGAAGACCTCAACCACACGGGAAGTCACAAGATCAACAACGTGCTGGGGCAGGCGTTGCTCGCCAAGCGCATGGGCAAGACCCGACTGGTGGCAGAAACCGGCGCCGGCCAGCACGGCGTCGCAACCGCAACGGCCGCCGCTCTCCTCGGTATGGAATGCATCGTGTTCATGGGCGAGGTCGACATGAAGCGTCAGGCTCTCAACGTGTTTCGCATGCGACTGCTCGGTTCCGAAGTGCGGGCCGCCATGTCTGGTAGCCGCACGCTGAAAGACGCCGTGAACGAAGCCATGCGGTATTGGGTCGCCGCAGTCGAGTCGACCTACTACTGCCTCGGCTCGGTGATGGGCCCTCACCCATACCCGTGGATGGTGCGCGAGTTCCACCGTGTGATCGGCAACGAGGCCCGTGAGCAATGCGCCGAGCTACTTGGGCCAGACTCCAACGGTGGGGTGCCAGACGTCGTGGTCGCCTGTGTTGGCGGTGGCTCGAACGCCATCGGCATCTTCTCCGGTTTTGCCGACACCAACGCCGAGTTGGTCGGAGCTGAGCCGTCGCTCGGCGCCGCTGTTGGTCGGCAAGTCCCCGGTGTGGTGCACGGCTCGATGTCGTATCTCATGCAGGACGAGTTTGGCCAGGTCCAAGAGGCACATTCGGTGTCTGCTGGTCTTGACTACCCGGGCGTTGGGCCAGAGCATGCTCACCTGGCCGAGATCGGACGCGCTCGCTACGAGCCGGTCACCGACTCAGAAGTCATTGAGGCGTTCCAGCTCATGTCGCGCACCGAGGGCATCATTCCGGCCCTCGAGCCAGCTCACGGCTTGGCGTGGATGGTCAAGGCCAAGGACGAGCTGGCTGGCAAGACGGTGTTGCTCAACATGTCGGGACGCGGCGATAAAGATGTGGCCCAGGTTCAGGCCATCCTCGACGGTGACGTCGAGGCATTGGAGATGATGCGGTCATGACAGTGACACCAACAACGTGGAAACCCGGCACCCTCGAAGCGTCGCTTCGAGCCAAGCGTGACGCCGGCCAGAAGCTCTTGTTGCCCTACGTCACCGGTGGCTACCCGATCAACGATTGGCCCCGGTTGATCGAAGGGTTCGCCAGTGTCGGCGCAGACGCAATCGAGATCGGAATCCCGTTCTCTGATCCGGTCATGGATGGGCCCACCATTCAGGAAGCCTCATCGCTGGCCCTGGGTGAGGGTTCGAATCCGGCTGCCGTGTTGGCCGAGGTAGCGAAGACCGACCCGGGCATTCCCCTGATCGCCATGACCTACTACAACATCTGCTTTCACATGGGCCACGAGCGGTTCGCGAGCTCACTGAAGGAAGCCGGTATCAGCGCCGCGATCTTGCCTGATCTTCCCCTTGAAGAAGTCGAAGAGTGGGCGGCCGTCGCCGACGAGCACGAGATCGAAACCGTGTTGCTTGCGGCTCCAACAGCTCCAGATGAGCGCTTGCCGAGGATCGTGTCTCGATCCCGCGGGTTTGTCTATGGCGTCGGCCTCGTGGGCATCACGGGGGAGCGGGCCGAGCTGGCGTCGAGTGCGCTCGAGATGGCTCGACGTTTGAAAGACACAACCGATCTTCCTGTGGTTATCGGTATTGGCGTCTCGAGCCCAGAGCAGGCCGCAGAAGTTGCCGAGGTAGCAGACGGCGTCGTTGTGGCCAGCGCCATCATCCGCAAGATGCTCGAGGGTGGCACGCCAGAAGATGCCATCAGCTTTGTCGGTGAGCTCCGAGCGGCCCTCGACGGCGTCTGATCCGATGGCGGAAGCCGACGGCCACCCCCACGACCCCAACTGCGAGTTGTGTCAGGCCGATCGTTTCACCCACTGGTATCACGAAGACGAGATTTGCTGGGTCGCCGACTGCGAGGCATGTGGTGTGCCCATGGTGGTCTGGCGTCATCACGGTGTTGAGCCACCAGCCGCCGATGTCGAACACGCACTTGCCGAGCTCGACAAGGTTGGCCGAGCCCGATTCGGTGACGAGTTCTCGATCGATCGCGTGATGCGGCAAATTCCCGAGCACTTTCACGCCCACGCTCGAGATGCTGACTGGTGGTCGAAGCGCATGACGCGCCCGCTGTCGCGTTACTCGGGGGTCGGCGGAACGCGAGAGACCATCGGCTAGCGGGAACAACCCGGCGCTCGGCGGGGTTGCTTCCGCATGGTTGATCCATCCCCGTTTGGTTTTCCCCTTGCCCGTTTGCGCTCAATGCGTCGGCTGGGCGCACTTGTACTGGCCCTGGCCCTTGTCGCTGCTGCATGCTCAGACAGCTCAGATTCCAGTGATGCCGGGGCAGACGACGACGTTGCCGCCGATGCAGCGTCGGGTGATGACAGCGTCGAATCAGACGATGAAGAGTCCGATAGCTCTGACGACGATGAGCCCGCCCCGACGCTGCCGGCCGGGAACGTCACGCCAAACCCCGACTACGACTACGCCAGCCACGACTACAGCGGCGACCCGGTGCAGTCGGCCCTGAACGCTGGCCCGGACAATCCTGCGTTCCCACCGCCGATCGTCGATCCGTTCGACATCGTGTCTGGTGGACCACCGCCTGACGGCATCCCACCAATTGACGACCCGATCTTCGTCACGCAGGAAGAAGCAGAGTCATTCATCGCTGATGTTGACGAAGCGGTCGTTGTCGTTGAGGTCAACGGCGAGGCGAAGGCGTACCCGATCTCGATTCTGATCTGGCACGAGATCGTCAACGACGAGATCGGCGGCGTGCCCGTCACCGTCACGTACTGCCCGCTGTGTAACTCGGCGCTTGCGTTCGACCGGCGTCTTGGTGACCGGGTGCTCGACTTCGGTACGTCCGGCAGCCTGTACCAGTCGGCGCTCGTTATGTACGACCGTCAAACAGAATCGCTGTGGGCTCACTTCACCGGCCAGGGCCTCGTCGGCCACTTCGCAGGGGCGCAGCTCGATTTGATCCCGGCGCAGACGCTTTCGATCGCACAGTACGCGGAGCTGCACCCGGACGGTCTTGTCCTGAGCACCGACACCGGCTGGGCTCGCAACTACGGCACGAATCCATACGTGGGCTACGACAACGAGGAAACAGAGCCGATCGGTGGCTTCATCTCACAGCCGATCGACGAGCGGCTCCGGTCGAAGCGTCGGGTTGTCGGTGTTGTCGATGAGGCAGGCCCGATCGCCATCACGCTGTCGACGCTGAGCGAAACCGGCGTGTTGGCCGTCGACCAGGACGGTCGCAACCTCGTCTTGTTCCACCAAAGCGGCCTGTCCTCATCGCTTGACGATCAGGCGATCTCGAACGGCGCAGACATCGGACAGACGGGCGTGTTCATCCCCGCCGGTCCAGATGGTGAGGCGTTGACGTTCTCGACCACTGGCGACGGCGAATGGACCGATGCCGAGACCGGATCGGTGTGGTCGATCAACGGCCTCGCAACAGACGGCCCACTTGCCGGTGAGCGCTTGACCGCCGTGCCGCACGTCGACACCTTCTGGTTTGCGTGGGCCACCTACCGCCCCGGCACCCTCCTCGTCGAGTAATCCCCCCCCGCCGAAACAACCCCGTTCTGGAGGCCGTAGAGCACAAAACGGTGCCCTATGGCCTCCAAAACGAGCGAAAACAGGCGGGTGCGAGTGAAACGTGACCCCTTGTCTTCGGGAGGTCCCCGTTTCGCGAGTTGCACCAGTGTAATTTTTGCCATCTCTCAGAAGGGGTGGCGCATACATGCAACACGACAAGAATTCTCTCGGGACCACAACAACGCTCGAGCGACCCTTGCTCGGCCGCATCATCGGCTGGAACGCTCTGTTGGCAGCGCTCGTTGCTGCAACGGTGATCGCTGCGTCGATGATTCAACTGCGCTCCGGTCAACCACTCAGCGCCGGCGCAGCACCTGAAATCGCCGGTGCTGCCGACGAAGCAGCGGCCGCCGCGATGCCTCTTCCGGCTGTAGCTCCAGCCCAAGCCTCAGGTGCCGGTGTAATGGAGGTTGTCTCAGACACGGCCGAGTTTGAGGTCGGCGACACTAGGACCCTTTCCGTGAGCGGCTTTGATTCATCGAAGGGAGAGCTCAACTCAGTTGTCGTGACGACGAGCATTAGCTTCACCTCAACCGGAACGGTGACGAACAACGGCGTTGTTCCGTTCATCTACGAGACCTTCCCAGGTCGACTGTTCGTGGCGGAAATCTCAGGCCCAGCGGTAAACGGTGTGACGGTCGACAAGTTTTCACCGTTGTTTACGGCTGTTGAGATCCCCGCCGGAGTGACGAAGGACGTCTCCGTTGGCTCCGAAGACGCGACGGGTACCGACAATCCTCCAATTGCCCAGTACATCGGTGGAACAATCGAGTTTCCGGCCACGAGCGCCGGGAAAATTGCTGAGGAGAAGGGGCCGAACTCAGAGTCGATGATCGCTTCGACGGTGACAGCGTCTGTGACCGTCACTTATCTGTACACGCCGCCTCCGCCACCACCCGTGTCGAGCACGATCACCATCAGCAAGACAGTCAATGCTGGACCTGGGGCCACGGTTCCCATCTTCAATTTCACGGTTACGTGCGAGACCGGATTCAACACGTCGGTTGGTGTGACTGCTGATGGGAGCGACGTCGTCGTCGCGCTGGATGGTGTTGCCGACGGGACTCCTTGCACGGTGACCGAAACGGTTGATGAAACCCGTTGGTCAACGGAGGTCAACGGCTATTGCGGCAGCAGCGTGAACATCGTTGCCGGCCAAGAAGCCAACTTCGTCAACACGCTCCGAGCTGGCAGCGAAACGCCGCTCGGCGCCTGCGCCTAAGTAGTCCGCTCAACGAGCATCGCCACGTCTCGCTCATTCGTATCTCACGGCCTCCAGAACGCACGAAACCCGTTCTGGAGGCCGTTGAGCACGTTTCCGTACTCTCCGGCCTCCAGAAGCGGAAGTGCGTTTGGAACTGGAGGCCGTGGGGCACGTTTCGGTACTCTCCAGCCTCCAGATTGGGATTGCC
>CALLGK010000256.1 GCA_938009905.1 uncultured Acidimicrobiales bacterium | reverse complement strand
CCTGGAGGGCCGACGTCCAATGGATCAACGCCGTTCAGGTCCTCGCTGGTTGGCGTCCACACCGTGGCCCGCCGGTTGAGCCCCGTCTGGAGCGATCCGACGATCACCCAGTTCTCTCGCTCTGCCGTCGGCGCCAGCGTGCGGTTCAGTGCAAGGGTTGGTGCATTATCGGCAAGCCCGCTGGCTCGTGCCGCCACGAGCGCTGGTCGACTGGGCTGAGATTGCAGGCCTCCGCCGTTGTCATCTCCGTCACCGCTGTCGGTGTCATCGTCGTTCTCGGGTTCGGTGTCTGGAGGAGCGGTGCTGCCGCCGATCACGTCGCCGCTGAGGGTGGTTTCAACCGCGGTGACTTCGCTGCTTGTCGTTTCGGTGTCGCCACCGCCCGTGCAGGCCGCGGCAATGAACGCCAACACGGCAAGAAGAATCACGGGCAGCTTGCGCCCGCTCCCCTCGGTACGAGCGCGACGATTCGCCATCCCTGAACCAGGGCGAGCCTCGATCTCCCTCATAAATGCGTCCTCCTGCTTCAAGAGTGGCAAAACTGCACTCGTGCTGCAGGGCAACCATGCTCAACAACATGACTGCCTGTCTAATGAGAGGTCGGTTCCCATGCTGCGAATGCTGGGGCAAGGGCTGCAGACTTCGCTGTTGGCCACATGGTTGCGAGCTCGACTGCGCTGTTCCTCAACCATGTTGCAGTCAGGGGCAAGACCTCATCGAGCAACGGATCATCGGCCGCCCGCCCGACACGATGAAGGACCCTGGTTCTCCCACTCGGAACGTCTTGCCCATTCACGACACGCTCCTCGTCGGTTTCGACAACCCGACGGCCGATGAGCCCAACCGAGACAAAACCAAAGAACCCGTGTGCTGCTGCGATAGCAGGACGCACATCGTGGTCGCCGGTGTGTTCCACGTACCCGTCAACCAATCGAGATCGCACCTCTGCAGGAAGATCAAAACAACACCAGCAGGTCGGGAACGGGACCGTCAGATAGGCAAGGTCAGCAGCGGGATCGACGTGACAGGCACCCTCGAGATCGAAGAAGCGAAGGCCATTCTCGGTTCGCACGTTGTTGTCCGGACACATGTCACCGAACGAGAACACGCGTTGTCGACCTGGTCCGAACAGGCGCGAGGCAGCATCTCGAATCTCGTGGATCACCCGATCGCTGGGCGGATCAATGTCACCAACGAATCGATTCCGTAGCGCCTCGATCGATGTCTCGAGTACCTCGCGAGGCCATGACGCACCGCCGTTCGCTTCAACCTGGTCAACGCGCGTCCTCTGATGCAACTCAGCAAGCGCGTCCACGTATTCGTCCAACATCCGCACGGCGACCGATTCATCGTCACCTGTTAGCGCGTCGGCCAACGACAAGCCGTCGCCCAGATCTTCGATCGCGACCACCCGCTCGTGCTCATCAAACGCGACGATCGACGGCGCAAAGTCCGGCGCTGTCGCAGCCATGTAACGCAGAGCAGCAAGTTCGTTGAAGGTCACATCCTCACGAGCCTGCTTGACGATCACGTCGTGCCCACGAAGCACAATGGATCGGGCGTTGCACTTGAGTGTCTCCCAGTCGCCTCGGGACGCCCCATGACCGAGCAGACGATTGCCAATCATCGCCACCGCAGCGACTGCGTCATCGTCCTTCATGAACTGAAGAAGTTTCGAAGGGCTCGATTGAGCACGATGCCGGGCACCGTCGCGTGAAACTCGTCGGCGATCTCGATGGACTGCACGCTGAGCTTCGGCTGGTGTCGACTGCCGACCTGAGCCACGAAGCGACGGAGGTCGTCGACCATGTCGAGATGGATCGGTGGCGGCTTCGCTGCGTGCCCGTCAGGGAGATTGCGGCCTTCTTGGCGTCGACCCTCGTCTGTCTCAAGCTCGCCGATCCCGAAGAACACATCGGCGGCGAGCTGCGTTTCGCTGGCGGCGAAGGCGTCCCCGCCCCCGCTGGTGGCGAACGGGCTGGCGTTGGTTGGTGTGAGATCGCGAGCACGGAGGTCGACGGTGTCGCCAATCGCCGTCGCGCCGGGATAGCCGACGCCAACGATCACGCCGCAAGTCTGACTCACCGGCTCAACCTGCGCTCTGCAAAATGTCGAGCACTTCAACGAGCGCTGAGTGAGCAACGGTGCGTGTGACGGCGTAGATGGTTCTGGTCACGTGCAAGTCTTGCGTCGCGACGGTGACGTGTTGTTGCGAGGCGTTCACGATCAGCTCGGGCACGATCGTGACTCCATGCCCGGCGGCGACGAGTGAGAGCAGGGCTTGGTTGTCGGCAACCGAGCCCGACACGGCTGGCTGCAACCCAGCTCGATCGAGGATCGTCATGGTGGCTCGCTCACAGCGAGTGCCGCGCCCGTTGATGAGCCATGGCGTCGTCGCGAGATCGTCGAGCGTGGTGGTTGCTGGCATGGACTTCGGCAGCGCCAGGCGAAGACGGTCTGATGTGAGGCTCGTGTACGTGAAGCGTTCGTCTCGATCAACGGGCTGCCCCTCATACTCCTGGGCCAATACAACATCGGCCCGGGCCAACCGCAGGTCTCGCAGCGCGTCGACGTCTTCCATCTCTTGGATCTCGATCGTGACGAGGTCGCTGAGCACATCGAGGCGAGGGATGACAAGTGACGCAAGAGCAGACGCGAATCCAGCAACGACCACATGGGGCTTGTGCCTCTGCTCAACGACGGCGTGCCGGCCTTCGGTTTCCAAGTCGAGCATGCGCAACGCGACGGGCAGCAACGCCCGCCCTGCGTCGGTGAGCTGCAGCCGCCGGCCCACTCGATCAAACAGCGGCGTCCCGAGCTCTGCCTCCAACTTCGCAATGTGTTGCGACACCGCAGGAGCCGTGTAGCCCCTGGTGTCTGCGGCGGCGGCAACCGTCCCTCGCTCTGCCACCTCGGCAAACGAGCGGAGGTGCCCCAAATCCATCACGACCGAGACGCTAGTTGTCGACGATCAAGCGGTACAGAACGTTTCGTACGGCTGAAGACATCAGAACTATCCCTTTCGCATCACGTCGCCGAACATGACAAACCATGGATACGAACACGACGGTCGATCTCAGTGGCTTGTGGGTGCCGATCGTGACCCCGTTCGCCAACGACGGTTCGGTCGACCTTGCCTCACTCGAACGTCTTGGCGTTCGCCTGCTTGCCGACGGTGCGGACGGACTGGTCGCACTGGGCACAACCGGCGAGCCAGCAACGCTCTCACAAGCGGAGCGGCGGACCGTTGTCGAGGTATGCGACTCGGTGTGCCGAGAGCACGACGCCCGGCTCATGATCGGCACAGGGACCAACTCGACCCAAGCAACGATCGATGAAACAGAGTTTCTGACAACCGGGACAAGCGCTGCGGCCGCGCTCGTTGTGGTGCCGTACTACACGAGGCCGTCCCCCCAGGCCGTCGTCGAACACCTGCACCTCGTCGCCGACGGGAGCCCCACGCCGGTTGTGATCTACAACGTGCCGTATCGCACGGGGCTCGGCCTCGACAGTGAGTCGGTGCTTGCGACGGCAGAGCACAGCAACATCGTCGGCCTGAAGCAATCGGTCGCGATGCTCGACACGCACACGCTCAACGTTCTTCGTTCGTGTGGCGACGACTTCGCCGTACTGGCGGGCGACGATGCCTTCATCGGCCCGACGATTCTGATGGGCGGTCGAGGCGCGATCTCGGCCGCCGCCCATCTCTGCACCGCCGCCTTCGCAGAGCTTGTTGCCGCATCACTCGGGGGCAACGCCGCTCGCTCAGCCGAACTCACGCACCGGCTCCTGCCTGTCGTGCAAGCGGGCTTTGCTGAGCCCAACCCGACTGTGTTCAAGGGCGCATTGTCACGAAGCGGCGACATCTCAACCGGCGCAGTGCGCCGACCGCTCACTCCAGCCTCCGCGTCATCCGTCGACTCGCTACTGGAGGCAGTCGCCGTCGCCGAGAACTGATCTCACCATCCCGCCGACTACAGAGCTGGCAAGCCGAACGCATTCGGCACCTCGACGCGTCCGACCTCAGTGAGCCTGACGGTTCTGGGCTTGGCGCCTGCTTTGAGCCAGTCGTTGGCCTTGAACGCTTCGAGCATCGCTTTGGCGGCCTCGCCAGCGAGATGGTGGCGGCGCTGGGTCCAGTCGAGACAGGGCCGAGCCTTTGGCCGAGTGGCACTACGTATGGCATCGACGTCCGCCCCGATCGACGCCAACAGCTCGAACCCGGTCGGTTCCAACACGAGCTGTTCAGGCGTCGCCGTGAGGTGTCCTGACTCCACGAGTCCGTCGTAGATGGCCACCGCAAGCTCGCCTGCCAGGTGGTCGTAGCACGTGCGGATGTGGGCGAGGTGGGCCGGGGCCTTCGGTTTGGCTGGTGAGGTGAGCTGGGCTCCCATCGCCTCCAGCAGCTGCGCCATGTCTGGGTCGGCCAACCGCCAATAGCGGTGACGACCTTGTGCCTCGACGGCGACGATCTCAGCATCGATCAGCTTCGAGAGATGCTCGCTGACCGTTGAGGGAGCAACACCGATGTGGCGCGACAACTCGGTGCCTGTGTAGGCCCGACCATCCATCAACGAGCACAAGATCTCAGCGCGGGTCTCGTCGGCGAGGAGCGCTCCGAACTTTGCAATCGCCTCAGATGTGGTTGCCGGTTTGGACATGAGGCCAACGTAGTCCGGCAACGTTTCGGCGCTCACCGAAACGTGTCCGTCCTACGTTCCGGCTACTCCCCGACTATCGATGAAGGACTGACATGTACGACCTCGAGATTCACCTGCAGAACGAACCAGGCCAGCTCG
>CALLGK010000255.1 GCA_938009905.1 uncultured Acidimicrobiales bacterium | reverse complement strand
CTCGATCGCCGTCTGCAGCCGTTCTGTGGCGAGCGGATACTCGCCTCGGATGTAGATCCAGCCCTTCTGGGCACCGGTTGCGAATCCTGCGATGGTCATCGCTTCGATGAGCGAGAACGGGTCGTTCTCCATGATCGTGCGATCTTTGAACGTGCCCGGCTCTGACTCGTCGGCGTTGGCCACAATGTGCTTGGTGCCAGATTCGGCGGCGACGCCTCGCCACTTGATGCCGGTTGGGAAGGCCGCTCCACCGCGACCCATCAGGCCAGACGTTGCGACTTCTTCGACGACCTGCGACGCACCCATGCTGAAGGCTTTGACGAGCGCTTTGTAGCCGCCTGCGCCCACATAAGCGTCGAGCGAGGTGGGGTCGATTCGACCGATGTTCTTGAGCAGCTCGAGGCCAAACTCGTGCTTCTGGGGAAGATCCCAGAGCTCGTCTGGCTGGTCGGACGGGACGGAGTTGGCGGTTCCTCTGCCCTGGATGAACAGCGCGGGGCCGTGGTCGGCGGTCGCCCGTTCACACTGACCGAGGCACGGGCTTCGATGCACATGCTTGCCGGCTGCCGTGAGCTCTGCGATCTTCGCTTCCGCAAACTCGAGGCATGGCGAGTCGACGCACACGTGCACCACATCGTCGTCGTGGCCTGGCGCCTCGTCGACGCGGAACATCTCGTAGAAGCTGGCAACGCCGTACACCTCAGCCGGCGGCACGTTGAGCTTCTCAGCGATGTAGTTCGTTCCGCCTCGAGAGATCCAGCCGGATTCGGTTTGCAGTGCATGGAGGCACGGCAGCAACGCGTGGCGCCGCTCGTTCTTGCGATGCACGCCGCCTCGCACCACCCGCTCGGTCTCTTCGACGACGGCCGGTGTGATATCGAGGTCGACAAGCACCTGATCGATTGCAGCCGCTTCGGCCGCTGATGCTCGATCGGCAGTGAGATGAAGATCAGGCACCGGCTACAGGCTCCGCAATTGTCTGAGAGGCTGCGGCCTCGTCGGCCAGCTTCTCAATTCGGATTGACGCAGCCTTGAACTCGGCAGTTCCCGACCGCTTGTCCCATGCGTCGTTCGTCAGCTTGTTGATGTCGACGAGCTCGGGAAAGTGGAAGGTCGTGAAGGTGAGTCCGACGGGAATGTCTGGCTGGATTCGCACCGGCATCTCGACCGACCCGCGTGGCGAGCTCACCAACACGCGCTCGCCGTCGACGATGTCGAGACGGCTGGCGTCTGCTGGGTTTATGTCGAGCGCATCGCCGTAGCGAATGGGCGAGTCGTAGCCGCCGGACTGCACGCCGGTGTTGTAGGAGTCGAGCGAACGACCGGTGGTGAGGCGCATCGGGAACTGCTCGGTGAGCTCTTCCTTTGGCCCCTGGTGCACCACGGCAGAGAAGGGCGCAGGACCACGACCACCGAGGTCGTCTTCCCACAGCCATCCATGCAGAAACGGGCTGCCAGGATGATCGACGGCGGGACACGGCCATTGCAGGCCGCCTTCGGCTTCGAGCCGTTCGTACGTCATGCCGCCGTGAAGCGGAGACAGCGAGCGGAGTTCTTCCCACAGATCTTCCGGCGTGGGGTGACCCCAGTCGTAGCCCATCCGACGGGCAAGCTCGCCAATGATGTCTTGATCGTGGCGGGCCTCGCCTGGCGGAGGAACCGCGGCGCGGACCCGTTGCACACGGCGCTCAGATGAAGTGACCGTGCCGTCACACTCGGCCCACCCGACAGAAGCCGGCAGCACGACGTCTGCGAGCTCGGCGGTGCGGGTCATGAAGATGTCCTGCACCACCAGCAGATCGAGACCTGACAAGAGCGCTCGGGCGTGTTGAATGTCGGCTTCTGAGTCGGCTGGATTCTCACCAATCACGTATGCCGCGGTGATCTCGCCCCGTCCCATCGCTTCAAACATGAGCGTGAGGTGAATGCCGTCTTCGGCCGGAAGGTCTACGCCGTAGACGGCTTCGAACTTGGCTCGGGACGCCTCGTCTGTGACGTTTTGGAAGCCCGGGAACTTGTTGGGCAGGGCACCCATATCGCCGCCGCCCTGCACGTTGTTTTGACCTCGCAGCGGCACAAGACCGCTCCCCCAGCGACCGACGTGGCCGGTGAGCAGGGCGAGGTTGCACAGCGCCAACACATTGTCGACGGCGTTGTGATGCTCGGTGATGCCAAGCGTCCAAAGGATCTGGGCCTTCTCGGCCGTTGCATAGGCCTCGGCCATCTCGGCAATGACACTGCCCGGCAAACCGGTGAGCTCAGCACCTCGCTCGAGCGTGTACGGGGCCACTGACGCCTTGTAGTCCTCGAAGCCTTCTGTCGAGTGGGCGATGAACTCGGTGTTGACCAACCCCTGGGTGATGATGTGGTTGGCCACGGTGTTGGCCAGCGCGACGTCTGAACCCAGATCGAGTCCGAGCCAAACATCAGCGAACTTTGATGATGAGGTGCGTCGTGGATCGACGGCGTACATGCGAGCCCCGTTATCGAGGCCGGTCATCAAGTGATGGAAGAAGATCGGGTGCGCTTCACGAGCGTTCGAGCCCCACAGGAGGATGACGTCGGTCTCCTCGATCTCCTTGTATGAGACGGTGCCGCCTCCTGCTCCAAAGACTGTCGCCAGACCGACGACGGAAGGAGCGTGTCAAGTTCGATTGCAGGAATCAATGTTGTTGGTGCCAAGCACCGCCCGGCCGAACTTTTGCGCCGCGTAGTTCATCTCGTTCGTGCTCTTTGAGCACGAGAACATGGCAAACCCGTCGCCACCCTTGGTGTCTTTGACGTGGGTAAAGCCGTCAACAACCCGCGTGAGCGCCTCGTCCCAGGTCGCTGGTTTCAGCTCGCCATCAACCCTGACCATTGGCGTGGTGAGCCGCTCTTTAGGCATTTTCGAACGCTTCGACATGGCTGAAGCCTAGGTCATCGACGTCCCAGGTTGCGGCCTCCGGTGGGAGGCTTCCACGGGCCGGGATACGCCAAAAAGTGCGCGGTCGACGCTTCCCGGCTCCCTACACGAGCTAGGCGTCGAGGATGGGATTCGGCGAGCCGGTGCGCTCGTAGTTTTCGACGTAGAAGTCTGGTCGCTCTGCGGTCCCCGTCACCCAGAGGGCGCCGGTGAAGCGGTCGACGAGGAGCGGCGAATTGCCTGCCACCATCTGCGAGAAGTCACCGGTGTCGAGATAGGCCACCGACTGATAGAGGAAGATGAATCCCCACGAATAGCGCAGGGTCGACGAGTCGTCCTGAATGCGCAAGACGCCGCCGGCTTCATCGATGTGGGCTGCCGCAATTTCGCGACACTCGTCTGCGCTCAGGGTTCTGAGGGCCAGGCGGTCTTCCGCAAGTCGTTCGTGAAACGCAATGGCATCGGCCACGCGGTTTTCCATCGCGAGCGCGTGCACTTTCTGGCTCATGTCGGTGACGGCTTCGAACGCCGCCACCTCGGCTGCGGTTGCCTTTGGATATTTGATGAGTAGGGCACCGAGGGCAACGTTCGCGGCATCACGAGCAACGACTGTCGGATAGCCGGCTGGGTCGGTGCTCGGGTTGTCGGGCTGGACGAGGTTGACGTTCCAGTGGTCCCAAAGGCCCTTCATGATTTCGAGTCGCGACGCGCCTTCGCTTGCTGCCTCGAGCACGGCCTCGTCTGGGCGGAGGCCACGGCTATGGAGATGCGCGAAGTCGACGGCGGCCATGGTCTCTTCCAGTCGGCTCGAACGGCTCTGAACTGAGGGCGAATGGTCCGATTGACCCCCGCTGTAGCGGTCTATTTGGGCCAATGTGCGCCGAATCAGCCGAGGTTCCGGCTGCGCCAGCACTACCCTCCGGGGATGCGCTGGTCACGGCTGTTTTCACCCACCCTTCGAGATGCCCCAAACGATGCGGTGGCACCAAGCCATCAGCTGTTGGTTCGTGGTGGATTCATGCGTCAGCTGCATGCCGGCCACTATTCGATGCTGCCCCTCGGTTGGCGGGTGCATCAGAAGGTCGCACAGGTTGTTCGCGATGAGATCGAGGCCCTCGGTGGCCAAGAGTTCTTGCTTCCCACGATGCATCCCTCTGGCATCTGGAAGGAATCTGGCCGCTGGGACACCATGGGCGAGATCATGTTTCGACTCGGCGACCGTAAGGACGCCGAACTCGCCCTCGGCATCACGCACGAAGAGATCTTCGCCACGGTTGCGGCCGAGCTGAGCTCGTACAAGCAGCTTCCCCAGGTCTGGTACCACATCCAAACCAAGTTCCGCGACGAAGCACGGCCCAAGAGCGGACTCTTGCGCGTGCGCGAGTTCCACATGAAAGACTCCTACAGTTTCGACGTCGACGACGCCGGTCTCGACAAGGCATTCGACGCCCACGACGTCGCCTACCGGCGCATCTTCGAACGACTCGAAATCCCTGCTTTCGGGGTCGAGGCAAGCTCCGGGGCCATGGGCGGCAATGACTCGGTCGAGTTCATGACGCCCTCCGATGCGGGCGAAGACGACGTTGTGCGCTGCCCTTCCTGCGACTATTCGGCCAACATCGAGAAGGCCACATCAAGCCTTCCTGCGATCGACGACGGAGCCGCCGGGGAACTCGAGCAGTTCGACACGCCAGGCGTTCGCACAATCGCAGCGCTCGAAACGTTCGATGGTGGTGCGGCCGCTGATCACCAGCTCAAGACGCTGGTGATGGTGCTCGACGACACGGTCACCCTCGTCGTCGTGCGTGGCGATCATCAGCTCAACACCCAGAAGCTGGCAGACGCGACAGGCGCCATCCAGATCCGACCCGCCGAGGTCGACGAAACCGTCGCGGCCCTCGGCGCGCATCCCGGCAGCCTTGGCGCCGTTGGGGTCACCGACCATCCCGTCATCATGGACACCGCGCTCGAGGGTCGGGTCAACATGACCACTGGCGCCAACGTCGACGACAAGCACTACCGAGGTGTGAGCGTCGAGCGCGACGTCACGGTTGGTCAATGGGCCGACCTGCGCGAGGTGAGCGCAGGCGAAGCGTGCCCCAAGTGCGACACCCCGCTCACCATCGTCCGATGCATCGAAATCGGCCACATCTTTAAGCTCGGCACCAAGTACGCAGAGACGTTCGGCGTCAAAGTGTCAACGCCCGACGACGGCGAAGTGCCTGTCGTCATGGGCAGCTACGGCATCGGTATCGGCCGCAACATGGCGGCCGCGGTCGAAGCGAACCACGACGACAAGGGCATCATCTGGCCCGTCAGCATTGCGCCCTTCCAGGCCGTCGTCACGCTCATGCGACTCGACGACGAAACGATGGCGGCCGGCGAGAAGATCTACGACGAGCTCAAGGGGCTTGGCGTCGATGCGCTGCTCGACGACCGAGACGCTCGGGCTGGCGTGAAGTTCGCCGACGCCGAGTTGATCGGATTCCCCTATCGCGTCACCCTCGGCCCTCGGGGTCTCAAAGAGGGCAAGGCCGAACTCACCGAGCGCCGTTCCGGCGACACAGAAGAGGTTGCGCTCGCCGATGTCGCTCGAGTGGTGAGCGAGCGAGTCGCAGCGGCAACCCCGTAGCCGCGTAGCCGCCAGCCGCCGCGTAACGTTTTGTACCTGACCCCTAGGAGGGGGTGGCTAGCGCTTCAGCAGGTCTTTGCGTCGCGGCGGGCGCTGGGGTGGTGTTGAGAACCTGGCCATGAGGAAGTCGATCAGCGTGATCAGCGTCGACTTCACTTCTTCTGTCTCGGTGGCGTCCATGTGGACGATCGGGATGCTCTTGTCGATACCCAGTGCTTCTCGCACATCTTCCACGTCGATCTCGGGTGAGTCCGGGAAGTTGTTGATGCCAATGACAAACGGGATGTTGCGCGACTCGAAGTAGTCGACCGCAGCAAACGAGTCTTCAAACCGGCGAACGTCAATCAACACCACGGCACCCAGGGCACCCAGACAGATCTTGTCCCACATGAAGGCGAAGCGGCTTTGGCCGGGGGTGCCAAACAGATAGAGCACCATGTTTTCGGTCACCGTGATGCGACCAAAGTCCATCGCAACGGTGGTGCTTGTCTTCTGGTCGATCTGTGAGACGTCGTCGTGATCAGACGCAGCCTCGGTCAGATGTTCTTCCGTGCGCAACGGAGGGATTTCCGACACCTCTCCAACGAAGGTCGTCTTGCCGACGCCAAAGCCACCGGCAACGACCAGCTTCGCTGACGTTGCCCGCCTCGTACGCCTTGTGCCGTCTGGGCCACTCATTTTTCACGTCCTCGTAAGCCGGCGATCGCGTCTCGGATGAGCTGCAGATCGTCGAGATCCATCGTGGTTGTTGTCGATTCGACGTCCAGCAGGCCGTCGTCGACGAGCTGAGCGACGAGCGTGATCGTCGACAGCATTGGCAAGCCGAGGTGTGCGGAAACCTCAGCCACCGACATTTCGTCGCCCTGTTCTTGGGCGTCTCCGAGCAGGTCAAGAATTTGACCCCGCTCGAACTTGAGCTCTGGGCGTTCAACGCGTCCGAGGTGAGTTGGGGCGATCAGGGTCTCCAAAGAGATCTCCTCGCCTCCGCGACCGGTGGACGCTTTGCCACCAGTCACGAGGAACGATCGGACAACCTCGTTGCCGACCGGTGCCTCGTCCTCGAACCTCATCGGTCAGACCCCGAGACTGTTCTTGAGCTCGTTGATGACTTCCGGAGACAGCACCTCTCCTGCTTGGTCAGCAAGTCGGCTCATCTCATAGCCGACGAGACCAAGATCGGCGCCGTGCTCGGCCAGCACCATCAGGCTGGCCCGCGACGAGATCCGCGTAATGAGGATCCAACCGGTCTCGGCTTCGATGACTTGGCGCACAACGGGGAGCACGCCAAACGTTTCAGCTGCTGATTCCGTCAGGCTCGCCAGACCGGAAGCGATAGCTCCCATTTGGTCGGCTTGCACCTGCGTCATCGCGTCGGAATGTGCCAGGTCCATACCGTCGGCGGAGACCGTCTGGGTGCAGACAACACCCGGGGTCTCCTCGACGAACCTGTTCAACATCCAGTCGATGTCACTCGCCTTCATGGGGTGTCTCCTGTGTGGTTGTCTGTGTTCTGGTTTGCTCGGCGATCGAGCTTCTTGGGCGACATGTGGTTGGGATCACGGGCTTCGGCGTTGGCGTACCAACGTTGGATCTCGCCTGCGTCCGGACCGCGGGTGGCGGTCTGAAAGCCAGACAAGCTGTTGGCGAACGAGCGGTGTTCTTCGGCTCGATCGGCAGGATCAACGGCGAGGTCGTCTTCGGACACGGGTCGCAATCGTTGCGGAATGTCCTCTGGCGACACGGCGGGCGTCGGCGAGATCCCGGCGGGGAGACTTGCCCCCTTTTCACGTCGTACGAGTCCCGGCGCAACGGGTGGCTCGTCGGCAACTGGTGGCCCAGCATCAGGTGAGCCGGCATTGGTTGGCCCAGCAACAGGCGGTGTGGCCGGCGCTGGGTCGTCGACCCGGCGCAGCTCTGATGGCGTGGCGTCTGCCCGCTTGGCTAGCGCGGGCGGGGCGTCTGGGTCCTTCGGAATCTTGCGCCGCTTCAGGAGACCGCCAACCAGTGCGCTGGCCTCGTCTTCTCGCGATTGCTTGTCTTCCGCCGTCTCGTCGGCTGGATCTACAGCTGCGGGTGCCTGGTGATCGGATTCAACCTCGACTGCCTCGTGCTCGTCAGGTGCATCGACCTGGTCCTCAGCCTTGTCATCCCGCTTCGCTGGCGGCCCGGACGACGAGAATGCCGACAGGGCGCCGAGCGACTTCGACACTGCTTCAGCTCGTGCCTCAGATTCGGCTATCGCAGCCGCCGCTGCAGCTTCTTCATCTGTTCGTTCGACACCTTCGTGGTCATCGAAGCTTGCGGACGATGCGTCGCCTGCCTCACCGTGAACGGTCGATACCTCGTCAACCACCTGGTCGAGGACGTCATCAAGATCGGTCGTCTGATCACCCGGCTGCGACAGCAACTCGGCAGGGATGGCGATCTTGGCCGTCACACCGACGTCGTCATTGCCGTCGCCGAGCGTCACGGTCATGTTGTGGCGAGCCGCCAGCGTGCCAACAACGTGGTGACCCAGGTAGCTCGACGGGGTCTCCGTGAGCGAACCAGCTTCCGCGATGCGATCGTTGGCGTTTGCCAGATCTTCGGCGGACATGCCGATGCCTCGGTCAGCGACAGCGACGAAGTATCCCTCTTCTGTCTTGGTTGCGATCACAATGACCGGAGCGTCTGGTGGAGAGAAGTTGAGCGAGTTCTCGATGAGCTCAGCCAAGAGGTGAGCCGTGTCGGCAACTGCTGTGCCATCAAGCAGATCGTCACCACGAACATCGAGGTGTACCCGTTCGTATCCCTCGACCTCGGCCAGCGCAGATCGAGCAACCTCTGAAACCGGGACCGGTTCCTTGAAGACTCGAGCGGTTTGAGCGCCTGCGAGCACGAGCAGTGATTCCGCATTGCGTCGCATACGGGTCACCAAGTGGTCGACCTTGAAGAGTTTCTCGAGCGATGCCGGGTCCTCTTCTTCTCGCTCGAGCGTGTCGAGGTAGGCGAGGATACGAATGAGCAGTCGCTGGTTTCGACGGCCGAGGTTTACGAACATGTCTGAGACGGTGCGGCGTGAGGCTGCCTGCTCAGATGCCAGCTCAACAGCTGTGCGGTGCATGTCGTTGAAGGCGACAACGAGCTCACCGACCTCGTCATTGGTCTGAGCCTCGATCGGAACGATCTCCGGCACTTCAGCGTCAACGCCCTCTTCGCGAAGCAGCGTGACAACGCCGGGCAGTTCGACGTCAGCGATCTCTCGCGAGCGCGTGGTCAAGGCCAGCAGCGGTCGACGGATTGAGCGGAAGAACGAGACGGCGGCCAGAGCGACGAGCGCGGCGAGCGCGGCCGTCAATGCACCACCGATAAGCAGCGCACGCTGTGCTGCTTCCTGAGCATCAATCGCGTTCTGGCGGGCGCCGGCGATGACGTCATCGTTGACCTGGCCGATTCGAGTGTTGATGTCGAGCAGTGAGTTCAACACCTGGCTCGGCGTCACCTCAATCTCGGCTGCCTCGGCGGATGCCACTTCGTTTCGAAGCCGAACGAGGTCCTGGTAGCGAGACGAGTTAAGAAGCTCGTCGAACGCTGGGCTGAATTGCGGGCTGCTGAGCTCGGTGAGCCACAACTCGGCTTGCGTTGTCGCACCGCCGCGGCGTCGAGCCTCCGCGACCAAGAACGCTGGCCGTTCGTCTGGTTCGATCAGGGCGATCTCGAGGTAGGCCAACGCTTCAAGGCGCACGGCCTCGTCAAAGCGGACCGCGAGCTCGAGGGTGGTGAGGTCGAGGGAGGTTTCTGCGTCGAGCAGGCGGTCGGTGTCTGCATCGATCAGATTGATGGTCTCGCCAACGAGGTCGTCGAAGGTGACGAGCGCGTCCATGGTGTCGCCAGATCCCTCAGCCGACGTCATGTCTTCGATCAGGTCAACCTTCACCTGTCCAAGATCGTCACCAACCGCGAGGCGAGCCTCTCCGAGTTGCGACTGCGCCTCTTGAATGACTGCACGGGTCTCAGACGACAGCGTGTCGTCGCTGAGAATGTCGCCGATCTTCTCGTCAGTCGTTTCCCGGACTCGGGCGAAGAATCCGTCTGCACCACTGGTTCCCTGCCCTGGGTTCACGCCGCTTGTTGTGTTGCCGGCGATTGTCAGCTGCACGTCTCGTTCCGAGCCGATGGCACGGGCCACCTGTGCAATGGCAACGGAGTTGTCGACCTCGTTGAGCTGTTCGTCAGCGACCGATGCAACAGCAAGCAACCGCTGCACCTGGAACACACCGAGAACGAGCATTCCGATGATTGGAATCACGAGTGCTGCGAGCAGTTTGGTACGCAAGGGGAGGTGGGCGACCTTCACGTTCCTTCGTCCTTCTTGTAGCCGTATGTTGGGTGTCGGCCGCGATCCCCCCTTTTCAAGAGGTTTTCATCGAGAAAGACTCAACCCGCCGTCAGCTTTCCGGCTGGAATACGTCCAAGATTCCGACGAATCAACGCTCGAGCTTCAACAACCATCTCGTCACGTCGATGGAGATCGGTGCCCCGCAGTTCCAAGAAAAGGCCAACACCAGCCCAACGCCTTCGAGAGCTCATGGCCGACGAATCGCTCGTTGCCGAGGCACTGCGCGCCCACTTGGACAGTTCGACCGCTCACTTTGATCGCTTGGCTGCGCAGTCCGACCCGGCCCGCATCGAACCCCTCGATCTCATTGCGATGACCGCCCTCGGTGCCGCAGCCCCGGTCACTGCGTCGGCGTGGATTCTCGGTGACCTCGGTCAGTGGCTGACAACCGAGAAGCTCAGCGACATCCCGACAGATGTCTCGCTTGCGGCCGCAGACGCTTCCGTCATTCATCGATTGGCTGACCTCTACAACCTGCTGCGCAGCGACGCGTCGCTGACCCGCTCAGCAACCACGCGCCTCCTCGCCGCAAAGCGACCATCGCTTGTACCGGTCGACGACGCCACGACGCGCCGAGCACTCAGCTACACAAAGACCGATTCGTGGTGGCTGCTGTGGCGCGAGGCGATGAACGACGACGTCGTGAGCAGCGTCGAACTGGCCCGTGACGCCGTGGCCGCTGACATTCCGCAGGCAGCCACAATGTCGACGATGCGCATCATGGACACGGTGCTGCGACAGTCCGCGACAAAGACAACCGGCTGAGCACGGTTGTTGGCAGTCGCACGTGTTGCGTCACTGTTGAGTTGCCTTGTGGTCACGGCCCGCCGGCGGGTCGGTTCCTTCTCCGGGTTCCCTCCCGGTTTGTGTGATGCCGGGCTCCCTCCAGACCGGCACGTAGGCAACCTACGAGCACAACTCGATCGCCCCATCGGGGGTGTCCCCCAACTCGTTTTCGGGCCATCGGGGCACAGCAGTTCACGTCGCTGAACGTGTGCAAGAACGCGTTAGTCGCCGAACAACCGGGCGGCGTTGAGTTCGTGCCAGTTTGCGGCTTCGGCCGCGTCGCTTGCCGTATTCGCCGCACCGGCGTAGTCATCGACGCCGAGGCGGTCGCGGAACTCGCTCGACACGGCAAACACCCGTTCATCGAGCTGGATTCCGGTGCCATCCGCGGCTCGGACGAGCCCATTGAAAATCGCAACCGTTGCCGCGGCCTCCACCAGTCCGGCGATACCAAACGCTGTTCTCAGTTGGACCCGTTGAGAGGCGAGATGCTCGTGTTCGTCGTCGGCAGCGGGGGCAGACACCAGGCGATTGGCTCGCTCGGAGAACGACCCCAACAGCTGGCCGTGTGGGATGCCGGCATCGCCGTCACCCGACATCGCACGATCGAGGTCAACATCGAGACCATTCGCTGCACTGCTCACACGGAGCAGCGTGATGTGAGACGCCGTTCAATAGAAGCACTCGTTTCCAGCAGTGGTCCTGGCCGCGACCAGCTCTGTCTGGGGTCGGGTGAGTGCTCGGTGCCACGACATGTTGGCGAACTCCGCGCCGCGGGAATAGTGGCTGTCGACGAGGTTTCGCCACAGGTCGTTGGTCGTTGGGACCAACGAGAAAGTGCGTGAGACGTTCGCACGCGTCGGCCCCGTCGACTGCGACACCCAGGCACCAACGTCGCCTACCCCGTCCGGGCGCTCTCGGGTTGGGGCGGACGATCGCGGAGCCGGCAAGGCACGGGTTGGCAACCCGAGCACCTCGTCGAATCCATCGAGGGTCTTGACGATTGCGGTGACACCCACGAGCTCGGTGTAACGCTCCTCGCCAATCTCGCTCATGGCCTCGTCGGCCCATGCTCTCGTGAGTCGCCCTGGGTCGGAGGCAACTCGGTGAACGACATCGACATCGGTGGCGCTCAGCGGCCCGTCGGCATCGTGCTTGTCGGTGACTGCAAACGGTGACACGGACGCAAGGCGGCGCTGGTCGAGGTCGTTTGTGCGGGCGTCCCGAACGTGGCGCCAGATCGCAACCCGTTCTGCTCCGGTGGTCCAATCACCAGCGTCTGCGACGCCCGCCCTGGCCGCCTGGCGGGCCATGTGGAGAGCACGCACACCGGCTTCAACAGCGTCGGGTTGGCCCGCTACTTGGTCAGATTCTGCGGTAAGAGCCATAGAAGAGGGTGTTCCGGGCTTCCCAGGCTGTCAACTAGCCCAGTCACCCCCTTGGGGGTATCTGTGGAGTCGTTCTTGTCGGATTGCTGAGAGAATGCAACCAACATGAGCTTCAACCTGTTCGTTGTCGTAGCGGCGGTCATCGTCGGCATCGGAGCTGGCCTGGCTGGTTTGTCAAGAAAACCAGTGGGCTGGGATTCGTTTTTTCGGACGGGCACCGTCGGCGCGATCGGCGCCGGACTGGCACTGATTGTGACGGTCGCCGGTACGGGCCGTGACCCGTTGGCGTACGCCCACATCCTCTACACCGTGTTGGCAATCTCGGTGCCGCTGGCAGCGCTGATCTTGCTTGTCTCAGTGCGCAGTTCGAACCTCCTTCGAGCGGTTCTCGTGCTGATGTTGTTGCCGGCACCGATGGCGGCATACGCCACCTACATCGAGCCGTTCTGGCTCAAGACCGAGATCGTGACCGTGCCGGTCGAATCCGAAGCGGCTGGGCTCCGCATCGGCGTGCTCGCCGATCTGCAGACGACTGAGATCGGGGTCCACGAAAACGAAGCGATCGACCGCCTCATCGAAGAGCAACCAGACGTGGTGCTCATCGCGGGTGATCTCTGGGAGCTTGAGCCGGAAGACTTCCAGGCCAAGAAGGCTGAGTTTGCGGCCCTCCTCGCCAGGCTCGACACCAACGTCGAACACGTTGTGGCTGTCAACGGCGACCACGACAACTTCCTCGGTATTCAGTCGATCACTGCGGGCACCGACATCATCGTGCTCGACAACGAAGTGATCGAACTCGAGAGTCGAGGCCTCCGGCTACGAGTCGCCGGACTCAGCATTGGCGGCAACGAAGAGCGCCGCAGAGGGGCTCTCGAACAGCTGCCGCTTGGCGATGCCGCAATCACCCGAGTGCTATTGGCCCACAACCCAGACGTTGTGTACGACCTGCCGGCAAACTCGGGTGTTGACCTTGTGGTGGCCGGTCACACCCATGGCGGCCAGATCAACATTCCGTTGCTCGGGCCACTCGTGACAGCAACAGACCAGATCCCGCGGTCCGTGGCAGCCGGCGGTCTTCACGAGATCAATGGCAACCGCATCTACGTGTCGTCCGGCGTTGGACGCGTTCGAGATCGAGCCCCACAGGTGCGCTTCGGGGCCCGACCGTCGATCGGCATCATCGACTTCTTCGATCCAACAATCGCCGATCTGTAGCTGAACCAAACGGGGGAACACGTGACGTACTCAGACGCGTGGGAAGAGTTCAGGCGACGCGTCGACCTCGATGAGTACGCCACACGCTGGGATCGGCTCGAAGCGATGGGCAACGACGTGCACGGCGAAGCCGAGTTCGTCATGCGATGGGGTGCGCCCACCGGCGAGCCAACACGAGTGCTCGACGCTGGCTGCGGCGCGGGTCGAGTGGCACGAGAACTGGCAAGACGAGGCGTCGACACAACCGGTATCGATCTCGATATCGATCTCCTCACCAGGGCAGCAACCCGCACGAGCGACGTCACCTGGGTACACGCCGACTTGGCTGATCTTGATCTGCCAGAACGCTTCGATTGTGTCGTCCTTGCGGGCAACGTCTTGCCATACGTCGAGCCGGCGAGGCAATCAGATGCATTGGGCGCCTGTGTTCGCCATCTCGATGCGTCAGGGCGACTCATTATGGGGATGAACCTCCAACCCGGGTGGCCTACCCTCGACGACATCGGCCGCTGGATGACTACACACGCGCTCGTCGACGTCGCACGGTTTGCGGGTTGGAGCGAAGAACCCTGGGTTGCCGGGTCCCGCGCCGACTACGTCGTCGTCGTGGCCGAGCGTGAAACCGAGAATATCCAATCCAGCAACCGTCAATTCAAGAGCACTGACGAGGCGTGACCGGGCGCTCCATGGCACCGCAATCCAGGCTGGTGCTGTTTGTCGTGTCGTTGACGACCCTCTTGTCTGCCGGTTGTGGGGCTGCACAGGAGCCGCGCTCGGCTCCCCCGGAACAAGCTGAAGCGTCGATAGTGATCGAAGGTGTACTCGAACGACACGTCGTTACTCGGGGCGCCATCGAGGTACCAATGTCGACGCGCGCCGCGGTCACTGAGACCGCGGACGGCACCGTTATTGCCGCATCCGATCCGCTACCGAGCTCTCTCGCCGATCGTCTCGCGCCTGGCGATGACGTCACGATCACACCCGTCGCTGCTGGCCGTCCTGCTCACGGACCGGCCACCATCACCGCAGTCGGGAACGACTCGATCACGGTCACGATCCCTCCCGAGATCGAGTTGGCGGAACGCGAAACCGTCGTGTTGGTGGGGCGTACGGTGGCGACCTCTCCAGACACCCTTTCGATTGCCCGCGACGCCATCCACAATCTCGAGACCGGCCCGTGGGTCATCGTCGAAACTCAGGACGGCGCCACACAGCGTCGCTCCGTTTCGATCGGCCTTGTCAGCGAGAACGTTGTCGAGGTGCTTGGCGGTGTCGACGAGGGAGACGTCGTGCTCGGGAGGGCGGCTCCTTGAGTCGCTTCGTTCCGAACTCACCTGCGTTCCGGATTGCTCGATCCGGCATCATCGCCCGTCCGGTGTTGTCGCTTGTCGTTGTGCTGGGGCTCGCAGTGATGACGGCAACGTGGGTGTCCATTCCGCTGTACGCACAGGGTGCGGCGGCCAGCTTGCTCGACGAGCGGGTCGACGAACGCTCGCAGGATCAGCCCCCGTTTTCGTATCTCTTCGCGTGGTCATCGCTGAGTACAGGCCCCATCCCCGTCTCGGAGACCAGCGCCCTTGATGCCTACTTGATGGATGGCGAGGCCGACCTCGGGCTTCCCGTGGTTTCCCGAACTCGCCACCTGCAGAGCACAACGTTTACGGCGATAGCGGCACCAGAAGATCGCGCTGAGGTGCTCGATTCAGGACTGCGCGGATCGATTCCAGTGGCCGAGATGTCTGGCTTCTTCGAGCAGGTCGACATTGTCGATGGGCGAGTTGCCACTGCTGACTCAGACGTACTTGAGGCCGTGGTTTCGCGATCGTACGCCCAGAGTTTCGACGTCAGTGTTGGCGACGTGCTCACGCTCGTAGACGAACGGCTCGCACTCGACGATCCGGCTCGAGAAACACCGGTGCTGATCTCCGGGGTCTGGCAAGAGGGAGCACCGAGCGCCGAGTCGTGGTTGATTCGACCAAGTGCGCTGCAAACAGCGTTCTTCGTTCCTGAAGGGACGATTGCTGAGCGATCGCTGTCGATCTCTTCCGCGCAATGGTTCGTGGTGCTGGAACGGGGCAACGTCGGCATCAACGACGTCGACAGAATCATCGAATCGGCCAAGCAAGTGACCGCGACGGCCAACGAACAATTGCCAGGCACAAGACGAGCCATCGGACCGGTCACTGCACTTGAGAACTTCCGAAACACATCTGATCGACTTGAAGGCTCGCTCCGCCAGCACGCCACACCCTTCCTGGCCATCACCGCATGGTTCGTCTTGATGGTTGGCACCATCGCCGCTGCATCTCGGCGGACCGAGAGTGCGATTCTGCGCAGTCGCGGAGCATCCGCTCGACTCCTGCTCGCCAGCCGTTCTGTTGAAGCCATTGTCCTCGCGACCGTCGCCGGACTGCTCGGCATCGCACTCGCTCTCCCGATCGCCGGCGCCATGAGCAGGACGCGAAGTTTCCTCGACCTTGGCGGCGGGACCGGGTTGGCACCAATCTCGGTGTTGGCGCTGCTCGTTCCGCTGCTTACCGCCGTCGCGATTGGTGCGCTCTTGCAGATCGCAGCGGCACTACCCACCATCGACGAGTCGATCGTCGATCGGGCCCGATCCAGAGCTCGAGAACTCGAACCACCGTGGTGGAGGCGCCGCGGCCTCGACATGGTGGCCATTGCGCTCCTCGCACTTCTGGCCAGGCAGGCACTCAGACAAGATCGCCCTGGCTCCACCCTTCTCGATGACCCGCTCGTTGTTCTCCTACCAGCATCGTGCGGTGTCGCCGCTGGCCTCGTACTGGCCCGAGTGCTGCCCCTCGCCGCCGGATGGATCGCCCGCCAGCTGGGCAAGACCGACAGCGTGGCTGGGCTATTAGCGATGCGTCAGATTTCTCGCAGTAACCGCATGCTCACCGGACCACTCGTGTTGCTCGCCACAACGGTCACCTTGGCGACCTTCTCTGCCTCGCTTGGCCAAACGATGGACTTCCAGACGCTCGACGAGGCCCAACACCGCTCTGGCGCGGATGCCTCGTTTGTCGAACTGCCCCCTCGGCCAGACGCACCCCGCGTGCCCATCACCGACTACAAATCGGTTCGAGGCGTTCGGGCCGCAACGCCCGTGATCACCGAAGACATCACGGTGCGGTTGAGCCGATCTCGATCAGACGCCCGCTTCCTCGGCGTCGATGCAGCAACGTTTGGTTCGGTTGCGTACTGGCGAAGCGACTATGCCGAGGAGTCGCTTGGCGAGCTGATGGGCCGACTCGACGCCACGCCCGAGGCCGTGTTGATCACTGCTGACTTTGCCGCGGCAAACGCGCTCGGCGTGTCGTCGGTGATCGAGATCCGAAGCGGAGACGGAGCCACTCCTGTGGTTGTCGCCGGTGTCGTTGATCAGTTCCCGACCCACATCGCGAGCGATGATCGCACGCTGATTGTTGGCAACTCGCACTACTTCAACGCCGTGACCGGCACCGATCCGCGGCCTCGTATCTTCGTTGATCTCGAAGACACCGAGGCTGGTTCGTTCAACGAACTTGATCCGAACACCCGGGCCGACTTGCGACGCATCGGCACCATTCCCAACCGCTGGACACTCGCAGCAGACCTGGCCGAGCGGCGCTTGGCCGAACCAGGGCGGCAGGCCATCTTCGGCTTGCTCACGACCGGATTCGTCTTGGCGGCGATGCTCA
>CALLGK010000254.1 GCA_938009905.1 uncultured Acidimicrobiales bacterium | reverse complement strand
TGATTGCCGAACGAGCAGGAGCCGTCGTCGAGACTCCGTCAAGCAACGACCTTCGCCTTGACATCGCGGCAACACCCGCCATCTTCACCCAGCTCCGAGAGTTGATCGGAACCGTTAGCTAACCCGGTCTTATGTGACCGGCGATGAACGGGTGCGCCACCGGTCCCACAGGTCGTTGTCTTCCGGGTCGGCGGCCTCGGCCAACCGACTCACGGCGACTGCGGCTTGCCAGCTCGCCGTCTCAGCGCTGAGTACATCGTCGAACTGCTCGACGTACATACGCTGCAGTGACTCAAGCGTCTCGACGTCGGCCCCTGGAAGATGAACGGGGATCGTTCCAGATGGAAGCGGACGCATCAAGAGCGTCGACCGCAAGACGTCGGCGAGCGGATGACCAATCGAGGCATCGAACCAGTCGATCGCCACGGGACCATCATCGGAGATCATGACGTTGCCAGGATGAAGATCGCCGTGCAGCACACCGGCACCGCGCGGCAAGGCGTCTATGAGCGAGAACGCCTCGGCCTGATCGTCATCGGAGAGGCCGGTCACCGCCGACGCCTTTGTTTGCATGCGGGTCACGAGGTCGGGAAGTCCCGACGGCAGCGACAGTCGATGAATGTCTCGTTGCAGGCCAACCATGTCAGCAACGAGATCGGCCTGACGGCCTGGGTCGGCTCGCATCGCATCCCACATGAGTGCGCCATCGATGCGGGCAAACACGACAGATGTTCGCCCGTCGACTTCGAGAACATCGCGCACCTCCGGAGCGGGAGCGCCGACCGAACGAGCGGCACTGGTGTACGCCGCCTCGAGCCTGAGCCACTCGTCTGGCACGTGGTCCTTGGGAATCTTGATGACGGCATCGTTGCCGAAAGCTCGAACAATTGACGTTCGGCCCTCTCCGATGATCACCCCGACATTCACGGACCTCAGTCAAGCACAGCCTGAGAGGTCGCCGTCGCCGCTGATCGACGGTGGCGGGACGGCAACAGCGACCCGCAAGAACTCGAGCACCGTTCGCCGCAACCGAACGGCAACGCGCAGATCGAGCTCGAGACCAACGGCCCCGAGGGCACCGGCGTCTGTCACCACGCCGGTCACGGCTCCGTACACCGATGCCAACAAGATTCTCGGATCAGAACGGCGAAACAGGCCCGCATCCATCCCCGCTTCGAGACCGACCAGCGCCCGATCGATGAGGGGCGTGAGCCTGTGAACGACTACATCGGAGCGCGGTGGCCCAAGCCGGCTCACCTCTCGCAAGAGTCCCACAAGCTCTGGTTGGCTCACGGCGAGACCAAAGGATGCGCGAACGACCGCTTCAACCCGTGGCCACCCAACGGGGGCCTCCGCCGCCGCCGCTTCGAGGACACCAACCAATTCGGACGCACCAGCAATCAAGACTGCTTCGAGAACCCCGTTTTTTGACCCGTAGTGGTACAGAATTGACTGCTTGGTCACGCCAACGATTCGGGCGAGATCGTCCAGGGACGTACCGGCGAAACCTCGTTCTGCGAAAGCGGAGGAAGCCGCTTCGATCACCCTAGACTTGGTATCCACTTACCAAATGGTAGAGGACAGATGAATTCGCCGCCCACAACTGACGAAACAACCAGCACCGGCCCACTCGATGTGTGCGCGTCACTGGGTGGCAAACGGATCGCCATCACCGGCTCAACTGGCTTCCTCGGCACCGCACTCGTCGAGCGTCTCATACGTTCGGTTCCCGACTGCGAGCTGGTGCTCCTCGTTCGCCCCGGCAAGAAGTCGTCGCCTGTCGAGCGAGCTCGGCGCGAGATCTTCCGCAACGACGCCTTCCACCGCAACATCGAAGAGCGAGGCGAAACCCCTCGCAAGGCCGACACCTTCTGGGAAGAGATTGATCGTCGCGTCACCGTGATATCCGGTGACGTCTCCACCGATGGCCTTGGCCTCGACGACGAAGGGCGAGCGGCGCTCGCAAGCTGCGATGTTGTCATCCACTCGGCTGCGACGGTCAGCTTCGATGCGCCGCTCGATGGCGCCGTCGAAGTGAACCTGCTCGGCCCCACTCGCATCGTCGAGACCCTGCAAGACCTTCAGGTCACACCCCACTTCGTGGCGGTCAGCACCTGCTACGTCGCCGGTAACCGCCGGGGCTCAGCCCCCGAGCAACTCCTCATGGACTCGCCGTTCCATATCGACGTCGACTGGAAGCAAGAAGTAAAGGCCGCTCGCCGAACCAGAGCCGACTTCGATGCGCAGAGCCGCTCCGCTGATCAGCTCGAAGAGTTCCGCAAGCGGGCCCGACATGAGCTCGGCGCCGCCGGCACTCCCCTGCTGTCAGCGAAGACCGAGCAGTACCGAGTTCGCTGGGTAAGTGAGCAGCTCGTTGAAGCCGGTCGAGCTCGGGCCGCATCGTTGGGCTGGCCCGATTCCTACGCATACACAAAGGCGCTCGGCGAACGTGCCCTTGTCGAGTCGAAGGGCAATGTGCCCGTCTCGATCGTGCGGCCCTCGATTATCGAATCGGCCTGGATGGAGCCTCGACCCGGCTGGATCAAGGGCTTCCGCATGGCCGAGCCCATCCTCATCAGCTACGCCCAGGGGCTCCTCAAAGAATTCCCCGGCGTGCCAGAGGGTGTCGTCGACGTCATCCCCGTCGACTTGGTTGTGGCCGCCATCATCAACGTGGCCGCTGGCCCAACGCCCGTCGACGAATCGGTTGCGATCACCCAGGTGGCCTCCGGCACCCGCAATCCACTGAAGTACCGCCAGCTGGTCGAGCTCGTGAGCGGCTGGTTTACCGACAAGCCTCTCTACGACCGCAAGGGTCAGCCCATCGCGGTCGCCCAGTTCTCGTTCCCAGGCCGGGGCGCTGTTGAGCGTCAGCTCGAGCGGGCTCATAAGAGTCTCGACCGGGCCGACCGCACGCTCAAGCTTCTGCCCCTCCGGGGCAAGCAGGCAATGATCAACGCCGACGTTGAAGAGAAGAAGGACCAGGTCGAGCGAGCCCGCGACTACGTCAAAATCTACGGCGCCTACGCCGAGTGCGAGGCTCTGTACGGCGTCGAGAATCTTCTCGAACTGCACGGCAGCCTCACCGAGGCCGGCCAAGTCACCTTCGGTTGCGACCCGGCCATTGTCGACTGGGATCACTACGTCACCGAGATCCACCTGCCATCGGTTGTCGAGCACGCCCGAGTGAAGACCAAGCCAGAGCGCAGCGACCCAGACGCCCGCACCACGCGCCTGCGCAAGCGAGTGCTCGCACCAGAGCGCCACCTCGCCGCCTTCGACCTCGAAAACACGATCATCGCCAGCAACGTGGTGTTCAGCTACGCATGGTTGGCAACCAAAAACATGGGTCCGGCCGACCGTGTGAAGTTCACCATGAAGACCCTGCAAGAGGGTCCGAACCTGCTGGCCCTTGATCGCCGCGACCGCACCGACTTCCTGCGCCACTTCTCTCGACGGTACGACGGAGCCTCGGTTACCGAGATGGACCGGCTTGGCCGCGAGCTGCTTGCCGATCACATCCTCACCAAAGCGTTTCCGGCTGCCGTCCGACGAGTGCGCCAACATCGTGAGCTCGGCCACCGCACGGTGCTCATCACGGGCGCTCTCAACATCGTGGTCGATCCGCTCAAGCCGCTCTTCGACGACGTGATCTGCGCCGAGATGTCTGAGGTTGACGGTCGCTACACCGGCGAGCTGTTGGCCGTGCCCCCAACCGGCGAAGTCCGAGCCCAAGCACTGCGCGACTACGCAGAAGCCAACGGCTTCGACCTGGCCGAGTCGGTGGCCTACGCCGACTCGTCGTCCGACCTTCCGCTTCTTGATGCCGTCGGCTTCCCCGTCGCCGTCAACCCCGAAACTCGCCTTGCCTCGATCTCGATCAAGCGAGGCTGGCTGATCGAATACTGGTCGAAAGCGCAGGGAGGCACCGACAAGGTCCTTCCTCTCGGCCCCCTCCCCTCTTTGCGAAAGAGCCGCATGTAATGGAGCAGCGTCACTAAATGGCCCCCGCCAACCGTCCATCCCCCCGACCGGGGTTCACCCTCGACGTCGACCGTCAGACGCCGCCGATCCTCTTCCACCATGGAGAGGGCTTCCGCATGGAGAAGCTGCCCGTCGGTCGAAGCCGGGTCATCTATCCGAGCGAGCCGCTTAACGGCTTGAAGGACCCAGACCACGAGATCGTTCAGGCTCTGCTCAACCCCATCGACGACGATCCACTGCCCTCGCTACTCACGCCGGGCATGAAGCTCACGATTGCCTTCGACGACCTGTCGCTGCCGCTTCCCCCCATGCAGCGCCCAGACGTGCGCCAACGCATCATCGAGGCTGTGCTCGACATGGCCGCCGCGGCCGGCGTTGACGACGTGCACATCGTGGCTGCTCTCGCGCTGCATCGCCGCATGACAGAAGCCGAGCTGCGCCACGCAGTCGGCGATCGCGTCTATGAAGCCTTCGCCCCTCACGGACTGCTCTACAACCTCGACGCAGAAGACCCAGACGAGATGGTCATTCTGGGTGAGACCGACCACGAGGGACACGGCCCTCACAAAGAGACCGTGCAGATGCAGCGCCGAGCCGCCGAGAGCGACCTCGTTGTCTACGTCAACATCAACCTGGTGAGCATGGACGGTGGCTGGAAGAGCACGGCCACTGGCCTGTCTGGCTACGCCGGTGTGCGCAGCCACCACAACCCAGAAACCATGACCCGCTCGAAGAGCTTCATGGACCAAGACGCATCAGAGCTGCATCGCTCCAACTGGCGCCAGGGTGAGGTCATCAAGAAGCACGGCCCTCGTATCTTCCAGATCGAGACCACGCTCAATACCAACACGTTCGGCTACGACGGTCCGCTCGCCATGTTGCAGAAGCGTGAGTGGGAATGGAGCATGCGCGATCGCACTGCCTTCTCGGCCATGCAGATGGGGCTTAAGCGCATGACGCCGGCCCAGAAACGCAAGGCGTTCCACTCCTGGAAGGCGCCGTACGAACTCACATCCGTGCAGGCCGGCGAGGTCGAGGCCGTGCACAAGAAGACCACCGAGATGGTCTACAAGCAGCACATGGTGCCGGTGGAAGGCCAAACCGACGTCGTCACAATGGGCCTTCCCTATCTGAGTCCGTACAACGTCAACTCGATCATGAATCCGATCTTGGTTGCGGTGCAGGGGCTTGGCTATTTCTTCAACCTCTATCGAGGCAAACCGGTGGTGCGCGAGGGCGGTGTGCTCATCATGAGCCACCCAACGCCGTGGGAGTTCCACCCCGTTCACCACCCCAGCTACATCGACTTCTTCGAGCAGGTGCTTGCCGACACAACCGACCCGGTTGAGATGCAGCACAAGTACGAAAAGCAGTTCGCAGAAGACGAGTGGTATCGCCACCTTTACCGGACGAGCTACGCCTACCACGGGGTGCACCCCTTCTACATGTGGTATTGGTGCAGCCATGCATTGGAGCATCTCGGAGGCGTGATCGTGGTTGGGGGCGACAACAAAGCGGTTCGTCGGCTGGGCTTCAAGCCTGCGTCGACGCTGCCCGATGCGCTCGAAATGGCAGAGGACATCGTCGGTCCGAAACCAACGATCACGCACTTGCACAACCCGCCAATCCTGATGGCGGACGTGAAGTGAACGCGGCCATCTCCGTGAAACGGCCCCCAGAGGGAAGCATCACGTCACGAGTGACCGTGAACGCAGTGAGGGGTCACTCGTGAAGTGGTTGCGGTTTATAGCTGATCCGCCAACGACGCCGAAGGGGGTCGAGAAGCGGCACCCTCGCCCGAAGACCGGCGTGTACTACGACGTCGAATGGTCTCGCGGTCCGGCGGCAAAACTGATTCGCCGCATGACTGTGTGGGGCTTCATGAAGCCGGCGATCCGCATCTACGGTTCGCCTCGAGTTGTGGGCGCCGATCGACTCAAGGAAGTCGAAGGGCCCGTGATCTTCGCCGCAAACCATCACAGCCACGCCGACACGTCGCTCCTTCTGGCCACGATTCCAGCCCACCTGCGCCGTGACCTAGCTCCACTTGGCGGCGCCGACTACTTCTTCAAGAGTCGCTGGGCTGGGGCGTTGTCTGCGCTGTTCATCGGTGCCATTCCGATCGAACGAACAAAGCTCTCAAAGCTGTCGATCAAGAACGCTGAAAAAGCAATCAAGCGCGGCGACAACCTGCTGATCTTCCCAGAGGGTGGACGCAGCCCCGACGGGTGGACGCGCAAGCACCGTCCCGGTGCTGCGTTTGTGGCCAAGCGAGCAAACGTCTCGGTGATCCCCACCTACATCGATGGCACCGGCCGCATTCTCCCCAAGGGCAAGAACTGGCCAACCAGGGCTCGTTGTGCCGTTGTGTTTGGCCATCCGCTTCAGGCCACCGAGGGAGAAGACGCTCGCTCGTTCGCTGAGCGGATCGAAACCAAGATCAACGAGCTAGCCGATGAGTTTGGCTCTGGCTGGTGGGAGGCTCGGAAGCGAGCTCACGCTGGCACGACACCCGATCTTCACGGGCCAGACGGTGGCGCCTGGCGCCGCCGTTGGGCGCTCGGACCAGCACCTGGTCAGAAGCGCCGCTCTCCGTCAGCCAAGCGCTGGCCAAACATCTGACGCTGTTGAGCGCTGCGAACTAGCGAGGGGTGTTTGACGAGCCCGAATCGTCTTCGTCATCGCCCGGGCTGTCCATCTCGTCTGCACAGTTGAGAATCTCGAAGCGTTCACCACAGGTGACACCAAAACGCTCGTAGGTGCTACCGATGGGAGCTTCGGCCCAGAGGTTGTCGCACGCCTGGCCAACGCCTTCTGCGCAGGCATCCCACAACTGGTCGAGCACGGGATCGTCGCCATAGATCTGAGGCGTGAGGTCGAAAGCGAGATCTTCGGGCGGCGGACCTTCTTCTGCCAGAAGACCGGCCGCAACTTCGCAGTTGGTCGTTGCTTCTTCCACGAGCAGTTCGTCGCTCGCCGACAACTCAGTTCCCACAACAAGATCGCGAGGCGTGATCCGGCTGCTGAGCAATCCAACGATGCACTCGGCAATGTCTTCTGACTGTCCAGACTCGGTGAGTGCGTTGATGGCGTCGTCAGCCGTGATGGGCTGTGGCGTTGGCGGGCTAGAGCATGCGGCGGCGAGCACCACGAGCACCGCGACAACGGCGAGTACCGGACGCGAGACAAGCGTTTTGGGCGAACGAAGAGGGTGAGGCAGAAAAGGCATGGATTTCAGGGCCCAATCACGGGTGACCGGGAGCGAGCGACGTGTAGGTCGTTCGCACTATTCGTGTCGGCCCCGAAAACAAATCATTGAGTGCTGCATCCAGATTTGTCCCCCGTAGCGAATCACCCAGCACACCCCATCCCCAGGCCACAACCCCCTGGCCTGAAACTCCACACGGAGGAAGTTATGTCCACCAAAATGACCAAGTTCGGCGCGCTTGCGCTGGCCCTTTCACTCTCAGCTGCCGCTTGCGCCAGCGACGACACAGCCTCCGATGACGACGCTGTTGAAACCACGGTCGCCGCCGCGGCCGAAGACGAGGCAATGGAAGACGACGCCATGGAAGATGACGCCATGGAAGACGCTGGCACCATCGTCGACGTCGCAACTGAAGCAGGCAGCTTCACCACGCTGCTCGCAGCCGCCGAGGCCGCAGGCCTCGTCGACACCCTCAACGGCGAAGGCCCTCTCACGGTGTTCGCACCGACCGACGATGCCTTCGCCGCTGCACTCGCCGACCTCGGCCTCAGCGCAGAAGAGCTCCTCGCCGACACCGACCTGCTCACCTCAGTGCTCACCTACCACGTCGTGGCCGGTGAAGTGAAGAGCACCGACCTCAGCGACGGCATGACTGCTGCCACCGTTAACGGCGCAGACATCACGGTCGACCTGAGCGACGGCGTCATGATCAATGACGCCACCGTCGTGACCGCAGACATCGAAGCCAGCAACGGCATCATCCACGTGATCGACTCTGTCCTTCTCCCGCCAGCCGATGACGATGCGATGGAAGACGACGCCATGGAAGATGACGCCATGGAAGACGAGTCCGCTCTGCCGGCAACCGTCGTCGACATCGCTGCCGAGGCCGGAACGTTCAACACACTCCTCGCAGCCGCCGAGGCCGCTGGCCTCGTCGATGCGTTGACGGCCGAAGGTCCGATCACCGTGTTCGCACCAACTGACGACGCCTTCGCCGCTGCACTCGCCGACCTCGGCCTCAGCGCAGAAGAGCTCCTCGCCGACACCGACCTGCTCACCTCAGTGCTCACCTACCACGTCGTCGAAGGCCGAGTGCTCTCGACCGATCTGGCTGACGGCGATGTGCCGACGCTCAACGGCGCCAACATCACCGTTGATCTCAGCGACGGCGTCAAGATCAACGACGCCACCGTCGTTGCCGCCGACCTCGAAGCCGAGAACGGCGTCGTCCACGTGATCGACAGCGTCCTGCTGCCATAGGTCTCACTCGAGAACAACCCCCAAAGATCTGTCAACACCCCTGACAGAAACCCCGAACGGGAGGGCCCCACCATCGAATCTCGATGGCAGGGCCCTCCCGTTTGTTTGTTTTGGAACGTCAGGGGCTGGTGAGCCCTTCTCCCTACTCCGCTTCGGCCGGCAGCGGAATGAAGTTCTGCGTCGAGTACTGCTCAACCGGAAGCTTCGACAGCGTGCCGCCCAAGTCGATTTCGACGTAGTCGATGAACGACTTGGCGTAGTCGAGGAAGGTGTCCTCGACGAGACCGGCGTCGGAGATCTCGCCCATGGTGTCGTACCCGTCGCCACCGCCAGCCATGAAGCTGTTGGTCACAACGGTGTAAGTGCCCGCAAGGTCGAACGGCACCCACTCATCTGAGCCCTTCTCCTGGTACTCCATATTGGAGATACGAGAGCCGGCTGGCTGGGTGAGATCCATGTCCCAACGAAGACCTGCCGCATACGGGTAGGCACCGGTTGAGCCGTCTGGCATCACCGCATTCTCGGTTCCCTCTTCGAGAGAATCCTTGATCTGCTGACCGGTCATCTCGAGGTTCACGAGTGTGTTGGCAAACGGCAGCAATGTGTAGGCATCGGAGATGGTGAGGTCACCAGCTGGGATGTCGATACGAACGCCACCGGCGTTCTGAATCGCGATGTCGGCCTCGAAGGAACGAGTCCGGAACGCCTCAGCCACGAGCTGCTGAATGTCGCCACCGTTCGTGGCGGTGAGCTCGGTGCAGCCCTCGATCGACGAACGGCCCTGACCGGGGATGCGCTCAAGGCACAGGTCCTCGGTGACCGTTCCGATCACGGCTTGTTCGAGCACCTCAACTTCTTCTGAGAATCCGTCGAGCACGAGCTGAGCATCCGGGTCAGGTGTGACCACAGACAGCTGCGGGTCGCCTGCGATGTCGGCCAGGATGGCGTCGAGCGCCTCGCCCTCGACCGGCACACGATCGCCGCCTTCCGCCGGGCGACGCAAGAACGTATCGCCGAGCAAGAGGTGCGGCGTGCCTTCACAGCTCGCCACGTGACCGAATTGGTCCCAGCCGATCGACAGCTCGCCGACCACGGCGGAGTACTGCCACGCCTGGGCCACGCACACGGGCAGGCCGTCTGCGTCGGTGGTCATCGTCGGATACGGACCGTCGGCTGACAGACCACGAGATTCCCAATCACCGAGCAGCGAGTGTGAGTCGCCACCGATGATGACGTCGACACCGGAGACCGCGCTGGCAAGTGCCAGGTCGTTCTCGTACTGGTAGTGCGTGATCAGGACGATCTTGTCGACACCATCTGCAGTGAGTTCATCGATGTAGCGCTGCGCGGTCTCCACCTCGTCGAGGAACTGCGTTGAATCGAGCGGACTCGACGAGTTCTGCGTCTTGGCTGCAATGTCGATGCCGATGTAGCCGACTCGACCGTTGGCGTAGTCCTCGACGATGAACGGACGGATGTAGTCGGTTGCGCTGGTTTCCGCGAGTGGCGTGCCAACCTTGGGCACCACGTTGGCGCCGAGCACCGGCGTGTCGCAATCGGGTGTGGCGAGGAAGTCGAGGAAGGTCTTCAGACCAGCATCGCTCTCGTCGAACTCGTGATTGCCAAGCGCAAACGCATCGAAGCAAATCTCGTTCATGAGCGCGGCGTCGGCCTCACCCTTGAAGAGGCTGAAGAACAGCGTGCCGGTGATCGCATCGCCGGCGTGGAGCTTGGCCACGTTGGCGTCCGGTCCGTAACTCGCTTCGAGCTCACCAAACTTGGCGACAACGCGCGGGAAGCCGCCGACCTCGACTCGAGTGCCTTCGCCGGCAAGCGTGATGTCGCCGGAGTCGGGGTTGAGGTGCGAGTGGTGATCGTTGATGTGGAGAATGTTCAGCTCAAACGTGGTCTGAGGCGCGGTGTAGGTGCGCTGCTCGGGTGAATCGGCGAAGAGCTTCACCACTTCGAATCGAGGCAAGCCGTCGGCGAGACGACCCTCCCAATACTCAAGACCTTCTGCATCGCCAGCTCGGCCGAACGCATCCTGGTAGAGCTGGGCGAGGAAGTCGGCGTCTGTTTGCCCGTCGGGATATTTGGCCTCGCGCTCTGGTGATGCCATGAAGATCG
>CALLGK010000253.1 GCA_938009905.1 uncultured Acidimicrobiales bacterium | reverse complement strand
TCGCCACGTCGACGTGTATGGCGTCAACCGAGGCGGCAGCACCGCCAACTGGGAAGCCTGGCTGCTCGATGGAGCAAGCAACCGCCAAGAGAACCTGCTCGGCCGCGACCTTGCAGCATCGTCTTTTGCCTTCTACTGGAGCGCCGATCTGGCCAGCCCAGCGCCGGCACGCCCCATCACGAGCATCGAGATCGTTGGATCAGCACAAACGGTGACCATCGTGGTGCGCTCTCCCGCTCCCCTTGCGGTCGAACGGGCCGACTGGGGCGCCCTCGCCGGCTGATCGCCGCTTGCTTCGCCGCGTTTTTGCTCGTTCTGGAGGCCTCAGAGCACCTTTTGGTGCTCTACGACCTCCAGAACAGAACTAGTAGGGGATCCCCCAGGGGGCTTTGGGGGCGACACCTAGCAGACGAGATCCCGCTTCTGGGGCTGAATAGAGGCATGACCTCGACACTCGTCCCCAACCAAGCACCGGCCACGCCGGTCTCCACTGCCGCAAAGCCGAATCTCGCTGAGATGGCTGCTGCGGCCAAGTCCACCCGCAACCGTGCGGTCGACTTCTACCGGGCCGTCGCCATGTGCGCCGTCGCCCTCGGCCACTGGGCCGCTGTTGCGCTTGCCGTTGATGCCAACGGCGAGGTTGTCGGCGGCAACGCCCTCGAGCAGGCCCCGGAAATGTCGTGGATCACCTGGCTCTTCCAGGTGATGCCGCTGTTCTTCGTTGTTGGCGGCTTCTCGTCGGCCATGTCACTCGATGCGCACACCAAGAACAACGGTCGCCCGCAGGACTGGGTTGTGGCCCGTCTTCGTCGCATGGTTGCCCCGACGGTCATCCTCGCTGGCACCTGGGTTGCCATCCTGGCTATCGCAACCGCCGTTGGTGTTGGCCACCTCGCCGCGGCCGGCGCCCTCGCTGCTGCCATCCCACTGTGGTTCTTGGCCAACTACACCATCGACACCGCCATTGCCCCGTACGTGCTCCCCATGTTCCGCCGCAACCCAGCCCTCGTTGCTGGTGGCGGGCTGGCCATGTTCGGCGTCATCGAGATCATCCGCTTCGCCGGTGTGCCCTACGTGCCCCAGATCAACTGGGTGCTTGGCTGGCTCCTCTTCCAGGTCGCCGGGTTCGCTTGGCGTGATGGCTTGCTGCCCACCGGCCGCAAGCTCGTGGCCAGCGCCGCCGCCTTCTGGACCGCCGCCCTCATCGCCGTCACCGTTGGCCCCTACCCCACCTCGATGGTGAACGTGCCCGGACTCGAGCACTCACCGGCCAACCCTCCGACGCTCGCCCTGCTGCTGTTCGGCGCCGCCTACTCAGCCACCGCCCTCGCCCTCGCTCCCGCCGTCAACCGCTGGCTCTCGGCTAGCCCGAAGGCATGGGCCGGCGTTGTCGCTGCCAACACGATCGCCATGTCGGTGTACCTCTGGCACATGACGGCAGCCGCTGCTGCTGGCGCCATCATGTACGCCACGGGCAACCTGCCAACCGCTGCGGTCGGCACCTCCGACTGGTGGATCCAGAAGCTGCCATTGGTCGGTCTCTCGTTCGTACTGCTGGCCGCAATCGTGGCCGTCGTCGCTCGATTCGAGCAGCGGGCCCTCCTCGCTCCTCGAGTCGCCTGGAAGGGTGGCGCTGCCTCGATGATGGTCGCTGCTGCGATCGTCTCTGGATCGATCAAGCTGTGGGTCAGCGGCAACATCGCCGGGGCCACAATCGGCATGGTCGGCCTGCTCGTGGTGTGGTTCGCCGCCGTGAAGGCCCCGAAGCAGGAAGAGTTCGAACTCGCCGCTTGAGGCGAAACGGGTGTGGGCGTCTCGACACTGCGGACGTCGGAACTTGTGAACGAGTTCTCGACAGTGCGTATTGTCTAGGTCATGGCAACGAAGCCCCAGCGTCGAGAAGCCCACCGCACCTACCTCAGCTACATCGATAAATCTCGCGAGTACTACGCCGCTCATGGATACGGACAGCCGTATCGGTGGGCGGCGTACGACGATGTACCGCTGAACAAACCGGCGAAGCCGTTGTCGGAGTCGAGGGTTGCGGTCGTGACAACGTCGTTCCTCTATCACGAAGACTTACAGGGCAACGACGTCGAACCAAACGCTCGTCACTTGGTTGAAGATGCGGGCGCAAAAGGGAGCAAGCGCAAGACGGTGTATCACCACCCGACCGATCCGCAGCCCGATCGCATGTTCACGATGGACCTGTCGTGGGACAAGGACGCCACCCACACCAACGATGTTGGTTCGTTCCTGCCCCTTGATCACCTTCGGACCATGGCAGACGAGGGCCGCATCGGCAGCTTGAACCACCGGTTCTTTGGCGTGCCAACCGACTACAGCCAGCGCCGCACCGGCATCGATGCCGACACCATTGCTGAGTGGTGTGCCGAAGACGACGTTGATGTCGTTCTCCTCATCCCTCTTTGACCGGTGTGTCACCAGACCGTGAGTCTGGTCGCACACCACCTCGAGTCAGCCGGCATGGCAACCGTGGTGATCGGAAGCGCCCGCGACATTGTCGAAGAAGCAGGCGTACCTCGCTTCTTGTTTGTCGACTTCCCATTGGGCAACCCCATGGGCAAGCCAGACGACGTCGAGATGCAGCGGTCGGTGCTCGACCTTGCCCTCGGCCTCGTACCCAGTGCGATCGCACCCCGCACCACCGTGCAGGCGCCGCAACGTTGGGGCAGCGACGACTGGCGTTCGAACTTCATGCGGGTTGACGAATCGAACCGTGACGCGCTCAAAGCCGCGGGCGATGCTCGCCGTCAGCAACAGAGCGACTTCAAGAAGGCATCCGGCTAGCGGAGAGCGGCCACGCGTTACCAAGTTCACACCGTTACCAAGTTCACACCCTACGACCGGCCCAAAATTCGTGGAAATCCATTGAGATGGATCATCAAGCGCCGACACTGATCTAGTGCCACTCGCTCGCCAAGACGACTGGGCCGACCTGATGGCGGCTATCGAAGACGCAAAAACAGATCCCACCGTGGGAATCCATGCTGCCATGAAGGCGATTCTTGCTGCAGTTGAGGTGCGATTCGATGGTGCGCAGGCCCTGATCCACGTGATCGAGGACGGCGTTCTGCAGACCGTGGCGAGCGAGTCGATTCCCAACTCATTCACCAGCCGCTTGGGCGGAGCCCCAGCCGAACTGCTCGACCAAGTTGCCCCGTCACTCGCAAGAGCCGCTCAAGCCCGGCACACCGTCTTCGAGCACGATGTCGTTGCGTCAACCGAATGGGAAGCAACGATTGATGTCGACGAACTTCGCTGGCCGAGCGTGGCAACCACAGCTGCGATCGACGACAACGACGACATCGTCGGATACGTCGAAATCGTCCGCAACACTGCGGAGCCCGCTACGGCAGACGAACTCGATCTCTTTCGCCGGGTCGCAGCCTGTGTGGCCGAGGTCATCTCGAATCTCGATAACTGAAGACGCTGACCGCCTCGACATGTGCGGTGTAGCCGAAGAGGTCGACGGTCGTGACTGAGTCGAGGCTGTAACCCGCGTCGAGCAACAGCTTTGCATCGCGACCGAGCGCGCCGGGGTCGCAACTCACCAGGACGAACCGAGGGGCACCAGTAGCGGCAAGCACCTCGACGGCCGGCGCTCCGAGTCCTTTGCGTGACGGGTCGGCGATCACGAGATCGGCTGGTTCTGGCGTCCACGATTCGACCGTGCTCTTCACGATGTGGGGCGTAGCAACGCCAGCCTCACGCAGGTTGACGGTGGCGTCGGCACTCGAAGACGTCGACGCCTCGATTGACGTGACTCGATGCCCTCGACCCAGGGTGGCGCCAAAGAGCCCAACCCCTCCGTAGGCGTCAACAATTTGCTTGGGTCCGCTTGCGAGGTGGTCGCCAGCGGCAGCGCGCACGAGGTCGACGAGCACCTCAGCGCCGTCCGGTCGACACTGGAAGAACGAACGGGCAGAGATCTGAAGGCGCTGGCCGTGAATGTTTTCGTGCATGACGCCGTCGGCCCCTGGACCAACGACGGTGACGTCTTCCGGCACCGAGCAGGCCTGGGTGGTGTCGACAGCCACGAGACGCTCGCCTGTGCGGGCGCCAACCTTGATCGAGATCTCGGTGGCGCCGGGGTAACGACCTTCGGTGAGGAGCTCTTCGGCGAGCGGATGCGCGACTAGGCACGAGTCCACCTTGACCACATCGTGCGCTCCGGCCATCCGGAAACCCGGTCGGCCATCAACAACCGCGGCTCGCACGATGGTGCGGTAGTGATCGGCACCGAGTTCTGGTCCGATCGTGACGGGTGGGTTCTCGATTCGACCGATGCGTTCCAGACAATCAACCACGACATCGCGTCGAAGATTGCGAGCGGCACTTGGGGTGACGTGCTGCCAGTCGCAGCCACCGCACCCATCGGCAACGTGTGCACATGGCGCGTCTTGTCGCGCCGCCGAAGCGGTCACGATGTTGACGGCTGTTGCCTCGACGTGGCGCTTGCGTTCCCGGTCGATCGTGAAGTGAACGGTCTCGCCTGGCAGGGCTCCACCAACAAACGCGACGCGACCGTCATCGAGTCGACCAACACCCGCTCCGCCGGTGGCGATTCGATCGATCGCTAGCTCGGCCTGGGGCTCGACGGAATCTGGTTCTGTGGATTCGTTGGCGGCATGATCGTCGTGCTCTGGCATCATGGGCGGCCGTGACCTCCGCATCTCAAACTCCGTCGATCAAGATCGCACCCTCGGTGCTTCCCGCTGACTTCGCTCGCCTGGGCGACGAATGCGTCGAACTCGAACAGGCCGGTGTCGATCGCATCCAATGGGACGTGATGGACGGACGGTTCGTCCCGAACCTCACCTTTGGCCACGACGTGATTGCGTCGTGCCGCTCGGCCGTTTCGGTTCCGTTCGAAGCCCACCTCATGATCGAACAACCAGATCATCTGATTCCCAACTTCATTGAGGCCGGCTGCGAGATCATCATCGTGCACGCCGAAGCCTGCCTGCACCTGCACCGCACCCTCGCCATGATCAAAGAGCTTGGTGCGTCGCCCGCCGTTGCCCTCAATCCGCACACGCCCGTCGACACCATTGCGCACGTAACCGATCTGCTCGACATGGTGCTGGTGATGACCGTGAACCCCGGCTTTGGTGGCCAGGCCTACATCTCGACCATGGAGCCAAAGATTCGCGAAACCCGCTTGCTGCTCGATCAGGCCGATCATTGGATCGACCTCGAAGTCGACGGCGGCATCAGCTCGGCCACGGTCAGCGGAGCAGCCGCGGCGGGCGCCAACGTGCTGATCAGCGGATCGTGGATGTTCAAGCATGCAGACGGCAAAGCCGCTGCCATCACCGAGCTTCGTCAGCTCGCCCACGAGGCGTGGACGAGCCGAGAGAGCTAGTTACTCTTCTTCGCCGCTGAGCTCGCCAGCGCGCTGAATGACCTTGTCGAAGAGGCCGTAGTCGCATGCCTCTTGGGCTGAGAACCACTTGTCTCGGTCGGAGTCGGCGATGATCGTTTCGACGTCTTGGCCGGAGTGCTCGGCGATGAGCTCAGCCATCTCGCGCTTGATCTTGATGAGGTTCTCGGCCTGAATGGCGATGTCGGTGGCCTGACCTTGCACGCCAGCGCTTGGCTGATGCATGAGGATGCGAGCGTGGGGCAGAGCGAAACGCTTGCCTGGCGCACCGGCGGTGAGCAGGAACTGGCCCATCGAGGCACCGAGGCCAAGACACACAGTGGCGACGTCTGGCTTGACGAATTGCATGGTGTCGTAGATGGCCATGCCGGCGGTGACAGAACCGCCCGGTGAGTTGATGTAGAGCCAGATGTCTTTGTCTGGATCTTGACCGGCCAGATACAGCATCTGGGCAGCGATCGCGTTCGAGATGGTGTCGTCGACCTGCTGGCCGAGAAACACGATTCGTGAGCTGAGGAGCTGCTGGTAGATGTCGAAACCGAAGCCGCTCGGGGCGCCGCCATCGGCGACGGGCAATCCAGGGGTTGTCATGACGTTGATCGTATCTTCCCCCGCCTGC
>CALLGK010000252.1 GCA_938009905.1 uncultured Acidimicrobiales bacterium | reverse complement strand
ACGTCGACGTTCTTTCGATCACCGATGGTGCGACGGTCAACCTCGCTGAAGAACTCGGAGGTGGCGACACCGCCGTGCTCCTGTGGTTCTTCGCACCGCATTGACCCTCCTGCCGGCGGGAGGGTCCCGCTGTCGAGCAGTTTGCTCGAGACCACGGAGATGAAGTCAGGGTTGTCGGAATGGGAGCGCAAGACTCGTTCGAGTTCGCTCAAGAGTTCCAGAGTTCAACCGGTACCGAGTCGTTCCTGATGATCTGGGACGAGGGCTTCGATAGCTGGGCCTACTACGGCGTGCGGGGTCAACCCACCGCCATCTTGCTCGACCCAACTGGTCAGCCGATTGTTGGTTGGGCCGGCGCCTTCAACGAGGAAGAAGTCCTCGAACTGGCTGCAGAGTTTCTGTAGACGACGAACCCCCGTGTGGTGGCTGGTGCCGCTTCGTCGCGAAGCGGCACCAGCTGGCATGCTGAGCGCATGATTGATCTGAGTGAGCGTGTCGTCCTTGTCACCGGAGGCAATGGTGGCATCGGCCTCGGTATGGCTGAAGGCTGTGCCATGGCTGGCGCATCGTTGGTGATCTGGGGGACAAACCAGACCAAGCTCGACGCGGCCGAGGCCAAACTTCGTGAGCTTGGGGCCGATGTGCTGGCGGCCCGTGTCGACGTCAGCGACGAAGAGCAGGTGGTCACGTCGATGGCCGCGGCCATCGATCGCTTTGGTCGTGTCGACGCCGCTTTTGCGAACGCAGGCGTGAGCGGCGGGGGACCGTTCCTCGAACAGACAGCCGAGACCTGGCGAGCCTGCCTCAGCGTCAATCTCGACGGCGCGTTCTACACGTTCCGAGAAGCGGCCCGTCACATGGTGGAGCGGGGCGAGGGCGGCTCGCTTGTCGGCGTGTCATCCACCTCGGCGATTCACGGCGCTCCAGGCGCTCAGCCATATGCAGCGTCGAAGGCAGCCATGCTGGCCATGGTTCGTGGCTTGGCCGTCGAGTTCGCTCGCTACGGCATTCGTGCCAACTCCGTGATTCCAGGCTGGACAGAAACAGAGCTCACCGAGGCCGGACGAGGCAACGAGAAGTTCTTGGAAAACACCACGAAGCGAACCCCTATTCGTCGCTGGGGCGTTCCGGAGGACTTCCGAGCCGTTGGTGCGTTTCTCGCCGACCCAACCCAGCAGTTCCACACCGGTGACGAGGTTGTCCTCGACGGTGGCTACACCCGCTTCTGACCCCAACGACCGCATTTGTGAGAGGATGTCCCTATGAAGGTGACAGTTGATTTTGATCTGTGTGAGAGCAACGCCATTTGCATGGCCGCCGCTCCCGAGGTGTTTGAGGTGCGCGACGACGACTTCCTCTACGTCCTCAACGAGAACCCCGGTGCTGAGCTTCACGACAAGGTGCGAGAGGCCGCTGAGCGCTGCCCCAAGCAAGCCATCACGCTCGAAGACTGACGCTCGGTGAGCGAGCGCCGAATCGTTGTTGTTGGCGCGTCCCTTGCCGGGGCGCAAGCAGCCCAAACGCTGCGACGACAGGGATTCGAAGGGGTCGTCGAACTCATCGGCGACGAACCGCACCCGCCATACAACCGTCCACCGCTTTCGAAGAAGTACCTGGCTGGTGAGACCGACTACGACTCGCTTCGCCTTCGTTCGATGGCGGACCCAGACGAGCTCAACGTTGACCTGCGGCTTGGGCTGCGGGCGACAGGGCTCGATGTTGAGGCTCACACGCTCCACGTTGCTCCGGCCGAGGCTGGCGCCGGTTCGGGTGCTACTGCTGAGCCGCACACCATCAACTACGACGGGTTGATCATCGCCACCGGTGCTCGAGCCCGTCGTCTACCGGGCGTTGATTTGGCCGGTGTGTTCGAACTGCGCACGGTCGACGACGCCGATGCGATCCGAGCCGCCTTCGACGCGACGCCGTCGAGGGTGGTGGTGATCGGCGCCGGATTCATTGGTGCCGAGGTGGCAGCGACGGCTCGCGAGGCCGGGCTTGAGGTCACGATGATCGAGGCGCAGGACTCGCCGCTGCAACGGGTGCTCGACCGCGACGCTGGCATGGCGATCGTTGACCTTCATCGGGGGCACGGCGTCGATGTGCGCCTAGGCGTTGGCGTCGCAAGCCTGGTCGGAGACGATCGGGTGAGTGGTGTCGTGCTCGACGATGGAACAACGATCGAGGCCGACGTTGTGGTGGTTGGCATCGGCGTCATCCCCAACACTGAGTGGGCAGAAGACTCTGGCCTCACGATCGACAACGGCATTGTGTGCGACGCCACGTGTCTTGCCGGTTCCGATGTGGTTGCCGTAGGTGACGTGGCCCGGTGGGACCACCCTCGCTACGGCCTGATGAGGGTTGAGCAGTGGGATAACGCGGTCGACCAGGGCAGCTATGGAGCGAAGCGCTTGCTTGCCTCATGGGCCGGTGAAGCGGTCGACCCATACGCTCCGATTCCATCGTTCTGGTCTGACCAGTTCGATCGCAAGATCCAGCTTTCGGGCATGCCGGGCGAGCAGTTCGAGATCGTGCAGGGTTCGCTCGACGAGCAGCGGTTCGTGCAGATCTACAGCGATGCACACGGGGCTCCCACCGGCGCCCTTACGTGGAACCGACCCCGGCAATCGATGCAGGCCCGCATGTTGCTTGAATCCGATGCCGACATGGCCGAGATGCGCGACACACTCGGTGGCTAGTGGGCGCTGAACACGAACTCGTTGAAGAGGTCGATGCCGACGGCCGCGTGCTGCGCATCGTTACTCGGGCCGAGGTGCGAGCCAAACGACTTCGACATCGCTGCACCTACGTGCTGGTCATCAACAGGCGCAACGAGGTGGTCGTGCACCAACGAGCCGACTGGAAAGACGTGTACCCAAGCTGGTGGGACCTGTCGTTTGGTGGGCTCTGTGATCCCGGCGAAGCATGGGACGACGCCGCCAATCGTGAACTGGCGGAAGAAGCCGGCCTCACCGACGTTGAACTGACAGCCGTAGGCCCGATGACCTACGACTCGGAAGACGGGGCGGTTGTCGGTCGTGTCTACCTCGCCAGAACCGATGCCGAATTGACGTGTCCTGACGGTGAAGTTGTGGCCCTTGACCGCATCTTGGTTGACGACATCAACAGCTGGATGGCCGGGCGAGACGTCTGTCTTGACAGCAAAACAGTGGTGTGGCCGCTGGTGCATCGCCATCTGAAGAACTCATGAACAAGACCGCTCAGTTCATGGTCACGGGACGTTCTGCGTGGTCTTGTTGGTTGATGCAGGTATGTCTCCGTCTCTCCAGGACTCACTCGTGACCAACGACGCCGCCGCAGGCTCTTCCTTCATGCCACCTCCAGACGTGCTCGTCGTCGACGACGAGCCGCAGGTGCGTGAGATCGTTGCCACCTACCTCGAACGAGACGGCTACTCGGTTCGCACTGCTGCCGACGGCACAGAGGCGCTGGCCCAGCTCGCCAACCAGCGAGCCGACCTCGTGGTGCTCGACCTCATGATTCCTGGCGTCGATGGTCTGAGTGTGCTGCGTCGTCTTCGTGAGTCTGGTGACGACGTGCCAGTGATCGTCTTGAGCGCCAAGGGACGAGAGTCAGAACGAGTCGCCGGGCTTGAGCTCGGCGCCGACGATTACTTGGCGAAGCCGGCCTCGCCTCGTGAGGTTGCCGCCCGGGTGCGGGCCGTGCTTCGCCGAGCCAAGACCTCCGGACCACAGACCCTGTCGGTCGCGGGTCTCGAGATCGACATTGTTGGCCGGCGTCTCACCCGCGACGGCCAAGACATCGAGCTGCCGCCCAAGGAGTTCGACCTGCTGGTGCGCCTCGCCTCAACCCCCGGCGAAGTGCTCAGCAGGGCTGATTTGCTGCGCGACGTGTGGGGATCGAGCCCCGACTGGCAAGACCCAGGCACGGTGACGGTGCACGTGCGGCGCTTGCGTCGCAAGCTCGAAGCCGATCCGGCCAACCCTCGCCATCTCGTCACCGTGTATGGCGTTGGCTACCGATTCGACGAATAGAAACTCCTGATGCACGTTCTGCCGACACTGGGCCTCTTTGGCGCCGAGATGATGGACGACGAACAGTCGATCGGGCTGTTCATCGTGCTCGTCGGTGTCATCTCCATTGCTGCTGCCCTCACCGGTCCGACGCTGCTGGGCCGTCTTAGCCTGCGCCGCGCCGTTCCCGTTCTGGCACTCATCGGCCCGGTACTCGCCATTGTCGGGAGCCTGATCGGCAGCGGGGCCATGACCCTCTCTGGCCACGACATCGGGTTTGTGATGGCCGTCGCCGTCTTTACCGGCGTGGCCTCCATCATCGTTGGCTGGCGCATGGCCCGCCCGCTGGCCCGCGACCTCGACCGCATTGCCGGAACCGTCGACCGGATTGCCAGGGGCGAGCGCGGTGCTCGCACCGACATCGACCGCAATGACGAGGTTGGCGAACTCGCCGCGCAGGTCGATGCGCTCGGACGGACCTTGGCCCGTGCCGAGGCAGAACGAGCGGCCGCCGAAGACGAGCGCCGTGCTGTTGTGTCGGCCCTCAGCCACGATCTGCGCACGCCTCTTGCCTCGCTGCTGGTCTCGGTCGATGCGCTCGAAGACGGACTCGTTGATGGCCCGGCCCAAGTGTCATCAATGAGGCGCAACGTGGTGGCTCTTGAGCGCTTGGTGGAAGACCTCTTCCTGCTTGCTCGGGCCGACAGCGGCAGCCTCGAACTGTCGAGCGAAAACCTCGACCTCGCCGAGCTCATCGACGAAGCCCTCGAAGCCGTTGGGCCAGCCGCCCTTGATCGCAACGTCGAGATCCAAACCGCACTCACCGGCCCCGTCGTCATCTCGGGAGACGACACGGCGCTCGGCCGAATCCTCCGCAACCTGCTCGACAACGCAACTCGCTTCGCCGAGTCGACCGTCGTGGTCGAACTGGTGGCCAACACGTCAGAGGCCAAGGTGCGCATCGTCGACGACGGGCCGGGGTTCGAGGACGACTTCGTGCCAAGAGCCTTCGACCGATTCAGCCAAGCCGATGCCGCACGGTCGTCTCACGGTGGCGCAGGCCTTGGACTCGCCATCACCCAGACCCTCGTGCAGGCGCATGGTGGTTCTGTCGAGATTGTGGCCGGCAACGGTGGCACCGTGATCGTCACGCTGCCGGTCGTGAACGCCCACACTCGCAGCTACGCCTCGTAGCAGCCACACTGGTGCCGTGAACCGGGCCGATCGACTGCAGTCTGTGATGGAGGCGTTGCGCCTCGCCGCTCCTGAACGCCTCACGAGCAAGGAGCTTGCCGAGCAGTTCGAGGTGACGGCCCGCACGATCGAGCGAGACCTGTCTTCGCTGCGAGAAGCCGGCGTGCCGATCGTGGCCCCCGAGGGTCGACAGGGTGGCTACTCAATCGACCTGCACCACACGCTCCCTCCCGTGCATCTCAATGCCTCTGAGGCAACCGCCGTTGTTGTGGCGCTCGCCAGAAACACGGGTGGTCGATTCGCCGAAGCGAACCTCACGGCCCGTCGCAAAGTGCTCGGCGCGATGTCGGCGGTTGATGCGGCAGCGGCCAGACGGCTGAGCGTGCAGGTGCACGACATTCAGGCTGCCGACGAGCTGTCGCCCGCCTCGGTGATTCAAGACGCCGTCGGAGCCCACAGCGTCGTCACTATTCGCTACCGCCGAGACGACGGCACCATTAGCGAACGAGAGATCGAGCCGATCGGCTTGGTCACCCGGGATCGAGCCTGGCACGTGATTGCGTGGTGCCGTCTACGCGATGACCATCGCACCTTCCGGCTCGACCACATCGAAGAAGCAACCGCAACGGGCGAGGTCGCTCCCGAGCGGCAAGCAAGCTCCGAGATCGACCCGCAGCTCGGTCAGACCGGCCTCTTCAACTGAGCACGGTCACTTCGTTGCTTTGAGTGCCTGTCGGAGTCTCGCGATGCCCTCGCCGAACTGTTCGGGAGCGGCATGTGAATAGCTGAGACGGAGGAAGCTCTTGTGCGCCCCTGAGCCTGCCGATCCATCGGCGGCGAAGGCGACGCCAGGCACAAACCCAACCGCTGCCTTCGAGTTCGGTGCCAGTGCGGTCGTGAGCACGTCGGCGGCTCGATGCGGGGTGCCGTCGAGACGGGTTGGCAGTTCCAGCCACACAAAGAAGCCGCCTTTGGGTGCCACGAATGTGGCGTACGGCAGCTCGCTGTGAAGCGCATCGACTAGGGCGTCTCGTCGCTGTCGATAGCCGGTCCGCAGTCCCTCGAGATGAGCGTGCCACCACTCTCGATCATCCAGAAGATCGGCCGCAGCCAGCTGAGCCGTGGTGTTGGTGTGCAGGTCGAACGACTGTTTCGCTCGCTCAATCCTGTCGACCAGCTCGGGCTCGGCGGTCAACCAGCCGAGCCGAAGCCCAGGGGCCAGGGTCTTCGACATCGAACCCAACTGAATCAGGTGTGACGAGGTTCGAAGCGCAGTCGGGGCCGCGTTCTCGTTGAGATATAGCTCTCGATACGGATCGTCGGCAATGACGGCAAAGCCGTAGTGCTCGGCCAGATCAAGCAGCTTCTCACCTCGTTCTGGCGACAACGTGGCGCCGGTCGGATTTTGAAACGTCGGGTTCACGTAACAGACGGTGATCTGCAATCCCGCTCCGAGACGCTCGGCCAACACGTCGACGTTCATGCCGTGCTCATCAACAGGAATCGGCTCGACGTCGTAGTTGTGCACCCGTAACAGCTGCAGTGCGCCCAGATAGCCAGGGTCCTCCATTGCGGCAATAGGTCCAGCGCTTCCGTTGGCGTGGTTTGGGTGGAGGGCGGCAAGGCACAGGCTCAGTGCCTGCTGTGAACCGTTGGTGATGAGCATCCGCTTGGAATCTGCGCCTGAGAGGTCAGACAAGACCTTGAGAAGGTGCGGCTCACCGCCCGACTCTCCGTACTGCAGAGACGCAGCGCCCGCTGCTTGCACGATCCGCTGGAAGGCCGATGCGATGCGTTCTGTTGGCATGAGTTCGCTTGCCGGTAGCCCGCCGGCCAGCGAGATGAGGTCGGCCCGGCGGCCGTCCTTGAGGAACTCGCGAATGATCGACGCCGGGAAGCGATCGTCATGAGGAATGTCGAGCGGCATGGATTGGCTTGGCGTGGTCATGGCTTCGAGCGTGACGACCCACATTGGCCCGGTCACGGGCCAACTCATGCAAATTGGCTCTTCACGGCTCGGGATTGGCGTGTTTACTTGTGGAGGTGACAGATCGCGTCGGGACCAACGCATTGATGAACATGCTCGGAGATTGGTCTGCGTTCGGCGCGGGCCCGCTTCATCAACGGCTTTCCGATGCCATTGCCAGAGCCGCAGAAAGCGGGATTCTGCCGGCCGGTTCCACGCTTCCAGCCGAGCGAGGCTTGGCCCGATCTCTAGCCGTGAGCCGCTCGACGGTCACCACCGCGCTCAACGATTTGAAGACTCGGGGGCTGCTTGAATCCCGCCAGGGGAGCGGCACACGGGTGGTTGGCTCACCCCGGGCTGAGATGCCGGGGGCCACGATCCTCCCCGGCATCTTGAAGGGCACGAGCCCAGACGGTTCGGGAACCATCGACCTTGCGGCGTCAACACCAGAAGACGGAGATGCCCTGCCAGCGATCGACGTCGACCTCGAAGGTCTGCTGAAAGCCGGGCCTCGCCATGGCTACACCCCCGAGGGTCTGCCCGCCCTGCGCGACGCCGTGGCTGAGCGGCTCACGATTGGCGGATTGCCGAGCACACTCGAAGAGGTGCTGATCACCAACGGCGCTCAACACGGGCTGTCGCTGGCGTTCTCGCTGCTGAGCGATCGTGACGATCTGATCCTGGTCGATGAACCGACGTATCCGGGCATGATCGATTTGCTGTCGAGCAAGGGCCTCAATGCCATCGGTTTGCCCCGCGTCAACGGCGGTATCGACATCAGTGGACTGCGATCACTCGTGGCAACGCACGACATCCGCCTCGCCTACCTGCAGACCTCGGTGCACAACCCAACCGGGTTGGTGGCCGAAGACTGGGAGTTCAGAGCGCTCGCCCGAGCCTGTGACGAGCTCGACCTCACGGTCGTTGAAGACATGGTGTTGGCCGACCTTCGCTACGACGGATCGCAGCCATCGCCTATCGCGGCTCGCACTCGTGTGGCCACGGTGATCGCAATCGGAAGTATCTCGAAGCTCGGCTGGGGCGGCTTGCGCATCGGCTGGATGCGAGCACCGAACAACGTGATGGAGCGCCTCGTTCGGGCCCGACTGTCGGCCGACCTTGGTAGCTCGATCCCGTCGCAAGTGATCGCAGCCGGTGTGTTGGCCAGCTTTGATGAGGTGGCTCGGGTGCGCCAGGCCACGCTGATGAAGCGGGCAAGCCTGGCCGAAGAGACGCTTGCGGCGTCGGTGCCAAGTTGGAACGTGCAGTCGCCTGAAGGCGGGCTGTCGTTGTGGGTCGACCTCGGCGCGCCATTGGCTGAACCGCTGGCACAGGTGGCTGCCCGCTTCGGTGTCACGATTGCGAGCGGCATCTCGGCATCAGTCGAAGGGGCCTACGACGACCACATTCGACTGTGCTTTGATCGGCCGGAGCCGGTGTTGTTGGAAGGCCTCCGTCGTCTCACGGCTGCTTGGGACAACCTGACGGGTGCGAGCTAGCTAGGAACCAGCACTGACGGGGTCAGGAACCAGCACTGACGGAGTCAGGAACCAGCACTGACGAATTCAATGCGGCGGTTCTTGGCCTTGTTTTCCGGCGTGTCGTTCTCGGCAACTGGCTGATCCTCGCCATAGCCAACGGCCGTCATGTTTTCGGCCGGCACACCCTGATCGGTGAGGTAGGCCATGACGGCGTCTGCCCGGTCTTGGCTGAGCTGCAAGTTGAATGCAGGATCGCCGTCTGAGTCGGTGTGACCAGCAATCTCAACAACGGTGTTGTTGGCGATCAAGAATTCTGCAGCCCCATCGAGCACGGCGGTGGAGTCGGCCGTGATCACGGCTGAGTTCACCTCGAAGTTGATCGGAGCAAGGCCGAGAGCCTCGTTGAGCGACCCGCCAAGCTGCGCTTGCAGATCTGGCGGAATGAGCACGCGGTCGATGATGTGGATCACACCGTTGTTGGCGGTGAGATCGGTTTCGACGACGTTCACACCGTTGATGGTGGGAGCCGCTCCACTCAGGTTGATGTTGATGTCGCTGCCGTCAAGTGTGGTGACCGCGCCTTCAACCAAGTCGGCCGAGCCAACGTTGCCAGCGACGACGTGATACGCCAGCACTCGCTGGAGGATGGCTGGATCGTCAGCGATGCCTTCTGGGATGTTGGCGATGGCCTCATCGGAAGGAGCGAACACGGTGAACGGGCCCGGTGCTTCGAGCACTGCGCCTGCGCCAGAAGCGCCAACGATGCCTACGAGGGTGTCGAGCTGGCCTGACTTGTCGGCCACGTCCATGAGATTGCCTTCAACCCACGCAGCCTCTTCTGGCTCTGGCTCGGGTTCTTCTTCTGCGGCCTCGGTCGTGGTTGGGGCTTCGGTGGTCGTTGTGGGCTCTGGCTCGGCCTCTTCGTCGCCACCGTCGTGATCGGCTTCGTTTTCGTCGTCGACGACCGTCTCTTCGGTCTTGTCGCTTTTGGCGCTGTCTGATGAGCCGTCGTTGAAGAATCCGCCGAGGGCAAGCATCGAGATGATGACGGCGGTGACGATGGCGGTGCCAACCATGCCGCCGAAGGCAACGTCGCCGTCATCGGCAACCGCTGGTGAACCGCCAACCGGTGCGCCGCGACGCTCCGGTTCGTCTTTGCGTTCATCTCGGCTCTTGGTTGAATCGGCCATGCCGCGTGCTCCTCGTAACTGCCCAGGATGATCGCAAAGCTGAAGACTGCGCGACCGCCGCTGAGTCTGGCACCGATTGACCCCTGATTCCTACCTCGGCGCCGCTAAACCTGCCGGTTCTCACGAGCCGCGGTCGGTCACTCCAGATAGGTGAGCGGTAGCGAGCGGCTGGCCTTCAGTTCCTCCATCACAAACGTGGTTCGCACGTCGTACAGATCGACCTCTTCAATGAGGCGCTTGTAGAACTCGTCGTAGGCCTCGATGCTGGGCACGACCACCTTGAGGACATAGTCGGTTTCACCGCTTGTTCTGAACGCTTCCACAATCTCTGGGAGCTTCTCGATCCCACTGGTGAAGCGATCGAGCCAATCTCGCCCATGGGCGTTCGTTCGGATCATCACGAGGGCTGTCACAGCGAGGTTGAGCGACTTTGGGTCGAGCACGGCAACCCGGCCGGTGATGACGCCTCGTTCTTCGAGGTTTCTGATGCGTCGCCAACACGGTGTTGGCGACAATCCGACCGCATCGGCGATCTCGCGAACCGACGCAGAGGCATCCTCCTGAAGCAATTGGAGAATTTGTCGATCAAGTAAGTCCACAATAGCACGATACGGCACTATTTCGTAAAAGTGAAGAACAATCGTGCACATACTGTGTGAAACGGCCGAAAACTCGGCCGAAACTTCTGCGCCAAGTTCTCTACTGTTTTACGTATGGCTTCACGAGGATCGATGCGCAGCTGGTTCACCGAACACCCGTCGTCGGTCGACGAGACCTACGGCGAACACTTCATGGTGGCCCTCGGCTTCAGCCGACGGCTTGCTGCAGCCAGCGGCGCGGCGCTGCTCCACGCCATCTGTCCATCGCTCTGCACCACCACGGCGAGTGAGCGGGTGAAAGAGATGTGCGACGAGATGATGTCTCGTCACACCCTCGCCGATTGCGAAGAAGCTGCCACCATCGCCACCGTGTCTGACGCCGCCAACGCGATGACGACCCAGCCCGCAGGCGACGCAGTCGCCGATGTGGCGTCGCTCGCTGCTACTTCCAGCGCACCGTAAGACACCGGTCGGCAAGCCGGCCTGGGGCCCAACGCTGCCAAAGGCCCCCAACGGCGTTCTTCGAATACTCAAACCACTGCATGGCTTCCGGGTCGGCGATGCGTCGAACCGTCTGCATCATTCCGCCCTCGTAGATCTTGTAGCCAGCCCACACGCCGGGCCAGTCGCGCGTCGAAGCAACCTCGGTGTGCGTGACACCATGACGGCGGTGCACTCGATTGCGGTGGGTGTGGCCAGACGTGAGCAGCAGATTTGGTTGGGCTCGGCCGAGGTCGGCGAGCATGTCGTTTGAGCCCGGTGCCTTGACGCCGGGCGGCCAGTGGGTGATGAACGAGTACTTCTGAAACTGCTGGTGGGTGGTCAGCAGGATGGGGCGGTCAGACTCGCGAACAAGATCGAGCAGCGGTTGGCGGATCGCATCGACGCTCCCGTCGCCACGTCCTTCAACCGCAACGTTGGCCGCCACCACCTGCAAGCCCTTCACGGTCGCAGTGTCGATACCGGTGGTGTAGGCCAACTGCCGATCACCAACGGTCTCTGGCAGCGGCAGCGTCGACTTGTTGTCGACGTCGTGGTTGCCGGGCAACAACAGCATCGGAAGGTCAGGGAATCGATCGACAAGCTGGCCAACGAGATCAAAGTGCTCGGGAAGCCGATGATGCGCCGCATCGCCTTTGATCACAAGGTGCTCGGCGCCCCAATCAACGGCTTCGGAGATCGCGGCGCTTGCCGTGAGCATCGGCGTCTCTTCACTGAGTGAGAGGCCGGCTCGGCCGGGCGTCATCGTGTGAAACACGCCCCAGCCCTTGGCTCCGAGGTGAAGATCGGACACCGTGGCCACCTGGGCCAGCAGCTCGCCAGGAGGGGGAGTGAGGGTGCCAACCTCAAGACGCTGCGACCCGCCTGCCCATGTCATCTCGACCGTCGAGATGCGGCCGGCGGGCAGTTCGTCGATCACGATCGAACCCGGACCACCTGCGTGATCATGCGTTGTCGCACTCGCCTCCGAGCGCACGGTGACCGGGCCAGCCGGGAGGTCACCCCAGCAGATCTGAGCGCGAGTGTCCTCGACAGCCCAGACGGTCAACGGTGATGGAGGAAACGGCAGCCGCGTGATCATGGACGAGATGGACGCTAGGGCGCCAAGAACTGTTCGAGCCTGCCCGACTCGCGTTCGCGCAAGGCTGCGGCGACCCGTTGCCGTTCGAGAATCTGGCTGAGCGTCTTCTCGCCTTGCGGCACCGGATTCGCCTCGAAGAAGGCGTTGATCTCTTCGGTGTCGCCGGGGTGGGTCAGTGTTGAGACACCTTCAAGCATGCGGACAATGCCGCTCGATGGCAGGAGTTCGTTGATCTGGACCCAGTTGTCTTTGATGAACGCCCATGTGGCTCGACCGTTCTCGCGGTTGGTGAGTGAACGACGCAGCCAAAACGGCGCGTTTTGGCTCCGCACACGGCCCTCGAGAATCCGGTCTCGCACCTTCTGGTGGTTGTGGTCGTCTGGGAAGTCGGCCAGCGCATAGAGGTAGCGAATCTGTTCCTGCGGCGTTGGTGCGTCTTCTGACAAACGCAGGAAGTCGTCTGCGTCTGCGTCGTCACCGATCGAGGCCGTGATCTCAACCGCCGCGGCGCCAACTGATGCGTCGACGGTGCCCGGTTCACGGAGGAGCACAGACACCGTGCGTTGCGCCTCGGCCTGAATCTCCGGGTCGGCAGCGATGAGGCCCATCGCACGAATGAGATCGCCTCGTAGCTGCTTGGTGCGGTCGTCATCGTCATCGAGAGGAGCGAGGGTGAGCCCGGCGAGCGCAGGAGCGATTGCATCGTGCGCGATGTCTTGCAGGGCAATGAGTGCGTCGCCGTCGACGAGTCGACGCAGCGACCCGAGGCCGCTGATCATGCGAGCCCATACCGACCGGTCGTGCTCAGCCGTCATCGCTTCGATCAGGCTGAGGAACGACATTGTTGAGGCGGTGCCAGCGTTCACGGCCGACCAGGCGTCGTCAATCAACGCGTAGCGTTCGATGGCGCTGAGTCGCTCGTGGGCAACAAAGCTGAGCTCGTCGATCGTGTCGGCGTCGTAGGCAACTCGAATGAAGCTCGCGCCGTCGGCATTGGCGACAAACCACTCGGCTTCACCGTCGAGTTCGAGCACCATCTCGTCGCTGTCGAGCAACGTTGAGGCCGTGAGGGGATCGCCGCCGGCTGGCATCCAGCGGTAGCGAATCGGAATGGCCCACGTTTGGTCAGCCGACTCGTCGCCGCCGAGGTAGCTCATGCGCTGTTGGCGCAGCGTGACCGAGCGGCGGTCGTCGGCAATCTCGACGCTCACCAGCGGGTAGCCACCCTGGTAGATCCACGAGTCCATGATCCGACGAACGGGCTCGTTGGTTTCGGCCTCGATGGCGTCCCACAGGTCGGTCGTTTCGGCGTTGCCGTACGCGTTTTCGTTCATGTAGCGGCGAATGCCAGCCCGGAAAGCGTCTTCGCCAAGGTGCTGCTCGAGCATGCGGACAACCGCGGCACCCTTTTCGTAGGTGAGGATGTCGAACATCCCTTCGGCCTCTTCTGGGCTGGTCACTTCAAACTCGATGGGTCGAGTGGCGGCCAGCGCATCGGTGTCGAATGCCGCGGTTCGCGAGACACCGAAGTCGGTCCAGCGTTGCCAGTGCGGCCGGAAGGCGTCTGTGCAGCGCATCTCCATGAACGTGGCGAAGGCCTCGTTGAGCCAGAGCCCTTCCCACCAGGTCATCGTGACGAGGTCGCCGAACCACATGTGAGCGAGCTCGTGGAAGATCACATCGGCGGCCCGCTGCAGCTCGGCCTGGGTGGCCGACGTTGGGTCGATGAGCAGCAGGGTCTCGCGGAAGGTGATGCAGCCCAGGTTTTCCATGGCGCCGAAGGCGAAGTCGGGGATCGCGACGAGATCGACCTTGTCGCCCGGATAGGGGATGCCGAAGTACTCGCTGAAGTAGCGAAGGCCAAAGGCCCCGCACTCAAGGCCGAACTCGGTGAGGGCGCCGTCGACACCACCGCCTCCTGGCGGGTGCACGATGCGAAGCGGCACACCGTCGACGTCGACGACCTCGGTGATTTCGAGCGGGCCAATCACAAAGGCGACGAGGTACGTCGACATGATCATGGTGGGGGCGAACTTCACGAGTTCGCCGTTGTCGACCGCTTCCCGTCCGACTTCTGCCGAGTTGGCGACGGCGTTCATGCCCTCTGGCACGACGATCTGGATCTCGAACGTGGCCTTGAAGCCTGGCTCGTCCCAACACGGGAAGCACTTGCGAGCGTGCGTGGCCTCAAACTGGGTTGTGGCCAGCTGGTGGTCTTCACCGTCGACGCTGAATCGGCTCAGGTAGAAGCCAACGAGTTGATCGTTGAATGTGCCACTGAACTCGATCGAAATCTCGACAGGACCGGCCTCGACACGATGTTCGATGGCCAGGCGCTCGTCGTCTGGCTCGAGGCGGAAGCTGGCCGTCGCTCCGTTGACCGAGACGGCGCCAATCTCAAGCTCGTCACTGTTCAGGAGGATTTCGTCGACGGCCTCTGCCGCAGTGGCGGCAATGGTGACCGAACCGCGGAACGACTCGGTTTCGAACAGCGGTTCAAGGTGGAGCTGATAGCTCTCCGGGACCACTGAGGCGGGCAATCGATAGGGATCCAGTGACGCAGTCATCACTCACGGAGGGTACCGTCCCTCGGCGGTTGCCTCATCGAAGAGGCACGCCGTTGAGCACTCGAAGGAGAGCGGGCTGTGGCCATCCCTCAACAAGACCAAGCCGGAACCCCAAGCGTCGACGTTGTCGGCGTCGGCAATGCCATCGTTGATGTCATCAAACAAACGGGTGATGACTTCGTTGATTCACAAGGACTCACGAAGAACTCCATGACCCTGATCGATGAGGATCGGGCCCATGAGCTGTATGCCCTGATGGGCGAGGGCCTCGAGGCGTCCGGTGGGTCGGCAGCCAACACGATGGCCGGGGTGGCCAGCTTCGGCGGAACCTCGTCGTACATCGGCAAGGTGTTCGACGATGAGCTCGGTGAAGTGTTCGCCAACGACATGCGTGCGATCGGCGTCAACTTCGACGTCGCCCGGGCCACAAGCGGACCAGCGACGGCTCGCTGCCTCATCCTGGTAACTCCCGATGCGCAGCGCACGATGAGCACCTTCCTCGGCATCTCGTCACTGCTGGAGCCCGACGACATCGAGCCGGCCACCGTCGAGTCTGGCCAGCTGCTGTTCTGTGAGGGCTACCTGTGGGATGTCGACTCTGCCAAGGCGGCAATCCGCAAGGCGCTTTCGATTGCCAGCGATGCCGGCAGGCGAACCGCGCTCACGCTGTCTGATCTGTTCTGCGTCGAGCGGCACCGCGACGAGTTCCGTGAGCTTGTTGCTGGCCCGGTCGACATCTTGTTCGCAAACCGCCAAGAGCTCCGCGGTCTCTATGAAATCGACGATCTCGACGAGGCCATCGAAGCTGTTCGTCAAGATGTCGAGCTGGCCTGCGTGACCGTTGGCAAGAAGGGCTCGGTGCTTGTGACCCCAACCGAGCGCATCGAGATCGAGGCCGAAGAGATCGCTCCTGTTGTCGACACGACGGGTGCGGGCGACCAGTACGCCGCCGGCGTGCTCTTCGGGTTGTCGCAGGGCTACGACCTTGCCGAATGTGGCCGTCTTGGATCGCTGGCTGCGGCCGAGGTGATCTCTCACGTCGGACCGCGCCCGCTGCAGTCGCTACGAGATCTCGCTGGTTTGTAGCGCTGGGCAATGTGACGCGTTGTGGTCTTTGACTGCAAACCGTCGTCACGACGGCCTATCCTCGAAAACGAGCTTGGCCGGAGAAAGAGTCGCCCCTTTCCCCGGCCAGGCTCACTTTTTGGTTTTGCGTCTCCGTGAAACGGCCCCCGGAGGGAGCTACCGCTCTCCGTGAAACGGCCCCCGGAGGGAGTTACCGGTCTCCGTGAAACGGCCCCCGGAGGGAGTTACAGCTAGCCGAGCATCTCTTCGATGGAGACGGGGCGCTCACGCTGCACGTGGGTGAGGAGGCGCCAGCCGGTTCCGGCCAGAAGCAGTGCTCCGACGAGCAGAGGACCGCCCGTTGAGCCACCCGTGACGGGGAGGTTTGACCGTGGCGTGCTGGTTGGCGTCGGGGTCTGGGTCAGCGTTGCCGGTGACGCACAGGGGACCGTCAGCTGTGAGCTGGCCGAGTTGTTGGTGACCACGGTGTCGGTTGCGGCGCTGGAGACGGTCACGGCGTTGACGACTGAGCAGCCGGCAGCACTGTTGGTCTTGGTCCGCACCGTGAGCACGGCGCTCTCGTCGACATCGAGGTCGGCAGCCCGGGTGCAGGTGATGATCTGACCTGCAGCGTTGCAGGTGAAGCCGCCACCGGTGCCGAGCTCATAGGTGAGTCCAGCAGGGAGCGTGTCGGTGATCGTGATGCCGCCGGGGTTGCGGTCTGGACCGAGGTTGGTGACCGTGATGGTCCAAACCTGGGTTGCGCCGTCGACGGCACCGGTCTTGATGATGCCAAGGTCGGTGCTGGCCACACGGATGCCGAGGTCGATGGACGTGTCGTCCTCACCCGGATCAAGCGTGGTCATTGGTGTGCAGCCGTCTGCGTCAGCGTCGGAGTCTGCGTCGTCTGCGCCACCTTGGTTGGCGTCGGTCTCGATCATGCCGGCCGGGAGGGTCCGCATGTCGAAGCACACCTGGTAGTCGCCTGGCTCGAGCTCATCGAAGCTGTACATGCCGTCTGCGTCCGTCACGGTGGTGTCGAGGATCGTGCCGTCTTCGTGACGAAGCTGCACGGTCACGTCGGCGACGGGAGCCTCACCGGCGTCTTGGATGCCGTTGTTGTTGGCATCGATCCACACCTTGTCGCCAACCGAAGCGGTGGGCGTTGGTTCCACAACGACGACTGGCTCATCAACGATGCCGAGGTCGATGGTCATGTTGGCTTCGCCTTCAGCGAGCGTCACGGCTTCTGTGCAGCCCTTCTCGCCAGCATCAGAGTCGGCGGCGTCGTTGTCGCCCGAGTTGATCGTGGTCACGATCTTTCCGTCTGGCAGGGTGCTCACGTCGAAGCAGATGCCGTAGGTGCCGGGAGCAAGCTCGTCGAAGATGTACATGCCGTCGGCATCAGTCTTGGTCGAGTCGAGGAAGTTGTCGTCTGCGTCGAGGAGGTTGACCATGACGTTTGCGACGCCGGGTTCACCGTCGTCCTGCACACCGTTGTCGTTGGTGTCCATCCAGACCTTGTCGCCGACTGAGGCCGGAGCCACGACGGTTTCAACGAAACCAAAGTCGACGGTGGTGTCTGAGCTGTCGTCAGCCGGGGCATCGAAGTCGATGCCATCGACGGCTGGCTTGTCGGTCTCGCCCGTTGGTGCCGTGAGAGGAGCAAGAGCGACGGGGCTGCTCATGACGTCGCCGCCAGCAACGGCAGGATTGACGCCGTCGTCTACGAGGTCGGCAGTGTCGGCGTCAGCGTTGTCGGCTGTTGACTCAAGGCCTGCGAGGGGGCCGTTGTCTGCGAAGTTGGAGGCTGGGACAACTACGACGTACGTGCCGGGGTCAACACAGCTGAACTGGTAGTAGCCGCCTCCGGTGGTGACGGTCGAGTCGAGTGCCGTGCCGGTGGGGTTGCCGTCTGCATCGGCGGCGAAGAGCTCAACGGTGACACCGTTGATGCCGGCCTCGCCGTCGTCGTAGCCGTTGCCATCGACGTCGTTCCAGATCCGGTTGCCGACGCTTGCACACGTTGGTGTGGTCACGACGGGGGCAAAGCCGAAGTCGAACGTGAGGTTCGAGTTTCCGTCTGCGGTGCGGCCGTTGATGGTGTTGGCTGTTGCTTCATCGGCGCCAGCTTCAAGGCCAGGTCCGGCCTCGTTGCGGGGCTGATCGTCAGCGGAATCGAGCGAGAGCGGGCCAGCGACGCTGAGCATGCCAGCGGCGGGCGCACCATTGTCGTTGTTGTCCACGACTTGGTCAGCATGGGTTGCGGTTGATGATGCGTGATCGGCAGGGACACCGCCGGTGACCGCAACGAAGTAGCTGCCGGAGGCGACATCGGTGAACCAGTACTGGCCCTGGGCGTTGGTGCTGGTCGAGCAAACCGGCGCACCGTCGTCTGCGCCTGGTTCAAACACTCCGTCGCCGTCAACGTCGAGCCAGAGGCCAACGTCGACGTTGGCCAGGCCGGTTTCGCCGGCCCCAAACACGCCATCGTCGTTGGCATCGAGGAATACCTGATTGCCAATTCGTGTCGTGTCGCCCGAGAACAGCGGAGTACCGCATGGTCCTTCGGCGCTTGCCGGGGCTCCTGCGACACCAAGAACGCTCGCCGCGATGGCGAGGGCTGCGGTTGGTCGCAAGAGCTTGTGGAGTGATGAGTCTGAGCGCATGTGTGCCTGTCTCCGAATGGACGTAAGCCACCGCCGCTGGTGGCGCACTCCCATGAGTACCGACGAGGCGTCATCGCTCAGTAGGACCCCGCGCCTCACCCCTTACGGGCGAAACAACCCAAATGCTCAAGTTGGGCTAAGCACGCATGCTCAGCGCTGAGCAGTCCTGCTCAGTGATCGGCAGATTCGAGGCTGCCGGGCGTGCGCTGAATGGGGGAGCCGAAAAAGTGGCCCTGACCCCAGTCGACGCCGAGCGCTCTGACCTGATCGGCCTGCTGCATCGTCTCGATGTTTTCGGCCACAACCCAGGAGCCCATGGCGTGCGACATCTGCACAACGGCCTTGATAACCGATTCGGCTTCGGTGCCGGGAAGGCCGCGGGTGAGGTTGCCAGACAGCTTGACCACATCTGGCTTGAACGCAGCAATAACAGACAACGATGAGAAGCCGTCGCCGACGTCGTCGACGGCGATACGCATGCCCATCGCCCGGATCTGTTCGATCTGGTCAGCGACGTCATCGAGCGAGGCGTACCGGTTGCGTTCTGTTGCTTCGAGAACGATCTGGTCGGCATCGATGCCAGCGGCCTCAGCGGCTGCGGCCGTTGCCGCGATTGCGTCGAGGTCGAAGCGGCCGTTGGGCGCCATCATGTTGAGGAACAGCAAACCCTGGCCGAGCCAAGGGCCGATTCCTCGAAGGGCCAGCGTGCGGCCGAGATTGTCGAGTTCGGGGAGCCAGTTGCTCTCGGTGGCTCGGCGGATGAGTTCGTCAGCGGTGAGCGACTGGCCGTCGGCGTCTGCTCGAATGAGGCTCTCGAAGCCAAGCACGGCGTGCGAGCTGAGATTCACGATGGGCTGAAAGCGGATCTCGAATGCTGGCGGATGATCGATGAGCTGCGATGCCTCGACGAGGCGCTCGAGTTCGAGCAGATCGGGAGCCAGCAGGGCCCGGCGAACAAGCTCGTCGATGGTGGCGTCTGGCGGAGCAAAACCGAAGCGCACATCGGTGAGTTCGACATCGCCATACGGCCGCTCGGCCTGCTGCTCGCGAACGGCAGCCAGGATGAGATCGAGGAACAGCCGGCCGTCAGGGACCTGGCTCCAGACCACGTTGGTGCGGACGTCGATCGTGGTTGCCTCGCGGGATGCGATGGCGTCGAGCTCTTTGAGCACGGACGCGTTGTCAGAACCAACCAGAACCAGCGTTGGTCCATGGGTCGGCAAGGCAACAGGGGTTCGAGCCCCTTGGGCGACGTTCGTATCTTGTCCCACTCAAGCGACACCCTACCCCTCAGCGCTCGCTCAACAAGCGTCGAAACGCCAGGTCGGGAAAGGTTTTCGGCCCGCAGCACCCAGGGCGTTTGGCGCAGGACCGTGCGTGCGCGAAACGGTCGTTATTCGTAATTTTCGTCTGGCGCTGGTTCGTAGGTGAGCGGAAGATCGCCGAGGCGGACGAGCCCAGAGGTGATCCAACCGCCGATGGCAGCGAAGTGCTGATCGAGGGCCGACCCGTCTTCGAGGGTGGCCTCTGACAGTTCGTATGAGCCGTGGTAGCTCACCTCGACGGCGTGGTTCATGACGCTGAGGTCTGATCCATAGCCGGTCTCGATCGAGATGCCCGAGCCTTCGAGTGCTTCGTTGCCGATTGTTGGCGTGGCGTCTGGCAGAACGGCAAGCACGAGCGCTGGGTCGGGTGGAGCGGTCAGCCGCTGCAGGCGAAAGACCACCTCGATCTCGATGCGTGGCCCCTCGGTGAACTCTTCGTCGAGATACCAGGTGCGGTAGGCGGTCTGCGCCCAGGTCGGCCACTCGAGCGTGAGATCAACCTGTGCTCGGGGTGGCGAGCCTTCGCCGGGCAGGCCATAGCTGGTCTCCCACGTGACGTCGCCCAGCAGCATGTCGGCGTGAAAGCGCTCCTCGAGGGCCTGTCGCTCGAGGAGGGCAGACTCGAGCGCGTCGCGCAAGGCGCCAATGGCGTCGGTGAAAACATGATCGAGCACAGCGATCTCAGGGTAGAGGTTTAGGCCGTGTGTGGAGTGAGCAGCGCAATGGTGGGCGTGATGCCGAGGTCTTTCGTCCGCACCGTCGCAATGCGCCGCCCGGGCTGAACGGCTTCTTTGGCTCGGCCCATGGCCTCGCCGAGCGTGTCTGCTGCATGGTCGATGTCTCGAGTCGACATCGCCAAGCCCCACAGGCTCGACGGCTGCTCGTCGACGCTGAGGTGCTCATCGGCATCGACGGGTCCAACCAGCTCGATGATGGTTGGTCCGGCCCACAAGAACACCTGTTGGCGGCCCTGGGGGATGTCACGTCGGCGTCGCACCTCGAAACCTGCGGCTTCAAGTGCGGGCACGGTTCTGGCGAGGCTCGGGCTGATCATCACGGCGTGGTCGAGGTGATACACGCCGTTCGGATTGGTGGCCTCGGTCTGCTCATCGTCGACAGGATTGGCGGCTGCAGTTGTCGGGATGCCGTCAAGTGCGCCGTTGACGAGGCCGTCGTTGCCTCCCGTGATCCCGTCGAACGTCCACGAAATCGGGGCAGTCGCATCGGCGTCAAACACCACCGAGATTCCACCGAGATCGACACGCTGTGTTGCGGCGCCGCTTGCATCGGCGTCGTTCAGCAGCGTAAAGCCAGCCTGCTCCCACCCAGCTGGGTCGTCGCGAACGGTGACGGTGTGAAGGACGGGGCTCGAACTGCTCACAGCCGAACCGTAGCGCTGCGGAGTTTGCGCATCCCAGTTGGGTATGCCGCTCGCCCGCTTTCCGATCACGTCGCTGTGAGACAGACTGCGATGCATGAGTGGGGACACCGACGCAACATCAGGGGACAGCCAACGGGTAGCCGACATGGAGTTTCGGCGACTGCATGTCGTTGTCGACGACGGCGTGTGTGTCGCCACCATCGACAACCCGCCGATCAACCTCTTTGATCGCGACCTCTTCATCGACCTCAGCTCGTTCGCGGCCGCAGCCACGGTCGACGACGATGTCCGGGTTGTGGTGTTGCGAAGCCAAACCGATGGGTTCTTCATCGCCCACTTCGATGTGTCGCTCATCATCAAGATGCCGATCGATGAGCCCGCCGTTCGAGACGAGGAGCTCAAGGCGTTTCACGTGATGGTCGAGCAGTTCCGGACCATGCCGAAGCCGACCATCTGTGAGATCCGGGGCCGGATCGGTGGTGGCGGTGGTGAGCTCGCCGCATCGTGCGACATGCGCTTCGGTGCTATCGACGGCGCGGTGCTGTGTCAGATGGAAGTGCCGCTCGGCATTCTTCCCGGTGGCTCTGGTACCCAGCGATTGCCCTCTCTCGTTGGCCGAGGTCGGGCCATGGAGATTGTGCTGGGCGGAGACGACATCGATGCCGCAACGCTCGAGCGCTGGGGATGGCTCAACCGAGCGCTACCTGCTGACGAGCTCGGCGGCTTTGTTGACCGCTTGGCTTCTCGTATGGCGAGCTTCCCTCCTGAAGCCGTCGCCAGGGCCAAGGCCTCAACGCTCGTGCCAGACGGTGATCGCCAACCAGGACTTGTCGAAGAAGCGTTCCTATTTCAACAGACGTTGCGCACAGACGCCGCTCAGCAGCGCATGCGCAACTTCCTCGAACGAGGCGGTCAAACCGTCGAAGGCGAATCGCGAGTCGGCGCCCTGGGCGCCGAACTCGGCTGACAGCTCAGTACAAATCAGCTCAATAGAGACAGCTCAGTAGAAAACAGAGCGGGCTCGATGACGAGGGACTGCTTTGTAGGTGGGCTGGCCACCGCGGGTCCAGAGCGCAAGGTCGATGTCCATGGCCCTGTGGTCGAGTCGTGTCGCCAGCTCCTCGACCACCACAACGCCGGCCGCTCTGATCTCGACTTCTTCAGCGCTGCCTGGTTCGAGCAGTTGGCGCTCGTCGATGCGTCGGCCAAGGTCGTCGTCGTAACGCAGCACGCCGTCAACTCGAAGGACGTGCGGCACAAGATTGTCGGCGAAGGCCGTGAGCTCGCTGAGCCGCTTGAGCTCGAGGTGGGGGAGTTCCCTCGCCAGATCAGCGGCCGTGATCTGGGCTCGCTTGTAGAAGTGCACCTGTGAGCCGTTGAGCACTTCGACGTCGCGAAAGAACGGCATGGCGGTGAGGTTGCCTGCGAGCGTTGGCGCGTCGTGGTTTGCAGCATCGATCGCTGCGAGGGCTGAGTCATCGCTGTCAGCAAGCCAGTGCCCCAGGTCGTTCAGGGCACTGGCGAAGCGACTCATCAGCTCACCAGACGCGCCGTCATCCAACTCTTGGCCGAAGATCTGGCTGCAGTCGGTCACCGTCATGCGCCGAAGCCGCTCGCCGGTCAGCGGGCCGGTGTAGTCCACGTACTCACGAAAACTGGTGGCCATCGTGACTGCGCCGGAAAGACCTGGGCGTTTGCGGATGATGTCGTGATAGCCAGAGCCGAAGTTGATGGCGTCGAGGGCGAACACAAGCAGCGCAGTGCCCTCGGCAGCGTCCCCATCGCTGGCGGTCTGGTCGTCGAACACGTCCTGGAGCAGTGGATCGCCTGCAAGGTCGGCGCTGAGGGTGGCGAGCGCGTCGTCGTTGATCTCGACAGACACGAAGTGCTCGGCCGCCCGCTGACAGCTGGTGCGCACGAGCTCACAGACGTTCACGATTGAACCCTACGCCCCAAGCGAGAAGCGTCTCACCACGTTCGTGATCTGGGACACTGGCCATGATGAGCGAATCTGAGAACAGTTCTGCAAGCGCCGTTTCTGAAAGCACCATCATTGAGCGGGCCACGCGTTGGATTGCCGCTGATCCCGATGCGGAGACTCGAGATGTCGTTGCGCAGCTGATCGCAGCCAACGCCGAGGCGCGTCTCGCCGAATTGTTCAATGGGCGTATCGGATTCGGCACCGCCGGGCTGCGGGCCGAGATGGGCCCTGGTCCAACGTTGATGAACCGGTTGGTGGTTCGACAGACCACGGCAGGTCTGATGGATTGGTTGTCTGACAATCCAACGGTGGTGATCGGCTACGACGCTCGTCATCGATCTGCTGCGTTTGCCCGTGACGTGGCCCACGTTGTTGTGGCCCTTGGCGGTCGAGCAGAGCTCATCGACGAGCCGCTCCCAACGCCCGTACTGGCGAACGCCATCCTTGTGCGCCAGGCGGATGCTGGCGTGATGATTACGGCGAGCCACAATCCGCCAGCCGACAACGGCTACAAGCTGTATCTCGCGGACGGCATCCAGCTCGTGTCTCCAGCCGACACCGAGATTGCGGCCGCGATCGATCAGGTAGCGGCCAGCACATTGCCGGATCTCGACGAAGACGCACTCGATGCGCAGGTCGTTCGTCTTGGTCCAGACATCGTGCAGAGCCACCTCGATGTAGCCGTCGAGGCGACGATGTCGGACGCTCGTGAGGTCCCGCTGGTGTACACCGCGATGCACGGTGTCGGCGGAACCCACATCATGCGGGCATTCGAGCAGGCTGGGTTCGCTCCACCGGTCGTCGTCTCCGAGCAGTTCGATCCCGATCCAGACTTCCCGACGGTTGCGTTCCCGAACCCAGAAGAAGAAGGCGCCCTCGACCTGGCACTGGCGAAAGCGTCAGAGGTCAACGCCGATCTTGTGCTGGCCAACGATCCGGACGCCGATCGGCTTGCCCTCGCCGTTCGCAACCGGGCCGGAACAGGCTACGTCGCCCTCAGCGGCGATCAGGTTGGCATCTTGTTGGCCGATCACTTGCTACGAGCTCAACCTTCGGGCCCTCGGATCGTTGCGTC
>CALLGK010000251.1 GCA_938009905.1 uncultured Acidimicrobiales bacterium | reverse complement strand
TCGACACGTCGGTTGAGGTGCAAGCTTCAGGAGTTCGCCATACGGCCAAAATCGTGCGGGGCCCGTTGTTCGACTCCTCGTCTGCCCGCATCAAGGGCTAGGCATACGGCATGAGCTTCGAGTTTCAAGGGCAGTCGATCGAGTCGTCAGCTGACGATTCGGTTCTGCTGTCGCTCTTGCGAGCCGGTATCCATCCCGGCAACGGCGGGCCGTTGTGCTTCGCCGGCGACTGCTCCAACTGCCTCTGCACCATCGACGACGTGTCGTACGTGCGGGCCTGTCAGACACCTGCTGAGGCCGCCGTTGCTGTGGCATCTCACGGCGGCGAGGCTCCCCCGTTGCCGCCATTGGACGCCGAGGCACCCGACGTGGCTGTCGACCACCAATCAGTGGACGTCGTCGTGATCGGCGGCGGCGAGTCTGGCCAGCAGGCCTGCGCTGATGCCGAGGTAGCCGGACGTTCGGTTGCCTGTTTTGATGCGACAGCTGGCCACGATGTCGTGGCGATCTACCCCGGACCTCTCGTGCTGGTGCGAACCCACGAAGGCATGATCGAGGTCGAATGCCACGAGATCGTCGTGGCGACTGGTGCGGCCGAGATTCAGCCGGTCGCGCCAGGGAGCGATCTCATCGGTATCTGGACTCCTCGGGCTGCCCAGACCGTCCTCGACGCTGGGCTCGACCTTGGCCGGCTCGTGTCGGTCGGCACCGTGCCATCCGAGCTGGGAGCAACCGAAGCGCCGGGCACCCTCGTGCGCTTCGTCGGAGATCAAGCGGTGTCTGCGGTCGTCACCACAACGCAAGACGGTGAGATCGAGACCGCATGCGACAACGTCGTCGTCAACCTCGGCATGCACCCGCGGACCGGGTTGGCCCGCATGGCCAACGGCATGAACGTCAGCATCGTTGGCGATGCCGCCCTCGAACCAGACGTGCCAACGTGCCCGACCTCAGGCGTCGTCTGCCCATGCAACAACGTGACCTTCGAACAACTCGACAATCTGCATGACCGTGGCTTCACCCACATGGAGTTGCTCAAGCGAGGATCACTGGCCGGTACCGGCACCTGCCAGGGCAGTGTGTGCACCCCCTACCTGCGTAGCTTCCTCCAAGACCGGGGGCACGAGCTGCAACCGCCGTTCACCGCTCGGCCGATGGCCCGCCAACTCACGCTCAGCGAGATGGCGGCAGGTTCGCATCTTCCGACCTTGGCAAGAACAGCGCTCGATGGCGTGCATCGTGAACTCGGTGCCCGCATGGATCGCATGGGCGGCTGGTGGCGCCCCTGGACCTACGGCGACACGAACGCAGAGTACGCCGCCGTGCGTGAGCGAGTGTCACTCGGTGATGTCAGCACGCTCGGCAAGATGATCGTGACAGGACCGGACGCGGAGGCAACGTTACAGCGCCTCTTCCCCACCAACGTCTCAACGATCAAACCCGGCCGTTCTCGTTACGTGTTGATTCTCGACGAGCGGGGCTACGTGATGGACGACGGGATGATCGCTCGCGAACACGACGACACCTTCTTCCTCACGTTCACGTCTGGCGGAGCGTCGATGGCCGAGATGTGGATCCGTGACTGGTCAGCCGGTTGGGGCCACGACATCCGGATTCTCAACCAGACCTTCTCGCTCGGCGCCATCAACGTCACCGGCCCGCTGGCTGCCGAGTTGCTGGCTCAGGCCACAGATGGCGAGCTCCCCCCGTTTCTGGGGCACGCCATGCTCGACATCGCCGGTGTGCGATGCAAGGTGTTCCGCCTGAGCTTTACCGGCGAGATGTCGTTCGAGCTACACCATTCAGCAGCCGAGTCCGTCACGTTGTGGAACGCCTTGATGGACCTCGGTGCCGAACACGACATTCGCCCTCACGGCATCGAAGCGCTGTTCAGACTGCGCCTCGAAAAGGGCCACATCATCGTCGGGCAAGACACCGACTACGACGCCAGCCCCCGCCGACTGCAGCATGAGTGGGCCGTCAACATGAATAAGGGCGACTTCATCGGCCGGACCGCCACCGAGCGAACCAACCGGATACCGCTCGACAAGAAGCTCGTCGGCATCGAGACAGACGCCGACTCACTTGTGGACGGTGCCGTTATGTGGGCGGGTTCAGACTTCGTCGGCACCGTGAGCTCGTCAGCATGGTCGCCAACCCTTGGCAAGGGCATCGCATTGGCCTGGCTCGAGGCGGTAGACGGTGCCTTTGCCGAAACCGTGCAGGTTGATGGGGCCGAAGCACGCGTCGTGCCTCCCCACTTCTACGACCCAGAAGGGAGCCGGGCCCGTGCTTGAGCCCATGCCGCTAACCCGAGTGGTCTCCACCCCTGCCGCCCTCGACGCGGCGACGGTCGCTGACACCCTGATCGTGCTGCGAACCGCACCTGATGAGGTGCTCGTGATTGGCAATGCTTCGTTCACCGTTGATGATCCGCACGCCATCGTCGTCGAAGACGGCGGCTGGTGTGGAGCCTGGATGCCGTGGGACCAAGCCGAACCGTTCTTGCGAGCAAACTGTTCGTGGGACCTGCCAACCGAACGACCGGCAATGGCCCAAGGCCGAGTTGCCGATGCCCCGGCCAAGCTCTGGCTCGAAGAAGATCGGATGCTGTTCTTGGTTCCTCACGTCACCGCGGTTGATGTTGGCGATCGGATGAACCCATGAACGAGTTCTGGGAAGCCAAGGTCAAGCTGCAATGGGCCGAGCTTGGATCGAGCTACGACGTCGTCATCATCGGTGGCGGCGGACACGGTCTCGCAACGGCCTACAACCTTGCCGTCAACCACGGCATCACCAACGTCGCCGTCATCGAGAAGGACTACATCGGCGGCGGCAACAGTGGACGAAACACCACCGTCATCCGATCGAACTACGGCAAGCCGGAACCCGTCCGCTTCTACCAGCGGTCACTCGATCTGTATCGAGAACTCGAGGCCGAAACCGAACGCTGGGTCATGCACGACGAACGTGGCTTGTGGTGGCTGGCCCACACCGAGGCTGGCCGGCGGCAAGAACGGTCGAGAGCGGCCATCAACCAGGCATTCGGCGCCGACACCACGTTTGTCGAGCCAGAAGAGATCGGACGCCTCATTCCCGGCATCAACCTCGATGCCGACGGCGAGTTTCCGATCACTGGTGCGTCGTTTCACGCTGGCGGCGCCACCGCCCGCCACGACCGGGTCAACTGGGCGTTTGCCGAAGGCGCGATGCGGGCTGGCGTCACGATCGTCCAAGGCGTGAAGGTCACCGGCCTCACGCTTGATGGCGATCGAGTCGTTGGTGTGCAGACCGACAAGGGAGACGTAGCGGCCGGCACGGTCGTTGGTGCGGTTGGAGGCCATGCCACGACCATCGCATCAATGGCCAACGTACGGCTGCCCATCCGCACCCATCCCCTCCAGGCGTTCGTCACCAACCACTACGAACAGACGTGGGATGCCATCGTGGCTTCCAACGATCTTGGCTTCTACGTGAGCCAGACAGCCCGAGGCGAGATGCTCGGTGGTTCACACATCGATCCGCAGCCCAGTTACAGCCGTCGATCAGACCATCACTTCATCAACGAAATCGCTCGCCGAATCGTGGCCCTCTTCCCGTTCATGGGCAACTTGCGAGTGCTTCGACAGTGGACGGGCATCTGCGACATGTCGCCCGATTACACACCCATCATGGGATACACGTCAGCTCCCGGCTTTCTGATCACCACCGGCTGGGGAACCTGGGGCTTCAAGGCCATCCCAGCTGGCGGCGAGGCCATGGCCCAGCTCATCGCAAACGACGAGACACCCGAGCTGATTGCACCGTTCTCGATCGAACGATTCGCTAACGATCGGACCCTGGCCGATCGCGGAAGTTCGGGAACTCACTGATGACGACGAGCATCCTCATGACAGGACCACCCTCATGACAGGACCACCCTCATGACACTAAGAATCACCTGTCCTCACTGCGGCACCCGAGAGATCGACGAATGGGTGCACGGCGAGATTCCCGTCGTCCCAGACGACATCACAGACGCCGACGATCGTGACGTCGACCGTGCGTACTTCCACAACAACGTTGAAGGCGTCGTGCGCGAGGCCTGGTTCCACCTCTACGGCTGCCGCCGCTGGGTCACGCTCGAACGAGACACACGAACCGACGCATTCCAATAGCGGCAGCCCAAAGAGGGAATGCCGACAAACCACCGAGCATTGCAGTGCTCGCCAAAGCCGACTCGCCGGCTAGTTGGGGTTGAACCAGACCGCCCAGGGTTGTAATCGCTCGCCGCTCGCTGGCTGGTACCGGGCAGATGACGGCGAATCGGGCGGTACCGGTTGAGGCGCTCGCCCAATGTCAACGCCGTGCGGGTTGAGAAATCGAAGTCTGTCGGGACCGGTCATGCCGGCCACATCAGTCAGCGAAGGATCACCCACGATCCGAAACTCGTTGCTGTGGGTGGCGTGATGATGTCGGGAGCACAAGGTGACGAGGTTGACCTCGTCGGTCGGACCCCCGTGGGCCCAATGAACAATGTGGTGAACGTCGAGATTGATGATTGAGCCACAGAAGCGACAGCCGCCATCGCGAGCCTGCACGAGACGGCGGAGCCAGCGCGGGATTACGGCCGTCGATCGGCCAAGGTTGATGGGGCGACCGTGAGACCGAATGACGAGTTGGCTGTTGGCCTCACACGTCAACAGCTCGGCAAGCGATGGGTCGAGAACGGGCCCGAGATGCAAGCGACCCACCAGGCCGGGCGTGTTGCTTTCGAGAAGGCGATCAATGTCGATGTGCACCATCAACGCGTTGTTTGCCTTACGGGCGTCGGAGGGGTCAGCAGCGGCGCTGAGAGAGAAGCAATCGACAATGGCATCCGCCAAGCCAACCTCGTCGGTGAGGTCGACATCGGCTTTCAACCGGGCCCACGCTTGTTCTACGGCAGCGTCGACTCCTCCGCCCAGCGCGGCATCGACGTCGAGCGAAAGGCGATATCGGCCATCATCGCCGAATCCCTTTGAGGCCCGGTTCTTCAGCTTCTTCGCCCCCTCGCCAGCATCATCAGCGTCAGGCATGGCCTCGGCATCGAAGCCGTAGCGACTCAGTGTTTGCTTTAGCTGGTGCATGGTGGCGTGCGTTGCGAAGAGCGCCACGTCGTCATCAAAGCCAATGGGGCAATAGCGAGCGACGCAATGAGCCTGCTCAAAGCTGAGGCGGCACTCACCGAAGGTCTTGGCCAGGTGCGGCAACTCGTCGAGCCGGCGAGCCAAAGTGACGACCTGGCGAGCTCGACCTCGTGTGAGCCCGAACTTCCAACCAACCCAGTGCGTAGGCGAGTGGATACCCCAGCCCTGCCATGAGCCGTCTTCCAGCACCTCGGCAACCAGATCGACCATGGCGGCGTCGCCCGCATTGCGAAGCCCTGCAGCTGCTGCAACTTGTTCGTCGACCTGCCGCGAACGATCGAGCGCGTCGAGAACCTGTCCGCCCTCACCGGGTGACTCGACCGCCAGATGTTCTGCCTCTGCAACCCCGCTCGACTCCACAAACCACACCATAGATACACGGTGTGACAGTGAGCATTTCGGCTCTATGAGTGCATTCTTGCCCTGGCAACGATGCTCGCGCCGCTGTCAGCTGAACGGCGAGATCGGCTTCGCCTCGAGTTCGCCGTCGATGAAGATGTCGACCTTCTCGTTGAAGAAGCAGAAGAGTCCCTGCACTGGCTGACTCTCGGGCAGTGGCGTTGGGTACGACCACACGATGTTCTCGTGGGCCCCTATCGACCAATATCGAGCGGTGCCCTTGTAGGGGCACGAGCTCTGCAGATCGGTCGGAGTCAGCAGATCGCGGCGAACATCGAGCGCAGGCAAGTAATACCGAGCCGGCAGTCCGGTCTCGAACAGCACAACGGGGCTGGACGACTCAGCGACTACCTCGCCGTCGATCTCCACCCTGACCGTCCGAGAGCTGCGAAGGGCATCAACCCGCACGTACGGATTGCGGGCGTGCACGAAGACTTCTTCGTCTTCTTCAAACCAGCCGTCCATCTCACCCCAGTTGAGTGCCACGTGACCATCGATGTCGCCGATGCCGGTGGTGTCGTGGCACTTGACGGCGACCGCGTCGGCCGGGAAGTAGTAGCGGGGGTAGTAGGCGTGCTCCCACACTAGGAGGGCATTCGTGGTGTCGACGATGGTCTCGCCGTTGCGAACCACCCTGACGCGCTTGAGCGCCGGTTCGATGCGGGATGGAGGAAGCGTTGCGGCCATGGTTCCATCAACAAATCGAAGCGGGTCTCTATTTCGCTTCTCGTTCTTGAGCACTCGCCAAGCCTGCCATGACCATGCCAGCTACTGTCACCGTTCATGGAGATCGTCGGTGAGGGAGTTCGGCTCCGAAGAACGGTGGCCGAAGACCGAGATGCGCTGCTTGCCATTCGGCGAACGCCCGAGGTGCTTGCTCGTTGGCGCGGCGAGGACATGGAGGCCGAGTTCGCCGAAGATCTCGAAGACGACGAGACAACAAGACTTACGATTCTCCAGGTCGACACCGATGCCATCGTCGGACTCATTCAGTTTTTCGAAGAGACCGAGCCCGAGTATCGGCATGCATCAATCGACATCTACGTCTCGCCCGCCCACCATCGCCAAGGGGTGGCGTTCGACGCCATCTCAACGCTCGTGTCGCACCTGTTCGACTTTGGCGACCACCACCGACTCACGATCGACCCAGCAGCCGACAACGCACCGGCGGTTGCCTGTTACACCAAGGTTGGCTTCCGCCCAGTGGGTGTCATGCACCAATACGAACAGCAGGCGGATGGCACCTGGGCCGATGGCCTGCTCATGGAGTTGCTTCGTTCCGATTGGAACGGCCGCTAGGTCTGTTCGCGGGCTCTGAACGTTGCCAACTCGTCGTTGAGTGAGACGTCAGGGAACGCATCAAGCTCGAGGTCTTGCGACAGTCGGTTGTGTTCAGCGATCTCTGCGTTGATCTCGGCCACGATGGCGCTCACATCTGCTTCGGTCTTGGCTCGCCGCAGTTCGTAGCGAACCGACCGCAGGCGTTTGGTGAGCTCTTCTTCTCGGATGTGGGCTCGCTCAGTCTTGACGAAGTTGGCAGCCCACCAACCTTCTTCTCGCCGACGATCAAGATCGGCAATGGGCTTGCCGTGGCCTGGTAGATCGTCAAACAGGCCGGCTCGGCGTCCCTTGTCAACCTGCCGATCAACGATGTCCCAGAAACCCATCGCTCCAAACGGTAGTCATCGTTTCTGGGGCGGTGGCCGTCACGTGACGGATCCCACGTTTGTTGTGACTAGTCGACGGGGCAACTAGCTATCGGTTGCCACCGTGGCGACTGCCCACCCGACGATCGCGTCGTCAGCCGACCGATCAACGATCTCAACGCTGACGGTCGACATCGATGGGGACTGACGCACAACCGTTGCCGTTGCTCGAGCGGGCCCCTCCTTGGTCTGGGCCAGGAAGCGATAGTGCAGGTCGACAACTCGAGCACCAGGGTCGACCGCGGAGACTGCCGTGAACTCAGCCAGCAGCGTGGCGGCACCACCTTGCAGCGTGCCCATGCTGTTTCGGACGAAGTCAGTCTTCTCAAGATCGACCACGCCAGGACTCACCGCAACGAAGGCACACGCTTCGTGAATCGATCTGTCCAAGAGTGGACCGCTGCCGATGCGAAACGGTTCGCCCACCTCAGGACCTTTGTCGAGGTTGTGAGGTGAGGCCGACCGATTGATCCGAGTGAATTCGATCGTCGCCGTGGCCACCGGTTCGCCGTCGCCAAACACATCAGACCTCACCACTAGGTTGCGCTTGCCTTGCCGCAGCACCGTCATCGTGGCCGTGATCGGGCCGTTCTGAAGCGGCGCGATCTCGTGGATCCATACGTCGGTGGTGGTTTGCCAGTCAGGGGCGAACAGCCGCCCAGACAACGTGCCAGCCATGATGTCGACGAGTGGGACGAGAGCCCCAACGCCTGGGCGCTCGTTGAGCGCGAGCAAGCTGGGATCGATGTCGGACCGGCCAGTCAATCCGCCGCCGGCGTCCCAAATGAGATCGATGCCAAGCACGCTGAGGATCTGTCCCGGCGGCGGGTACGACTGGCCCATCGTCAACGCAGATCAAACGCCAGATCAAACGTGCGGACCGCACGGGCGAAGATGTTCGGCTCAATATCGGGCTCGGTGACAACACGCAGGTTCGTCCAGCGCGACATCATCTGCTCGAACAACAGACGCAGTTCGATGCGGGCCAGGTTGGCGCCCAGGCAGAAGTGCGTGCCGTGGCCAAACGAGAGGTGCGGGTTCGGATCGCGTGTGACATCGAACTCCTGAGGCCGGTCGAAGATGGTCTCATCACGGTTGGCGGCCGGATAGGTGAGACACAGACGATCGCCCTAGGCAATCGGTGTGCCGGCGACCTCTGTGTCGTGGGTTGCCCGTCTGAACATGTTGTTGAGCGGCGTCACAAACCGGATCATCTCTTCGACGGCTGCTGGCACCCGCTCCAGGTCGGCAGCAACGTACTCCCACTGGTCTGGATGATCAGCGAAGATGCGAAGCCCATGAGCAATCACGGTTCTGGTCGTTTCAGCTCCGCCAGCGATCATGAGGCCGGTTTCCATCACCATGCTCATGGGGTCGAGTTCGTTTTTGACCCAATCGCTGAACAGATCGTCGACA
>CALLGK010000250.1 GCA_938009905.1 uncultured Acidimicrobiales bacterium | reverse complement strand
CCGCATGCTTTGAGGCGATGGCTGAAGGGCGCTTGTTGGTTCTGCCTCACGAAGACGTGGCGACCTACGTCGAACGTAAGGCAACCGATGTCGATCGTTGGCTCAACGGCATGCGCCGATTCCAAGGTGCGCTCTACGCCGGTGGCGATCTTCCCGGTGACGCACTCGCGCCAAAGCTCTAGAACGCCGGCCCTCGTGGCTTGGGCTAGCTACCGCGTTAGCTCAGACATCTGACGAGATCGTCGCCCGCCGGTTCATCCTTTGGGTCGCGGCTGCCGATGAGTACCTATGCGATTATCCGCGGCCAATGAGCGACACACTGGTGGTGTGGCTCGCCGCGGACGGACATCTTCACTCACGCGTTTTCTTGTCCTGATCGTTGCCGCTCTCGCTCTCGTTGCCGGCGGATTTCCCGGCTCGATCGCACAGGCCGACACGGTGACACTCACTGCCGCCTCTTCTCCCGGCGCTACTGCTGGCGTGGCCCAGCAGGCGCCCGCGCCAGCTTCTGACGAGACGGTTCGCACCCTTCATGAAGGTCAGATCATCCGCTTGTACCGGGCGGTGCTTGATCGCAATCCAGACCGGGGCGGATTCGAGTTCTGGGTGCGGCGACTTCGAACCGGTTCAACGATCGACGAGGTCGCGGCCGGCTTTGTGTCGAGCCGTGAGTTCGGTCTTGTCTACGGAGAGCCTGACGACGGCGAGTTCGTCGATCTTCTCTACCGCAACGTGCTCGACCGCGAGCCAGACGCCGAGGGCCGAGCATTCTGGATCGGACAGATTGATGCTGGGCTGACCCGAGTCCGGATCGTCGTGTTGTTCGCAGAGTCGTCTGAGTTTGTGTCGTTGAGCGGCACCGGCCTTCCGGTTCTTTCGCCGTTTGAGGCAACGATTGCCAACGTGACGGCAGAAGAACTCGGCTCGTCGTGGCGGGCGGGTTGCCCGGTTGGACCTGAGCAGCTGCGCCGGGTCGAAGTGAGCATCGTGAACTTCGATGGCGTGGCCGACGTTGGCAGCGTGATTGTGCACGAGGACGTTGCCGAGCAGATCGTGTGGGTGTTCGAGCATCTCTACGCCGCTCGCTATCCGGTGGAACGCATGGTGCCGGTCGACCAGTACGCCTCGGACGATCTCCTGTCGATGGAGGCCAACAACACCTCGGCGTTCAACTGCCGTGCTGTGACCGGTGGATCGGGGTGGTCGAACCATGCGTTTGGCAAGGCCCTCGACATCAATCCGGTGCAGAACCCCTACGTCACCTCGTCACAGCTATTGCCACCGCAGGGCGCAGACTTCGTCGACCGCTCGGCGTATCACCCGGCAATGATCTATCGAGGGGATGTCGTCGAGACCGCCTTCGCCACCATCGGTTGGCGCTGGGGCGGCGACTTCAACTCGATCAAAGACTGGCACCACTTCGACACCAAGTAATTCCGGTTCTGGAGGCCGTAGACCACGTTTTGGTGCTCTGCGGCCTCCAGAACGGGGGAAATCGGGGGGATTAGGTTGAGGCGGCGCGGGCGGCGTTTTCTACTCGCTGTCGGTGGGCGGCCCAAAACGTGGCGTCTTCGTCTGGCATGTTGCTCACGTCGGCACGGTGTCCGGCTTCGCCGTCGATCGTTTCTCGGACGATGTCGGCGTGGCCGGCATGTCGATGGGTCTCGGTCGTGACGTGCACCATGATCCACTGCAGCGTCACGGGGTTGATGTGGTCAGGCCACCACGGCACGGCTCCGGTGCTGTCGAGTTCGAGCGCAGCGATTGTGGCGTCGCTGTGCGCCCTCGCCTGGCGGTAGAGGGCACGGATCTCGTCGGATGACTCATCAGGTCGAACGACAAGATCATCCTGAGGATCATCGGAGTCAGGCGACGAGATTGCTGCCGGCCGACCAAAGGTGTCGCCGAAGTAGCCGAGCTCGACGTAGGCCAGATGCTTCACCAACCCGAGCAGGTTCGTGCCCGTCGGGGTCATTGGTCGACGCATGTCGTACTCCGACAGATCGTCGAGCTTCCACTCCATGGCGTCGCGAGCCTGGTTGAGATAGCGCAACAAGATTGCCTTCGGGTCCTTGTCGATTGGCACATCCGTCATGACCGCATCTTGGCACTCGCGGGTACACAAGACCGTTCGAAGCAAGCTTTCTTCGAACGAGATGTTCATCAACGAATTGTTCATCTCCGCGACAGCTGCAGCACGACTCGATCGATGAACGGAGCAGAGACAGAACGAGAGGAGAGCCGTGACCGTAGGTCTTGCTTCGTCTACGCACCATGTGGAAGCGTTGGAGCTTCGTTTCGATGCGTGGATTTTGGAGGGCATGGACGACTTCGCGGCTCTGTACGAAGAGATGTTGCCCAACGTCTATCGATACGCCACGGCCAGGCTCGGTGTGTTGGTCGGTGAAGAGGTATGCAGCGATGTCTTTCACGCGGCAGCGAAGGCGCTCCGAGAGGGCCGGGGAGCCGAGGTCACTCCGGCCTGGCTGATGACGGTTGCCCGCAACAAAGTGATTGACCAGTGGCGTCGGCAGGAACGTCGACAGAAGATCACGCACCTCGTCAGCGTTCGTCGGGTTGACCTGATCGAACCGTCGGCCGAGGACGAAGCATCGAAGCAGTGGACAGACGTGATGCACGCGCTCGATCAGCTCCCTGAGCGATACCGGACGCTGTTGACCTTGCGGTATCTCGACGACCTCACGGTCGCAGAGTTAGCCCGAGTCTCCGGCCAATCGGAATCGGCAACCGAGTCAGCACTCGCTCGTGCTCGGACCGCATTCCGCACCCTGTTCGCGGAGGCCACATGACATCCGATTCCGACATGACGAACGAGCAGATGCGGCGCCAACTATCGATTCTCAACAGCGAGCCACCGCATGTGCCAGAAGGCTTCGCCGAACGACTCTGGGCCGACCTCGCCATCCACAGCGATAGCGATGACGACAGCGACGAACTGCCAGATGTTGCGCTTGCGGCAGCGGACGAACCGAACACCGTTGAGGTTGTCACGCAGTTGTCGACGCACGACGCCGGGTCGCCGTCTCGCCGTTGGCTTGCGGCCGTTGCCGCCATCGCGGTGGTGGCAGCCGGTTTTGCGATCTGGCGAGGTGCCGATCAGCTGCAGTCGACAACCGATGTCGCCGCAGAGGGCCCTGACCGGGAGCCGACCGAGGCTTTGGCCGACGATGAGGCTGATGCAGGACCGGACACAACCGTTGCGCCACCGGCCGATGCGTCCAACGAACTCGACTTCGCTGCCTCGGCGGAGATCGTCGAGGTGGGTCTCGACACCGTCACCGTTCGCTTCGCAAGCACGCAGGACACCGCATACAACGTGTCTGTTCGTGGCGACGACGGCGTCGTCGCCACGTCATCCGGCCAGGTGATAGCAGGCGAGGACATCAGCGTTGTGCTCGACTCGCTCGAGCCGGCAACCGGCTACAGCATCGACGTAACGCTCATCGGCCCGCCAACAAAGCAGGCCAGTCTTCCCGAGTTCCGCACGCTTGCTGATCCGTCAGATCCGCTGTCGTTCGACGTGCCGATTGAAATCCTCAGCTTGCGACACGGTGAGGGTGACGACCGAGATGTTGTCGTCGTCGAGACCAACGTGTGTGCACTGGCTTCACTTGCCGTGCTCGACGCCGAGAACCAGACTGAGCTCGGCCGATCAACGGCCAACGCCGATTGTTTCACGACCCACGAGTTCCGAATCGCTGACCTTGACGTTGACCTAGGCCCGAGAACCTCAGTCCTTGTGATCGTTGAGGTCGAAGAGCTCGGCCCGTCAGGACCAAGCGGCAACATCACCACTCGGAGCTTGCTCATCAACCTCTCTGAGTAGAAGCTGGTTGCAGAGACAAGTCACGCGAGGGACCAACGATGAAGAAGATTCTTGGCAGCTTGGGCCTCGTCGCTGTTGTTGCGGTGAGCATTTTCTTGATCGCACAAGGTGGCGATTCATCTCCCGATCCCATCGCGGAAGATGCCGTGGTCGACGGATCGAGCGGCGACACCGGCGATTCCGGCGATGAAACTGAGGCAGCCGACACCGAAGCGGATGCCGACGCCAGCGCAGCTACCGAGGAAGAGCAGCCGACAACAACTGCGGCACCCCAAACATCGACCACCGAGGCCGATGTAGCTGAGGGAGACACGGAAGGCGGGCCCGCCTTCGACACCGACATCGAAGTGGGCCAACTCGGCGAGACCTTCCTTCGCTTTCGATTCGTTTCGAGTGAGTCAACGCCCTACACGGTGGTGGTGAAAGAAGACGGACAAGTCGTGTCGACTTCCGAAGGGTCCGTGCGCGGCGGCGAGCTTGAAGCCAACCGCATCGATGGATTGGAGCCGGGCCGCACCTACACCGCGCAGATCACATTGATCGGCCCACCGTCAGCGCAGTCGCACGAACTGATCTTCCGCACCGATGGCGGCGTTGAGGACGCGTCGATCGATGCCCAGACTGACCAGGTTGAGTTCATCGATCTCACCACGACCTGGACGAAGTTCAACCAAGCCCAGTTCGACTACAAGTCGAACGTGTGCGCCAACGGCAGCTTTGTCGTGATCGAACAGGCGACAGGGGAAGAGGTCGGCCGCAACGACGGCCACCCCAACGGGTGCGTCGACAAACACTTGGCGATCCCCGGCCGCTGGACGTCAGAGCTCAAACCCGAAACGACCTACCTCGTCATCATCTCGTTGGAGGCAAACGGCTTCTCTCGCGGTCGGCAATACGGAAACGTCACAACCGAGACGATCGAGATCACGACGCCACCTCGTCCGACGCCAAATGATCCCGTCGAGCGGACCGTGGCCGACGTCGAGTTTGTATCGATGGAACAGATGGAAACCTCGGCAACCACGGTGCGCATCGACTACGAAACCAACGTGTGCACGAACGGCTCATTCGTGGTTCGAGAAGTCGGAGGCGACGAAGTCGGACGTCACGATGGCTCTGCCCGCGGCTGTTCAACGACACATTCAGCCATTCCAGGGCTTTGGACAGACGAGCTCGAGCCAGACACGAGCTACGTCGTGGTGATCAGCGCCGAAGCCGATGGCGCCGGCCAGGGCGACGGAAACATCGCAACCGACTCCATCACGGTTCGCACCGAAGCAGCCGATGCGTCCACGGTCCCCGCCAACCCGGTCGAGATCAGCTCGGTCGATGCCGAGATCGATACCGACGGCCGTGTTGTGGCCACGGTGCTCACCAGTGCTTGCACATCGTTGACAGCATCCGTCTTTGAACAGGCTGGAGCGTTGCTTGGAACGACATCGGTCGCTGAGTGCGCCGAGGCACACACCATCGTGATTGACCCCGTAGATGGCGACGGGAACCCTGTCACCATCGACGGCGGCGCGGTGTTGGTCGTGACGGTGACGGCCGCATCTGGCGACGAGACTCTCCCGGACAGAGCGAGCTCAGTCACCATCCTCAACTAGTTCACAATTTCTTTTCTCGTCGCGACAGATCGCGAGCCCCTCACACGATGAAGGGGGTGAAAGCGAGCCGACGGTGAGGGACTGTCGGTTGAACACGAGGGACCACACGCTGAGCATGAATGTGCAATCCGCCAGCATTTCAGAACCGACTTCTGCTGCCCACGTTGAACTACTTGGGCACGTGGCAATCCGAAGTCACCGTGGGTGTTCACAGCTTTCTGGGCGGGTTGCGATGACGCTTGCCATGCTGACGCTGGGGCGGGGGCCAGTCTCAGCATGGAAGCTCATCGACGTGTTGTGGTGCGACCCGCCGGACAACGAGCGAAATGCTCTGCAACGGCATGTGTCGCGGTTACGGGCAACGTTCGCCGACCATGGAGTCGTCGATGCCATTAGGTGCGTGGGTGGGGCATACGAGCTGGATCGAGATCTTTTCACCCTGGATCTCGATCATCTCGAGCAAGCCCCTGGTGGGGAACTCACGGCGTTGCCATATCCACCTCGTTGGTGGCTCGAACCTTTGGCGGGCCTCGACCACGTTGACTTCATTGCAGACCGTCGACGGCTCGAACAGCTTTGCCAAGCTGAGCGAGATCATCAGGCACTTCTGCAGCGAAAGACGTATCAGCGTCGGCTCGGGGCGGCGCCCGTGCCGGCAGAGGTAATCGGCGCCCTTCAGGGGTTGGTCGACAAAGGAGTGGCAGGAGCCAGGCGGACTCGTGTCATTGAAGCGTGGTTGGCGACGGTGGATCGTCAGCCGCTGGCGGCGGCAAGTTAGTCAGCAGGAATCTTCCGGCTGACGGCGCGGCGGAGGGAAGCTCGGGTTCGGGGACACACACGTGTCCGAACCCGGGTCCCGTCGATCTCAGGATTCGTAGGGGCTGATCACGCGAAAGCCGAGCTCGGCGGCAGCCGGTATCTGCTGGCGTTCGAATGTGCAGAAGTTGACGTCGCCTGGCAGTCGGGCAGCGGCAGCCAACGTCAACGCGTCACCTGTGCTCAAGCCGAAGCGGGCGCCGATCTCAGTGGCACGGGCCATGCATCGTCGATCGATCGGCACTTCCCACATGGCCTCCCAGTCATCACGGACCGCAGCCCAGAGCTGGCGTTGTACGTCCGGCGAGCCGGCCGCTTGGTGGAGGGCGAGCTGGAGCTCTGTTCTGGCTAAGGCGGAAGCGATCCAGCTTTGGTGGTTGGCCATCGTGTCGATCACGAGCGGACGCTCACGATCCGCGACGTAGCGGCGAAGCAGCGCGCTCGTGTCGAGAAACAACACGCTCATCGCCCACGCACCGCGTCGAGCAGTCGGTCGACTCGAGTGTCTGCTGGCACCGGCAGGGGAGCGGGAGCCTCGGGCTGGTCAGGTCTGCGGGGTGGCTCAATCAGTCCTGCCCCTGCAAGGTCCCACAACGTGACGCCAGTGCGGTCTGGTTCGAGCGGCCCGAGCTGAGCCGTTGGTGTGCCGTCGACCGACACCACCACCCGTTCACCAGCGCTGGCCCGTCTGACAACAGCCGCCACCTGATTGCGAAGCTCGCGGATTCCGACAATGTCCATGGCGTCAGGGTAGGTCACGGCGAGTCGTGGTGTAGCACGCGTGTACACATGTTGATTTGCAAGCGATCGACAAACTCGGCACGATGACGCCCATGAACTTTGCTTTCACCGAAGAACAAGAGCAGCTGCGGGAGTTCGTCCGCTCATTCATGGACGAGAAGTCGTCAGAAGAAGCGGTCCGTGAACTCATGGAGACCGACAAGGGCTACGACGACGCCGTCTGGAGCCAGATGGCCGAGCAAATGGGTCTTCAGGCCCTCGCTATTCCAGAAGAGTTCGGTGGACAGGGCTTCACGTTTGTCGAGCTCGGTGTTGTCCTCGAAGAGATGGGTCGCCGCCTGCTGTGCGCACCGTTCTTTTCCGGCATGCTTGCCTCGCTCGCCATCATGCACTCCGGTGACGACGACGCCAAGAAGGCTCACCTTCCCGGGATCGCCTCAGGTGAAACCATCGCCGCCCTCGCCTACACCGAGGAAAACGGCAAGTGGGACGAAAGCGCCGTGACGGCCACGGCGGATGCCGATGGCAAGATCACCGGCACCAAGAGCTTCGTGATTGACGGTCACACGGCGAAGCTGCTCGTTGTCGCCGCCAAGAGCGCCGCCGGCGTGAGCCTCTACGCCGTCGACGGCGAGGGCGCGGGCGTCACCCGCACCGCTCTTAGCACGATGGACCAGACCCGCAAGCAGGCCAAGATCGAACTCGACGGCGCACAGGGAACGCTCATCGGCACAGATGGCGCCGGCTGGGACACCCTCCAGACCGTGCTCGACCTCGGTGCTGTTGCTCTCGCCGCCGAGCAGGTCGGTGGCGCACAGTTCGTGCTCGACATGGCCGTGCAGTACGCCAAGGATCGTGTGCAGTTCGGTCGTCCGATCGGTTCGTTCCAGGCCATCAAGCACAAGTGCGCCGACATGCTGCTCGAAGTCGAGTCAGCCAAGTCCGCTGCCTACTACGGCCTGTGGTGCGCCGCCGAGATGAACGACGAACTTCCTTCCGTCGCCTCACTCGCCAAGGCCTACTGCTCCGAGGCGTACTTCCACGCTGCAGCCGAGAACATTCAGATTCACGGCGGCATCGGCTTCACCTGGGAGCACCCAGCTCACCTCTACTTCAAGCGGGCCAAGAGCTCCGAGCTCATGTTTGGTGACCCCGCCTACCATCGCGAGCAACTCGCTCAGCGCATCGGGCTGTAACACTGGCTCGGCGTTGCCGAGCGCTGCTCGCGATCGGCTAGCTCGTTCTGAGCGTGTCGCCTCCGGCGATCACGCGTGCGGGCTGTAGCACTGGCTCTGCGTTGCCGATTCTCCGCAATCTCTAGATGCTGCCCGGCCATTCGGTCGGGCAGCGTCGCGTCTGGGTTGCGGGCTCTATGGCTAGCGAGTTGCGAGCTCGTCGAGCCAGCTGGCGATGTCTTGTGCGTCGTAGGCGTTGGCTTCTTCACCGACACCGATGACGTACAAGCCGAGCATGCTGTCGCCGTAAAGGCCGATGAGAACATGGCCGCCGCCTTCGACGTCAGCAACCTCGATATCAAGGGCCAGCATCTTGTCGGCGGACGACTCAACGGGAACCGCCGTAGGTACACCAAACTCGTCGGTGAGATCGCACTCCGTGACAGCAGCTTCGAACGCCGTGAAGAACGAGGTGTTCGCATCGACGTCGCCGGTACTCGAGATCAGCGACATCGAGTACCAACCATCGCCGCCTGCATCGAGTTCGTAGTCGGCCGCAACCTGCGAGGGGATCGCGGGTGGGTCGATCGCACATCCCTCAATCCGGTCAGCTTCGTCTGGGGGCTGCGCATCTTCAACCCGCACATCTGTGCGCACCCATTGTGGGCCGAAGAACGATGCCTCGGGCACCAGCGGCGCTGCCGGGTGGTCGAGCCAAGCTGTGTCGTCAAAGACCGGATCGCCGTCAGCAATGCTCGGTAGTGGAGGAGTCGTCGGCTCTGTCGTTTCTGCGGCGTCTGGACTCGATGTGGTGGTCGTGTCATCGAGGGGCAACGAGTCGGGGGCGGCACCCGGCTGCGTTGTGTCATCGACCGCAGCGGTCGTTTGGGGAACCGGTGCCGTTGTTGTGGCTCCGGCGTCAAGGTCCGACTCGATCGTTGTGCCGCAGGCCGAGGCCGCCAGCGCAAGCGCAACGAAAGAGCTGACTACGTGTTTCGTTCCCATGTTCGTGCATCGACGCCGTTGGGCAGCAACCTAAGCATCGCCTGGCGTCTCGCTCGTGCGAACCGGTCAGTAACCTGAGCGGGTGGCCATCCTGCTTGCGGTTCTTGCGACAATCGTCGCTGTTGTTGTGATTGGCCTGATCTTCGTCGGTTCTGCCGTCAGCAAGACGTCGGCGATGCCGAAGCAGATCGTGGTCGACGTGCACGAGGCCATCAACTTCTGCGCCGAAGCCATTCCCGTCGCGGTCTCATCAATTCTCAGCTACGACGACGTGCGCCGAATTCTGCGTCTACATCTTGAGTGGCTCCAGGCGTACCACTTCGCCCCAGAAGGCGGGAGCGATGGCCCCATCGTGTTCGAAGAGTTCGATGCCCTCGACTACGTCATGGAGCGAGCCGACATCGTCGGGTTCGAGGTTGAGCGAGATCACGCCGCAGCAGTCATTGAGGCCCACTCGTCGTACCTTCAGGTGATGGGGGCCATCCACATCGAGGACCCGGTCGAGGTTCAGGCCGACCTTGCCGAGCTTCCACTTCTCGACTCTCCGCTGCTTGAAGCCGGACCGGCCCAACAACCGCTCGACGAGGCCTCAGACAGCGATGGTGTCGAAAGACTCACTGAAGAATGACTCGGCTCGGTCGCTCTCTCGGTGCAACAGATCTTCGCCTCGACGACGGCGCGGACACGCCGGTGAACGACGGCATTGATGTGCTCGATTCTGATTCGTCGTTCCAGCGTCTCTCCACGCAGCCCCCGGAACCGCCGGAGTCGTCTCGGCTCTCACGTTGGCTCACCCCTGTTGCCCTCGTGGTCGCGATCCTTGCCGCCGCGGCCCTCGTGACTAGAACGGGCCCCGCACCGACGCCGGTGGCGCCAACCACCACGATCGCCCCCATAACCACAACCGTGCCAGACCCGCTCGCGGAACTCGACGGACCCGTTGATCCGCCGTTGCTGCAGGGCGAGGTTGTGGCCATCGGCACGCTCGACGAACCAATTCCCGATGTGCTCGTTGCTCCCGTGCAGGGCGGCTACCTCGTCATCGATCCATCGACCGGCACGATCGAACGAATCTCCGCCGGGTTTGATCCCGACCAGCTCGAGGCAGGCTCGCCCGGTTCGTTGTTGGCTGTCACCGGTGACCGCCTTGAACGTTCAGAGCTGCGGGGCGATACCTGGCAGGTTGTCTCCCGCGATGTCGAGGTCGTCCGACCATCAACCACACCAGGTGCGGTGTGGTTGCGACGTTCACAGGTCGCTGGCCTCTTCTTCGAAATCACCGACGACGGCAGCCAGCTGCAAGATGTCTTCAACCTCGGGGGAGAGATCGACCCCCGCTATCGCTGGGAGCCGGGCGGCGGCACGTTTGACGTCACGAACAACCTGCAGCTTGTCGGGCAGCACCAGCTGCTCGCAGTCGGACAGACCGAGCTTCTCGGCCGAATCTGCGATGCGAGAGCCCAGTGCCGACTCGAGCTCTGGCCGAACGCAGACGAGGGATGGCAGCCACTTCGTCGAGCGCAAAACGACATCGCCGTTGCCTCGTTCAATAGGGACGGCTCATGGATCATGCTCGAGTTGGATTCTGGAGGCATCCAGCTGGTTTCGGCTGAAGTGGGATCCACATTCATTCGCATGCCCAACTCGACGGACATCTTTCATATTGGTCGGTTCAGTTCTGACGGCGCGTTCCTTTATCTTCTTTCCCAGGATGAGCTCGAGATCGTCACACTTGGAACGTTCGAGCGTCGGTCGGTTGACCTTCCACCCGAGGTCGTCGGATTGCTCGATGATTGGACTGTCGTCGCCTCCTGAATGCCGCCTCGCCGCCTCTGGTAATAGTGCGGCACGTCGAGATCAGCTGTGCCACACTGATCTGACCAAGAGGAAGGAGGTGGTCCAACTGTTTGACAAACGATTTGGGACCTTGGAGGTGGCTGGCCGCTGAGCGGTTAGCTGGACTGCTGGCGAATACCAGTCAGTCACCCCTGAACACGACGTGTCGGGCATGTCCCGCTCGGCCGCCAGATCTTTGATCGGATCAGGCACATGCGTTTCGTTCGGGTCCCCAGCCCCGGCTTTGCGGCCGGGTACCAATGATTACGGATGTGCGGGAGCGACAAGGCGTCGCTCCCGCTCACTCGTTTTGGGCAGTGCAACGCTGCCCGTTTCGGGCAGTACAATCTGCCCCGATGAAACGCCCTGGCCAGTTCGCACATTTCCGGTTCGTTGGCGACAAGCGAACCCAGGTTGTCTACGACGTCGACCATCTCGACGATGCCGCTCAACCCCTCATCGACGAGCTCATGGAATCGAAGATGTTCCAGTCTTTCGGTCCCGACAATCTGGCCGAGGCTCGGAACCGGTCCTACAAGCTCTACACCGGTCCTGAAGCCGGCCCAGAGAGCGGGCAGGCCGACGACACAGACGACACCGAGGATTGAGACCCTGACGGAATCCGTCTGGATCGACGCAGAGGTTGGCCGTTTACAGGCCGACATTGCTGAGCCTCAAGCCACCGACAGCGGGATCGCCGTCCTGCTGCTTCATGGCTTTCCATCCGGTCTCGTGGGTGCAGACCACATCGGCGCCGATCTGCCTCAGCTCGCAGATCGCTTCTGCGACGAAATGAACTGGACGGCCATGGCCCTCCGCATGCGCGGGTGTGGCCAGTCAGACGGCAACTTCTCGTTGCGCGGTTGGGTAGAAGATGCGGCCGCCGGTATCAGCTACTTGACCGAGCGGCCGGGCAGCGATCAGGTGTGGGTTTGTGGATTCGGCACGGGCGGTGCTGTCGGACTGCTGGCAGCCTCCGAACGACTCGAGGCCGAGGGCGACGAATGCCGTATCGGTGGTGCCGTCATCATTGGCACACCTGCTGACTTCGATGACTGGGCCCGCGAACCAGATCGATTGTTGGCGCACGCTCGTCAGGCCCAGGCCGTGACGGATGTCGACTTCCCGGCCGACATGAAGGTATGGCAGGAAGAGCTACGCGGTGTTCGCGCTGCCACAGCAGCCGAAGCGTTTCAAGATCGAAAGCTTCTGGTGCTGCACGGTCTCGAAGATGAGTCTGTGCCGCAGATGGATGCCCGAATCGTGGCTGACGCCCACGGTTCTGCCGACCTGCGGCTCATCAATGGTGCCGGACACCAGCTGCGTCACGACCCTCGAGGTATGGCCATTCTGTTGGGTTGGCTCGAGCGGGTCCGCCGCACCTAGCGGCTCAGGTCTCCTCTGGCAGATCCATCGCGAGTTCGTCCGCGTAGATCTCCTCCATCGAGTCTCGGATCTCTTCTACGTCGCCGTCGGTGCCAAGGTGGTTCAAGAACAACGCGATGTAGTCGGGAAGGTCGCCGTAGCGAGTCCAGGTGGCGGGGTCCCAGAGTTCTGCACGTCGAAACGCCTTCGCGCAGTGCATGAAGCAGCTCTCGATGTCGACCACGACCGCCAGCTTCGGCGTGCGGAGTTCGTCGTCCCACAACGCCAGAATCTCGGGATCGGTCGAGAGATGGGCGCTGCCGTCTACCCGTAGCGTCTCGTCACGCCCGGGGGTGAGTAGCAGCAGGCCAGCTCGCGGGTTTTCGATGATGTTTGTGAGCGAGTCGAGCAGGTTGTTGCCGTTGAGATCGGGGAACGCCAAGCGGCGTCCATCGAGCAACCTGACCTGGCCTGGCGGGCCACCTCGGGGCGACACATCACAGCTGCCATCTGCTGACGAGGTCGCAAACAGAAAGAATGGGGAGCGCTCAATGACTTCCTTCGTGAGCTCATCGATGTCTGCGGTTTTCTTGGCCTGAACTCGTTCGCTCGGCTGCCGGTAGAGCTCCCGAAGCTGTTCCATGGTTTCGACCCGATGATCTGACGAAGAGGCTGCCATCCCGAGAGCTTCCCACAACACACCGATGTTGGAAGAGCGGTTACTGCAGATCGCTGAGGAGATCAGCCAACAGCTCCACTTGGCCGTCGATGTCAGCACACCCAACACGAATACACACGTGCTCCGCCCCGGCGTCTACGAAACCGCCAAGCCAGTCGAGTACCTCGTGCTTTGTCCCGGCGACCGAACCTTGATCACGGGCGATCACCTCGTGAGGCACGCCGTAGTACAGCTGCGAGTGCTCCTCGAGTGCTGCTTGCGCGGTAACCTTGTCGCCAATCACCACGGTCGTGTAGATGGCTGGGGTGATGTCTGCGGGATCTCGACCTGCGGCCTCGGCGGCGGAGTGAACGGCGGCTAGCCCGTCGATGTAGCCCTGATGACTGGCCAGGATGGGGAACCACCCGTCGGCATAGGTGCCGGTGCGTTCGAGCGTCTTTGGCCCGCTCCCACCGATCCAGAGCGGTGGGCCACCCGGCCGCCCGGGAAGCGGATACATCTGCTGCCCTTCGCCACGCCACAACGCCTGACTGCGGCGAATGACCTCAAACATCTCGCTCGACCGTCGGTTGAAGTCGGCGCCAACAAGCGCAAAGTCGTCGGCCACGCCCGGTGCGCCCGGGCCCGCGCCTACGCCCACTATGAACCGTCCACCCGACAGTGCGTCGAGGGTGGCGGTGGCTTGCGAGAGTTGTTCGGCGTTGCGCATTGGGGCCAGCAACACGGCGGTGCCAAGTTCAATCCGCGAGGTCTGGCTGGCAACGGCCGCCAGCAGCGTGATTGGCTCAGGGCGTGGTTTCGCGAGTAGCGAGTCTCCGGCCCACACCGAGTCGAACCCAGCTTGTTCTGCTCGAACGGCCAGCTCGACAAGCGGCCGAGGATCGCCAGCTTGGTTGCCGTAGATCACCGATTCGCGGGTGGGAAGCAGCAACCCGATCTTGGTCATAGGCCGACGCTAGTAGCCGGTCATTTGTGGGTCGAGCGAAGGCTTAGTGCCCGGCAGCAGGAGCGAGGTCTTCGCCGAGCGCGAAGTCTGCGTACTCCTCGTCTGTCGACTCCATGTGTTCGAATTGGATCACGCCGATCTCTTCGAACTTGGTGCGGAGCCAGCCCTCGCCAGCATCGAGAATGCCGAGCTTGCGGCAGTTCGGCACGATCTTCGAGAACAGCAGACGCTGGAACTCTTTTGACTCTTCAGGGGCGTGTAGCTGAGCGTCGATCACCGGCTTCACGTTGTCGACCCCCATGCGGTGCCACACCTCTTGGCGCAGGAAACGATCGCGCATGCGCAACGCCGACTCGAAGGCGAACTCTTGGCGTTCCTGGATCTCGGCCAGCGACAGGTGCTCGTAGTACTCCTGCAGGCTGAGCACGCCGAAGGGAACGTGGCGGGCCTCGTCGCTCATCACGTAGCGCAGGAGCTTCTTGAGGAGTGGCTCGTCAGTCATCGAATGCAGGAATCCGAAGGCGGCCAAGGCCAGGCCTTCGATCATGATCTGCATCCCGAGGTAGGTCATGTCCCAACGCTCGTCTTCGATGACGTCATCGAGAAGATGCTGCAGGTGCACGTTGATGGGGTAGTGGTCCTGCATCTTGGTGTCGAGGTACTTTGCAAAGACCTCGACGTGGCGAGCCTCGTCCATCACCTGAGTGGCGGCGTAGTACTTGGCATCGATCCACGGAACGGTCTCGACGATTTTGGCCGTCGCGACCAGGGCCCCTTGCTCACCGTGAAGGAACTGGCTCATCTGCCACACGAGTGATTCGCGTCCGAGATCGTGCCATTCCTTCTCGCCCCAATTCTTGAGAGGGCTGCCGGGCTGCTCCGCCAAGTCCATGAGTGGCTTGTTTTGGATTTCGCCAACGATCGACATGTGGTTGACCATGGCGTCGATGTCGACTTCGGTTGACCAGTCGAGATCTTTCTCGCCGTCCCACATCGAACCCTTGGCCTTTTCGTACAGCTTGTTGAGCCGCGGCCGAGCGCCCTTTTCGTAGTCCCAGGTAAAGATCGTGTCTGCGTTGTTTGTGACCGTGGTGATGGCGGCATCAACGTCTGTGTTGGTCATCGCCAAGATCGCATCGACATCGTTGGCGTCGTCGCGATCAATCATGTCTCGGTTGGTCGTCGTCACGGGCACGTCTCCCTGAGGGTAAGGAACGGGTGACTGACACTGTAAGGCAAGCACCTGGGTAGAACAAGGCGCCCACGTAGGCCATTCGGACTAACTGCCGCGGAACGAAGCGCCATCGACGACCCACGGAGCCGTGATTTCGGTGTTGATGCCGTAGTGGGAGATGGCATCAACGAGCGCACTCCGCTCAACCACGCCGTCGAGCGCGAGTTGCTCGAGCACGGTGATCACGATGTAGGGCATGCTGATCTCGAAGTGATCGCGCAACGCCTCACGGGTGTCGCTTCGACCCATGCCTTCTGTTCCGAGAGCGGTGAATCGGCGAGGGACGAATCGGCCAACCTGTTCGGGAACAGACCGCTCGAAGTCGCTCACCGCAATCACTGGGCCGACACCGTTGGCGAGGGTCGAACTGACGTAGGCCGACCGGGGCTCGTCGATCGGGTGGAACCGATTCCAACGCTCAACCTCAAGCGCGTCTTCACGAAGACGCTTGTAGTTCGTGACGCTGTAGAGGTCGACACCGATGCCCCAACGATCGGCCAGTTCTTGTTGAGCATCCCGAGCTGCTCCCTGGGCAGTACCGGAGAACAAGACGGTGGCTCGATTCTCGATGCCGTCGACGCCATCTGACCAGCGATAAATGCCTCGCAAGATGCCGTCTTCTGCGCCGGCCGGCATCGCCGGCTGGTCGTAGTTCTCGTTGTAGAGGGTGATGTAGTAGAAGATGTCCTCGTTGTCGGTGTACATCCGCTTGAGGCCGTCCTTGATGATGATGGCCACTTCGTAGGCGTACGCCGGGTCATACGCCTGGCAGGCCGGCACGGTCGAGGCGAGCAGAAGGCTGTGGCCGTCTTGGTGCTGCAAGCCCTCGCCCATCAGGGTGGTGCGACCTGCGGTGGCACCAAGCAGGAAGCCACGGGCTCGGGAGTCGGCTGCGGCCCAGATGAGATCGCCAACTCGCTGGAATCCAAACATCGAATAGAAGGTGTAGAACGGCACCATCGGGACGCCTTGGTGGGCGTAGCTGGTGGCGGCCGCGGTCCAGCTTGCGAGCGAACCGGCCTCGGTAATGCCTTCTTCGAGGATCTGACCGTCTGACGACTCCGAGTAGGAGAGCAGCAGTTCGTGATCGACCGGTTCGTACTTCTGCCCGAACGGGGCGTAGATCTCGAATTCGCGAAACATTGAGTCCATGCCGAAGGTGCGAGCCTCGTCTGGAACGATCGGGACGACGCGTTCGCCGAAGCCTTCTTCTCGCATGAGCTCACGCAGCATCGATGTGAACGCCATCGTGGTAGAGACTTCGCGGCCTCCAGACCCTTCCATGAAGGTCTTGAACGGCGCATCGGTTGGCATGGGCAGTTGGCGCCTTGCCGTTGTTTGACGAGACGGCACGAACCCGTCGAGGGCCCGTCGGCGGCCCATCATGTATTCGTATTCGGGAGAGTCTGCTGGCGGCCGGTAGTACGGGGGAACACCCTCGGTGAGCGCCTCCTCGGGAATCTCTTCGTGGAGATACAGACGATCACGCAAGTCCATCAGCTGGTTCTTGGTCATCTTCTTGATCTGGTGCGTGGCGTTGCGACCCTCGAAACCTTCACCAAGCGTCCACCCCTTGACGGTCTTCGCCAAAATGACGGTTGGTTGACCGACGTGCTCGGTTGCCGCCTTGTAGGCCGCAAACACCTTCTGGTAGTCGTGACCACCACGAGGCAGCGCCCGCAGATCGTCGTCGCTGAGGTGCTCGACAAGCTTGCGGAGCCGGGGGTCTGGACCGAAGAAGTTCTCTCGGATGTAGGCGCCTGACTCGACGGCGTAGCGCTGGAACTCGCCATCGACGGTGGTGTTCATCTTGTTGAGGAGCACGCCGTCGACGTCGCGTTGGATCAACTCGTCCCAGCGGCTGCCCCACACCACCTTGATGACGTTCCAGCCTGCACCGTGGAATACGCCTTCGAGTTCTTGGATGATCTTTTCGTTGCCTCGAACCGGACCGTCGAGTCGTTGCAGGTTGCAGTTGATGACCCAGGTGAGGTTGTCGAGCCCCTGCCGCCCGGCCAGCGAGATCGAGCCAAGCGTCTCTGGTTCGTCGCACTCGCCGTCGCCCAAGAAGGCCCACACGCGGCTCTGTGAGGTGTCTTCGATCTTGCGGTTGTGGAGGTACTTGAGAAAGCGTGCGTGATAGAGGCTGTTGATGGGCCCGATGCCCATCGACACGGTGGGGTACTCCCAAAACTCGGGCATGAGCCGGGGGTGCGGGTAGCTCGACAGACCGCCGCCGGCCACCTCCGTCCGGAAGTTGTCGAGGTGGTCATCGCTGAGGCGTCCCTCGAGGAATGCGCGGGCGTAGATGCCAGGCGCAGCGTGGCCCTGGAAATAGACGGCGTCGCCAGGCGTACCGTCTTCTTTGCCTCGGAAGAAGTGGTTAAACCCGACTTCGTAGAGGGAAGCCGACGACGCAAAGGTCGACAGGTGGCCACCGATGCCATCGGCGTTCTTGTTGGCCCGCACCACCATGGCGGCTGCGTTCCAGCGGATGAACGCTCGAATCCGACGCTCGAGGTGTTCGTCGCCGGGGAAGAACGGCTGTTGTTCAGTGGGAATGGTGTTGAGGTAGTCGGTGCCAACGGCTCGGGTGTTGGAGATCTGCAGTTCGCGGGCGCGCTGGTTGAGTCTGCCAAGCAGATACCGGGCGCGGATCTTGCCGTGTTCGGCGTTTACCGCCTCGATCGACTCAACCCATTCGGCAGTTTCCTCCGGGTCGATGTCGGGAAGTTGGCTCAAGAAACCGTCAAGCGTCATGACAACATTGTGGCCCGGCGTCTTTCCCTTCGCGCCCATACCCGCCGGTAGCTCTGAGATATTCAGATGTTGAGTTTCGCGGCCGCCAAACTGGCAGGCTTAGCGACGTGCAACAGGTGTTCACCGACGGAGCATGTTCAGGAAATCCCGGCCCGGGCGGATGGGCGTGGGTGCTTGCCGACGGCCGCTTCGGAAGCGGGGGAGCAGAGCACACGACCAACCAACGGATGGAAGTTCAGGCAGTGCTTGAGGCCGTGCTGGCGCTCGAGGGTGAGCTCGAAATCAACTCAGACTCGACCTACGTGGTCAATTGCTTCAAAGATCGCTGGTTTGATGGCTGGCGCAAGCGTGGCTGGCGCAACTCGCAGAAGAAGCCGGTGGCCAACCGCGACCTGTGGGAGCCGCTCATCGATGCCGTCGAGGCGCGGGGCGACGAGATCAGCTTTGTCTGGGTGAAAGGCCACTCAGGGGTGCCCCTCAACGATCGAGCCGATGAACTCGCCGTGGCCGAGGTTGAAAAGATCAAAGAGGCAAACGGAGCCAACGCAACGAAACCAACGGCGACCGAGACGGTCGCCGTCCCGTGGGATGCGTCGAGCGCGGTGTGGGTCGTTGGCTCGACAACGCCGAATGCCGACCAGATTGAGGCCTTGCACCGCATGGTCTCGAGCCTTGGTTCTGATAACGCGGAAACGTTGATCGTCTCGGGGCTTCGTCGAGGAACCGAGTTGCTGGGCGCTGAACGAGCTCTCGAGCTCGGGTTGCCGGTCGCTGTCGTGTTGCCGTTCCCCGATCCGGCCCAGAAATGGCCGGAGGCTGACCGGGCCCGATTCGATCGAGCCGTCGACGCCGCTCAGCACGTTGTCACCCTCGGCGGAAAACCGAGCGAGCCCGGCCCTGCCGTGCGATCACGCAACGCCTGGGTGGCCGAGGGTGTCTACGCCGCGGTGATCGTTGACGACGACGGCCTCGCCGATCAGATCGACGAGGTCGGCATCACTGTTCTTCGGGGCTAGCGCCCCTCCTTGTTGTGCTCCGTTTCAGGAGCGAAGGGGTCGCTACGGGACCTGGAGCAGACGCAACCCGGCGTAGGCCCGGTTCATCTCGCGGCAGATTGCCTTGGCGAGATCGGCCCGTTCCTTGTCTTCTGCGTGGTCTGGGTTGTGCTCAGCTACCAGCGTGCGGCGTGCTTCGCGAGCCTCGTCCCATGTGGCATCGGGGCCGAGGCCGAGAATCTCCAGCATCTCTGCGGCGACCGGACCCTGCGGCATTGGAAGGCTGTCGGTTGACGGAGCTTCGACAGTTGCCGTTGCGGCCGCTGGCGTGTCGAACGCCGGGGCGTCGAGCTCTGTTGTCTCAAATGCCGGGGCATCGAGGTCAACCGCAAACGCAGCCTCTGCCATCTCCGGGTCAGCGACCACTGATTCGGTGAGTGGGTCGATCAGGGTGACATCGGGATCGACGAGTGCGTGCTCAGCGAGTGTCGGCTCTGCGGGAGCGGCCGGCGCTCCCCAGGCGGCGACGGTCGGCATCTCGCCGGTCGGAACCTCGATCACGGGTGCGTCAATGTCCGGCATCGAGGCGTGTGCTTCGACATCAGCAATGACGTCGGCCTGACCTTCGTTAACCACGTCTGCGGCAGTCGCCGCGTCGATCTCAACCGGTGCATCAGTGACGGCTAAACCAACGTTGTCGCCGAATGGATCGTCGTCGACAGGTTCGAACAGATCGGCGAAACCGTCTGCTTCGTTCGTCTTCGACTTCTTGCGGCCAAAGAAGTTCGAAAGGCTGAAACCGGCGTCTTCCTCGGTCGGTTGCGCGTCACCAGACGGCGCCTCGGTCGCAGCAGCTTCGGTTGTCGTTGCGTCGTCGATCACGGAAACGTCAGTGGCATCGTCGGTCATCAGGTCGGCTGGTGCCACCTGCGTGTTTTCCTCCAGAGCGAGGTCTTCGTGGAGGCCAACGTTGAGGTCGTCGGCTTCGGGAAGAAGCTCTGCCGGCGAAGCTAGTTCTTCTGCCTGATCGATCGCAGTCGGGACTGCCGGAGTTGCCTCGAACCTGTCAGCCACGGGAATCGCGGGTACGTCTGGCACATCGGGGAAGAGGTCGCGGTCGACATCAGGCACGTCGACGTGATCGCTCATGTCGTCGATCGATGGGACGGCTTGGTCTTGATCGGTTGCTGCGACGGCCCAGGCGGGAGCCACGTCTGGGTCAGCCGACGGCGCCGCGCCGAACGCCGGTGCGTCGCCGAACGCCGGGGTCTCAGCCGTTGCCGACATGTCGGGAGCGCTGAACGATGGTTCTACGGGAGGAATCGTCGGCATTGGCATGCCGACCGGAACGTCGGCCAGCGCGGATGGAACCTCGGGCGTCAGTGAGGCGGGGACGTCAATCTCGGGGCCGTCGATGCCCATGCCGGCAGGCGGGATAATCGGCATCGGGATCTTCGGCGTCTCCACGTCGGTGGTCGGCTGCAGCGCAGCAGGAACCTCGGGTTCGTACTTCACAACGTCCATGTCCCAACGGACATCGTTGGCGTCTGCGGCCGGTGGTGGGTTCATGTCGTGATGAGCAGCGCCGGGCATCTCCTGGAGTTGCTGAACCGCGCTCATTGCCGAACCGGCGGGTGGGATGTTCTGCGCAATCTCAGAGATGCTGGGCAAGCCAGTCGTTGGCTGGGTGAGTGCATTCGCGGCATCGCTGGCTGGCAGTTCCGCTTCGTCAACGTCGGGCAGATTCCACAGCCCGCCAGAGGCGTCGTCGCTGTCGGCTACGTCAGCCGAGGGCGCCAGGCTTGCTGGAACCTCGGCGATCGGGGCTCGGCGGTCTTCCATCTGTGGAGTCGGTGGTGGCGGGGGAGTGTCCGCCATTGCGGCGTCCAGACCCTCGTCGTGTTCTTCATTCAGCCATGCGTCGACATCGGGAATCCCGCCGTTGTCGTCGGCTTGCTTTCGGAGATTTGAGAAAATACCCATTGGTGGCGCTGCCTGCCCTTCGTAACGCTTGGTCCTCCTATCGGCCCAGCACGCGCCAGATTCGTGGGTCCTCTGGCCCATTCACTACGGAATAGGTCGACCGCAGTTCTTGTTTGAGATGGCATGACCACAGCAACATTCAACGGCACCGTGATCGCTTCTTCAGACGAAACGGTCGTGGTCGAGGGCAACCACTACTTCCCGGCTGACTCCGTCGTGTGGGAACACTTCACCCGCACCGATCACGCGACAGGGTGCCCTTGGAAGGGCACCGCCAGCTACTACTCAATCGCTGTCGACGGCGAACAGGCCGACAACGCAGCGTGGGTTTATGAGTCGCCCAAAGACGCAGCGGCCGAGATCAAAGACCACGTGGCCTTCTACCCCGTGGTGTCTGTCGACTCGTAGCGTCAGTCGCTGTCGACAGCGGCGGCTAGCTTCTCAAGCGTCTTGGCCATGCCTTCTTCGTGCTTGGCCGGATAGCCAACCCACTCATAGAACGGTGGAAAGCGGGCCTTTGACCAGTCAAACGACTCGGTCACACGGGTGCCGTCGTCGATCGGCTCGAGTTCGTAGCGCCATACGTGATGACCGAAGTGTCGCCAGGCGATGAGGCGGTTCTCTTCGAACTCGACGACCTCGTTGCCGATGATGTACGGCACGACGATCTTCATCTCCATGCCGAACTTGGCGCCAAGCGAAAGTCGCTCAGGGCTTGAATCTCGCACGCCCTTGACGGTCTCTTCCCCGTCGATCAACGCGTGCTTCGACGGATCGGCAAGCAGATCAAAGATGACCTCGGCCGGAGCAGCAATGTCGCGGGTTGCAGAGACGATGCGGTTTGTGGTGGTCGACATTGTGTCAGCTCACTTCCCAAGCAGGGCCCGAAGCCCGCTCTCAAGATCTCGGTGCGCGAACTCGAAGCCGTCGGCGACGAGGGCGTCCGGGTGAACTCGAGCGCTGTCAAACAGAATTCGGTCGGCCATCTCGGATCCAAGCAACAGCTTCGGACCGAAGGCCGGAATCGGTAGGAAGGCCGGTCGGCCAAGCACCTTTGCCAACGTCTGGGTGTAGTCGGCGTTGGTCACGGGATTGGGGGCCGTGATGTTCACCGGGCCCGAGATGTCGCTCGTGAGCAAGTGCTGCATCGCAGCCACCTGGTCGTCCATCGTGATCCACGACACGTATTGCGTGCCAGCGCCCATCTTGCCGGCCAGCCCGAGCTTGAACAGTGGGAGCTGCTTCTTGAGCGCTCCACCCTCGGTCGTCTGAACGATTCCGGTGCGCAGGTACGCGGTTCTGATACCGGAATCAGCCGCGGACTGGGCCGCGGCTTCCCATCGTTCGACGAGGTCAACGAAGAAGTTGTTTTCGCCGCTTGGAGACTCTTCGTTGACAATCTCATCGCCGCGGTCGCCATAGATGCCGATCGCGGATCCGCTCAAGAACACCTTTGGCGGGGTTTGTAGGCCGGCCAGCGTCGACGCAAGCAGTGACGTGCTGACGGTTCGAGACTCGACAAGCACCTTCTTCCACTTGTCGTTCCAGCGCTTGTCGGCGATTCCGGCGCCAGCCAAGTGAATGACGCCGTCGACCCCCTCGAGAGAGTCAGTGTCGATCTCGCCCGCTGCCGGATCCCATCGGATTTCATCGGAGCCCGCTTTTGGGGCTCGGCGCACCATCGCGATCGGACGGTGCCCGGCCTCGACGAGAGCGGGCATAAGCGCCGATCCGATGAGGCCGCTCGAACCCGTAATGACGATGTCCATGTCGGCAGGTTACGGCCGTTGTGTGGGTGAGTGGAGAATCGTCACAAGTGTCACAGGTCGCTTCCCAAGCAGGGACGTCCCAGGTGGCTACCATCAGGCCTAGTGAGTACCCGCCTACTCCTGACGCTCGCGCTTCTAACCGGCATTCTCATCCTTGGTGCGTTTGCCGTGCAGGTCGTTCTCCTACGGGGATGATGCGCCCACCCGTTGTTCGTTGAACGACGTTCCAATCGTCATCACTCGATGACACCTGCCACTCGGAGGTGGTTGTTCTGACTACTCAGCACTTTGATGTGACCGTGATCGGCGGTGGTCCTGCCGGATACGCCGCTGCTCTCTACGGCGCTTCAGCTGGCCTCAACATCGCGATCGTCGAGCGGCACAAGCTCGGCGGCACCTGCCTCAACGTTGGCTGCGTGCCAGCGAAAGAGCTGCTCGAAACCGCCGCGGTGAAGCGCACGGTTGATCACGCTGGCATTTTTGGCGTTCAGGCCACCGCAGACGGCATCGACTGGGCCACAACGCTGACCCGCAAGCAGGGCATCATCGATCAGCTGGTCGGAGGCCTGGGCGGCCTTCTGAAGAACCGCAAGGTCACGGTGTTCGACGGCAACGGAACACTCGGAGCCGACCACCGAACGGTGTCTATCTCCGGCGGCTCTTCCGGCGACATCTCCATCACAGGAGACGCCGTCATCCTCGCCGCAGGTTCGGTCCCACGGACGATTCCCGGGTTCCCGATTGACGATCGCCAGATCGTGACGTCAGACGAACTCCTCTCGATCCCCGAACTGCCCGCATCGGCAGTGGTCATTGGCGGTGGAGCCATCGGTTGTGAGTTCGCATCGATGATGAGCGACCTCGGCACAAAGGTCACGATCATCGAGGCCATGCCATCGATCCTCGCCAACTGCGACATCGATGTCGTGAAAGTTGTGCAGCGGTCGTTCAAGAAGCGCAAGATCGATGTGCATGAGGGTGTGATGGTCACCGGTCAGACCACCGGGCCAGATGGTGTGACCGTGTCGTTTGGCGACGACCAAACGGTCACGGCGGACACCGTTGTTGTGTCGATCGGCCGCCGACCGTTCTCCGAGACGCTCGGACTCGAGGCCACGCAGGTCGCTGTCGACGATCGAGGGTTCATCGAGGCAGACGAAGTAGGCCGCACCTCGGTGCCCGGGGTGTGGGCTGTCGGCGATGTGATCAACACCGCCCAGCTTGCTCACGCTGGCTTTATGGAAGGCATGATCGCCATCACAGACATTCTTGGTGAAGATGCCATGCCACTCGACGCCTCGAAGCTTCCTTGGTGCATCTACTGCCACCCCGAAGTCGCCTTTGCCGGCATGACTGAGGCCGAAGCGAAAGAGGCTGGTCATGACGTGGTCATTTCCAAGCATCGGTTCACCGGCAACAGTCGGGCCATGATCGTTGGCGAAACAGAAGGCCTCGTGAAGATCGTTGCCGAGAAGTTGCCGGACGGTACCGGCGGCGTCATTCTCGGTGTTCATATGGCTGGCCCGTGGGTCACCGAGCAGCTCGGTCAGGGCTACCTTGCCGTCAACTGGGAGGCCACGGTCAGCGAAGTCGCACAGTTCATTCAGCCGCACCCGACACTGAGCGAACTGTTCGGCGAAAGCGTTCTGGCCCTCACTGGACGCTCTCTGCACGGCTGATCTGCAAAGCTCTGCCTTTGGCACTGAGGTAACGAGAACGAACTCGTTGCCATCAAACCTTCAAGAGAATCTGAAACGCCGGAATCAAATCCGGTCCCCGCAAGTTCGAGTTAACCAAGCAACCCGCAGGAGCAACCACCGACGTGGCTGATATCGAGATGCCCCAACTGGGCGAAACCGTGACTGAAGGAACCATTACGCGGTGGTTCAAGCAAGTTGGCGACAGCATCGCCGTTGATGAAGTGCTCTTCGAGGTGTCGACCGACAAGGTCGACACTGAGGTTCCTTCGCCAATCGCCGGCGTGATCGCCGAGATCGTGGTGCCCGAGGGCGACACGGTTGAGGTTGGCACCGTGCTCGCGGTGGTTGGCGACGGCGCTGCTGGCGCCGCGCCAGCACCAGCCGAGGCCGCGCCCGCCGCAGAGCCTGCTCCAGCACCCGAGCCTGCTCCTACACCCGAGCCCGCACCGGCGCCAGCTCCTCCGGTTGCCGAGCCTGCTCCCGCTCCAGCGCCGCCGCCAGCTCCTGCACCGGCCCCCGCTCCGGCTGCCGCCAGTGGCGGCAATACCGCAGGCAAGGTGCTCTCGCCCGTTGTACGCCGCTTGGTCAGTGAGTACTCGATCGATGTCTCCCAGATCGCCGGCACCGGCCTTGGCGGTCGAATCTCTCGCGACGATGTCCAGCGATACATCGAAGCCAATCAGCTTCAACCAGCTGGGGGCCCGGCCCAGGCTGCGCCAGCTCCCGCCCCGGCCGCTGCGCCTGCGGCCCCGGCTGCTCCAGCTCCTGCAGCACCTGCTCCCGCAGCTCCTGCGCCGGCCGCCGCCCCGGCGCCGGCTGCCGCAGCTGCCCCTGTTCCTCAGGCTGGTGCCCGCGATACCGTCGTGCCGCTGTCGAACATCCGTCTCCGTACGGGTGAGCACATGGTCATGTCGAAGGCCGTCGCCCCCCACACGCTGACGGCCATTGAGATCGACTACGAAGGCGTCGATCAGGTTCGTGCCGCACATGGCAAGGCATTCAAGGAACAAGAGGGCTTCAGCCTTACCTACCTGCCGTTCATCACACGAGCCGTGGTTGATGCGTTGCGTGAATACCCCCACCTCAACGCATCCATCGGTGATCGCGAGCTGGTTGTCCACTCCGACATCAACATGGCCGTTGCCGTCGATCTCGACTTCCAGGGTCTGTTGGCTCCCGTGGTCAAGGGCACCGATGGCATGCGCATGCGAGCCATCGCACGCGGTATCTCCGATGTCGCTCGTCGGGCCCGAGCCAAGCAGCTCTCGCCAGACGAGCTTTCTGGTGGCACGTTTACGCTGACCAACGCGGGCAGCTACGGCACGATGATGCAGTTCCCGATCATCAACCAGCCTCAGGTGGCCATCCTCTCGACCGACGCCGTCAAGCGGAAGCCTGTTGTGGTTGAAGACAGCTACGGCAACGAGTCAATCGTGATTCACTCGGTTGGTGTCTTGGCCATGGCCTGGGATCACCGAGCCATCGACGGCGCCTACGCCGCCGCCTTCCTCGCCAGAGTGCGAGAGATCATCGAAACACGTGACTGGGAATCTGAGCTCAGCTGAGCCCCTCCCGTCATCAGCCAGCGCGGACCCGCCGGTGCGGGTCCGCTGGCTCGGTCGTGTGCCGTACGCAGAGGCATGGGACCTGCAGACCACGCTGTTCGAAGGTGAGGCTGATCACCTCCTCTTGCTTGAGCACCCACCGGTCTACACCCACGGTGTTCGTGGGCTGACCGACCACGTGCTCGTCGATCCTCAGACGGTCGGTGCCGAGCTCTTCCACGTCAACCGCGGCGGCGACGTGACCTTTCACGGCCCCGGCCAGCTTGTTGGCTATCCCGTGATGGCTGTACCGGGCCGGCGTGGCGGCGGTTTGGCCGACACGAAAAACTGGATCACTGCTGTCGAGCAGACGATCATCGATGTGGCGACCGACCTTGGCCTTGCCGCCGACCGCATTGACGGGCAGGCGGGTGTGTGGGTCGACGCAGATGGCCCTCGTCCTCGCAAGCTTGCTGCGGTTGGCGTCAAGCTCAGCCGGGGTCGTTCGATGCACGGCTTTGCGCTCAACGTCGACGTCGATCTCGACTGGTTTGCGCACATCGTGCCGTGCGGCATCAGCGACAAAGGGGTCACGTCGCTTACGGCAGAAGGTATCGACGTCGCCATGGAAGACGTGGCCGAGCTCGTCAACACGCACGCGGCCCGCCATCTCTTTCCCGGTCGAGACGTCGACCGGCAAGATGTGGCCTGGCGCCACGCCACGACCGATCTCTCTGCGTTCTCGCGTGGCGAGGGCCCCGGCGAACCGATTCGACCTGCGCCGAACAAGCACGAGCCAGCCCCAGCGCCGGAGCGAGCCGTTCCCGTCCAGCTCGGCCGTCGGCTCGACCAGGCCGGTGTCACCGGCGGTCTCGACATTGGCGCTCGCAAGCCAGAGTGGATGCGGGTCAAGCTCGAAACCAACCCCGAATTCCGGCGGCTCAAGTCGGTCTCGCGCGAGCTCGGACTGGTCACCGTGTGCGAAGAGGCCGGCTGTCCCAACATCTTCGATTGTTGGAACGAAGGCACGGCCACCTTCATGTTGCTCGGCGAACGGTGCACCCGTGCCTGCGGGTTCTGTCTTGTCGACACTCGCAAACCTGAGGCTGTTGATGTCTCCGAGCCCGATCGCGTCGCTGACGCCGTTGCGTCGCTTGGACTCGAATTCGCCGTTCTCACGATGGTCGCACGCGATGATCTCGATGACGGCGGTGCCTCGATCGTGGCGCGGTCTGTCGCTCGAATTCGCGAGAAGTCTCCAGGCGCTGGCGTCGAAGTATTGATCTCCGATCTCAAGGGTTCGGCCGAGTCGCTCAAGACGATCACCGACGCCGCACCAGACATCGTCAACCACAACATCGAAACGGTCGCTCGCTTGCAGCGAGCCGTTCGGCCCTCTGCCAGCTACGCCCGCAGCCTGACGCTGCTGGCTCGAGCGAAGTCGGCCGGCATGACAACAAAGTCGGGCCTCATCGTTGGCATGGGCGAAGAGCCAGACGAGGTGCTCGCCACCATGGCGGATCTGGCCGCCGTCGGCGTCGACATCGTCACCATCGGCCAATACCTCAGGCCAACGACGAACCATTTGCCGATCAACCGTTGGGTGACGCCAGACGAGTTCGAGACGTTCAAGTTGGTCGGTGAACGCGAGCTCGGTCTTGCGCACGTCGAATCGAGCCCGCTCACCCGATCAAGCCATCACGCCGGCAGCGCAGCGGCAACGGTGCTGTAGCTAGTCCGCCGAATCGTTCTTCTTCGCCGTCTGCTTCTCGGCCAACTTCTTGGTCGCTACCTCAAACCAGATCTTGGCCGCCACCATCCACACCAGGTGGCCAACGCCGATCGCGATGCGGCCTCGAAGAAACCACGCCAACATGGCGATGCCCATGCCGAACTGATGGCCAGCCAGGGCCAAGCTGCTCCGACGGGCGATGACGCGGGCCCACTGAAAGATCGGCGGCAGCGCAAGGCCGTACCCGACGAGAAACAGCACGGTGGACACGGGATGCACGCTGTCAGCCTGCCTGCCGATTGCCCAGATCGCTCACCGCGGCCGTGTTAGCGAAGCGTGATCGTGCCGTGATGCGACGCAACGTGGGCCAACATTGCTCGCGGGTTTGGCCCGTCAGGCCGCTGGGCCATCGCAGACACGGTCGAGTTCCGCAGGTGCGTGCGGATCTCAGAGTGCGCCGCTTCATAGGCGCTCAGCAATCGGTCGCCGTGCATCCATGGTGCCCTCGACAGAAGATCAAGTTCGGCGCTCAACACGCGTTCTCTTGTCTCTCGTGCTGGCGAAACCAAGAGAGGGACGGCGACGCGTCGAACGGCTGCTGCTCGCAGCTGTCGCTGCCACCGCTCGCCAACCCGATCCAACGGACCCTGGTCAGAATCCACCAGACGTAATGGCATGACGGCAGAGGTCATGACCGGTGTCGTCACCGTTGGGTCGATATCGCCAGCGGCTCGCAGAAGATGGGCAACGCCATCATTCACCCGAGCAAACTCTTCGTCGATGACGGCCCGTGAGGCGGAGCGAAGCAGCTCGGTCATCGGGAGCGCCGTCTCGCGCCAAAACTGCTCGCTCGAGGGAGCGACGCCGGCCCGGCGAAGTGCATTGACCTTGCGTTGCTCAGACAGAAGGCCACGCCACGTCAGATCGTGTGCCGATCGCACGACTTCAAGCCGTACGTTCAGCTGATCAACAGCGCTCTCAACACGCCGAACGAGGAGTCGTTCGGCGCGAGAGAACTCGCTCTCAATTCCGCCGTGATCGGTTGTGGTCGTGGTCACTTCTGTCCTACGCAACTAGGTTCCCGCATTCACTAAGAACATTCGGCTCGACGGCCGTGAATGGCAGAGGCCGTTGGGCCCAATTCAGGGGGGTCTGTCGGCCCTCAGATTGAGTGGGTGGTCTCGGGAGGGGTGCGGAAACCGGCATGACCCCGATCGAAGTCTCCGTGCCTGCCGGAGGTATCCTGCGCACATGCTCGTGGCGCGTTTCAGCCAGGTCAGACATGACCTCTCGATGGTCGACGCGTAGCCCGGTTCACAATGCTTGATCTGCACGGGGCAACCGTGATGCTGCAGTGGGCCGCCGGCGGCCTGCTTTTTCTCTGGGTTACCACCAGACGGCGCGAGGTGGGCATTGGCTATGGCTGGACGATGCGCATCACGTACGGACTCATCGCCTGTGTCGCTCTGTTCCTTGGCGTGCGCTACGGCTTGCAGCCCGTACGTGAGATCGGTTCGGTCGGGGTGATCGCCGGGTGTTTGATCAGCGGCGGGCAATCGTGGGTGCGTCGAGCCCGTGGCGTTGAGGGCCAGCGAGCACTGTCTGAATCACGCTCGGAGCGGGTCGCCGAAATGACTGGCATCGAACGAGCCGACAGGGAGAAGGCCAGCGAGGGCCCTGAGTTTGATCCTCGCCTCGACCTCATCGCTCCTGTCTTTGGCTTTATCGGGCTCATCGGTGCCGGCCTCAACGCGGGCGATCCGGCCTGGTTGCAGCTTGCGCGGGTGATTGTCGGCGCGCTGTTTCTTGGTGCGGTGAGTGACGCCATGTTGTTGGGGCACTGGTATCTGGTGCAACCCGGTCTCAGCCGTGAGCCGCTCAACGAACTGGTTCGGTGGACCGGTATCACGTGGTTGCCAGAAGTAATCCTGCTGCTCTTGCCAACGGGCATGATCTCGGTGATTAACGGCACCATTGACGATGGCTATGCCGGCATGCTCGGCTGGTTTTGGGTGGCCTGTGTGATCGCGACCATTGCGTTAGTGGGCGTCACGGTCGCAGCCTTGCGCGAGCGCCAATATTCCGCTGTTATGGCGGCGACCGGCTTGCTGTATCTCGCCATTCTCACCGCTTTTGGTGTCGATCTTGTCGCTCGCGCTGCATTGAGCCTCTAGCAAGGGCGCCGCCGACAAACGTGACGAAGAATCGCCTCTAGGGCAGCTCACCCTTTGCGTTGTCGTGCCGATGGATTACCGTACATGGCCCTGCGGTCGGAGCGGAAGGAGAGCACATGCCCAGAGCTATCTGGAGCGGTGCCATCAGTTTTGGCCTGGTTTCCATACCTGTGAAGCTCTATTCGGCGGTCAGCCGCCAAACCGTGCGCTTCAACCAGCTCGACGG
>CALLGK010000249.1 GCA_938009905.1 uncultured Acidimicrobiales bacterium | reverse complement strand
GGCGTCATGGAGCACGTGGAAGAAGCGGGCGTTCACTCCGGTGACTCTGCTTGCTTCTTGCCACCCCCGAATCTCACAGACGCCACGATCGCTGTGCTCGAGAGCTACACCAAGCAGATCGCAGCCGAACTGGCTGTCGTCGGCCTCCTCAACGTGCAGTATGCGGTGAAGAACGGCCAGGTGTTCGTGATCGAGGAAAACCCTCGCGCATCGCGAACCGTGCCGTTCGTGGCCAAGGCAACGGGCCGGCCGCTGGCCAAGATCGCCTCGCGGGTGATGGCCGGCGCATCGCTCGACGAGCTTCGAGCTGAAGGACTGCTCTCGGCCGAGCCGGTCACCGGTCATTGGTCGGTCAAAGAGGCCGTACTGCCGTTCAACCGATTCCCCGAGACCGACGCCCTGCTCGGCCCAGAAATGCGTTCGACTGGCGAAGTCATGGGCATCGATGTGAGCCCAGGGCTTGCGTTTGTGAAGAGTCAGCTGGCCGCAGGACAACGACTTGAAGCAGACGGCATGGTGTTCCTCAGCCTTGCTGACCGTGACAAAAAGAGCGGTATCGAAACAGCGGCCCTCCTCGCACAGTTGGGCTTCGAGATTGCAGCCACCGGTGGTACTGCTGCGGCGTTGCGCAAGGCCAACATCGACGTGGCCATTGAGGTCTCGAAGATCACCGAGCCCAACCTGTCGGCCGAAGGTGACGAGATCGGTGAACCGATCGAGCGTGACGTCGAGGGTGAAACGGCTGTCGGCCTCATCGATGCCGGCCGAATCTCACTGGTCATCAACACACCACGAGGCCGAGGTGCCCGTGCCGATGGTGCGTACATCCGGACCGCCGCGGCCCAGGCCGGCGTTCCCCTGGTCACGACGGTGTCCGCGGCCCGAGCCGCGGCTCGAGGTCTGCGTGACTGGAATGACCACGACCTTGAAGTGCGATCGCTGCAAGACATCCACGCTGGACGGATCTGAGGCCCCCGGGAATGCCCACAGACCTCTCGACCTCGGTCGGATCGGTTTCGTTTCCAACACCGGTGCTTACTGCTGCCGGCACGGCTGGCCATGGTGCTGAGCTGAGTGCCTACTTCGATCTGTCGAAGATTGGCGCCGTCGTGGTGAAGTCGCTGAGCCCCTACCCGTGGGATGGCAACCCATCCATCAGGGTGCATCAAACCCCGTCAGGCATGATCAACTCCGTCGGGTTGCAGGGGCCTGGACTGGCGGCGTGGATTCGCGACGACTTGCCAGCCCTTGATGCAGCTGGCGCTCGAGTCGTCGTATCGATCTGGGGTCGATCGGTTGCCGACTACGCGGAGGCAGCCTCCGTGCTTGCTGATGCCCACGGTAATGAGTCGCTTCGCTCGACGCAAGCGATCGTTGCGGTCGAGGTCAACATCTCGTGTCCCAACACCGAGCACGGTAACGAACTCTTTGCCCACGACCCTTCGATGACCACCGAGGTGATGAACGCAACCGCTGCGTGTCCCTGGCCGCGGTGGGCCAAGCTCAGCCCCAACGTTGGGCCAGGGCTCGCCTCGATCGCAGCCGCAGCGCAAGAGGGCGGCGCCGATGCGGTGACGCTGGTCAACACCTACTTTGGACTGAGCATCGATCCGATCACCCGCAAGCCGCGCCTCGGCGCAGCAGAGGGCGGTCCTGGGCGAGCCGGGGGAGTGTCTGGGCCGGCGATTCATCCCCTTGCGGTCAAGGCGGTCGCCGATGTGCATCAGGCCCTGCCCGAGTTGCCGATCGTTGCTGCCGGCGGAGCAGCAAGCGCTGAAGACGTCATCGAGTTCGCTCTCGTTGGAGCGAGTGCGGTGCAGATCGGCACAGCAACCTTTGCTGACCCTCGCGCCACGCTGCGGATAACCACCGAACTGCAGTCGTGGTGCGCTAAACAAGGGGTCGCCAGCTACGCCGAACTCGTCGGCGGAGCCCAGTTCTGACCTCGCACCACCACAAACTGCGAGCCTCATATCAAGCCTGCGCAACGTGCGCCGAAAGGAACAAATGGCACCGGAAAAAACGGCGGAGTCGCCCAAGGCGGCGGCAACGACACCCGAGGGTCTCAGCCCAGAGCTGCGGTCGAAGATGGCGCTTGCCCTCGACGTCGATGATTTGGTTGAGGCGACTCGCTACGCCAGACAGCTTGCTCCGTGGTTCGGCGTGGCCAAGATCGGCCTTGAGCTCTACACCGCAGCCGGTCCGGACGCTGTTGGCGCCATGATCGACATGGGCTTCGATGTGTTCCTCGACATCAAGCTGCACGACATCCCAACGACGGTGCACAAGGCTGCCTCTGTGGCGGGTTCACTTGGTTGCTCTTACCTCACGATGCATGCCCATGGCGGCGGCGAGATGCTCAAGGCTGGCGTGCAGGGATTCAACGAAGGTGCGATCAGTGCCGACCTCCCCGCACCAACGGCTCTGGCCATCACGGTGCTGACCAGCGACGCCGACGCACCAGAACACATCGTGCCGGCTCGACTCCGAGTAGCAGTCGAGGCGGGTTGCGGCGGCATCGTATGTGCCGCATCAGACCTCAAGGACATTCGCGAGATGGCGCCCCGCACCTTGCGGGTCGTCCCGGGTATCCGCGCCGAGGGTGGCGATCGCCATGACCAGCCCAAAGCCGTCACGCCAGGCGAAGCGCTTCAGTCAGGTGCCGACCTGTTGGTCATCGGACGTGCCGTGACGCTTGCTGATGATCCAGCAGCTGCTGCCGCCGAGCTATTCGGCAACCTCTGACGGGTAGGGTTTCGATCTATGCCCCAACCCCCCAAGTTGACCGACGAACAGCGGGCCGCCGCCCTTGAAAAGGCGGCCAAGGTTCGCCGAATTCGGTCTGAAATGAAGATGCGTCTCAAGATGGGAAGCGTCTCGTTTCCTGAGCTTCTTGAGCAGGCCGACAACGACGAGATCATCGCGAAGATCAAGGTGCTGGCCGTGCTCGAATCGCTGCCAGGTGTCGGCAAGGTCAAGGCCCGTCGAACGATGGAAGAGATTGGTATTGCCGAGTCGCGTCGCATCGCCGGTTTGGGTCCACAACAACGCAAAGCGCTTCTCGAGGAGTTCTCCTGAGCGACGACGCTGTCTCCGCGGCCTCAACCGAAGGCCCGGAGTCGCTTGTTGTTGTGGTGTCCGGTCCCGGCGGGGTTGGCAAAGGCACGGTTTGCGCCGAGCTTGTCGATCGCTACGCCGATGACTTCTGGCTGAGCCGATCGTGGACGACGCGTGAGCGAAGGCCAGGAGAAGCAGAAGACGCCTACGTCTTTGTTGATCGAGCCACCTTCGAGCAAGCCATCGCTGATGGCGGGTTCCTCGAATACGCCGAATTTCTTGACAACTACTACGGCACCCCAATCCCCATGGCCCCTGCGGGCCAAGACCTGATCCTCGAGATCGATGTGCAGGGAGCCCGTCAGGTCGTCGAGACCAACGCAGACGCCTTGCTGATCTTCTTGGTCGCTCCGTCTGCTGAAGAACAAGAGGCCCGCCTCCGGCGGCGCGGCGATCCGCCAGACAAGGTGGCCCAACGCCTCGCGAAGGCGGCAGAAGAAGCAAACGCCGGCGCAGAGCTTGGTGCTCACGTCATCGTCAATGTCGACATCAACGAAACGGTTGAGCAGATGGAGTCATACATCCGGGCTGCTCGCCTTTCCCGATAGAGTTAGCTAGTTGCTCTCCAAGAGGTTTGAGAAATGACTGAACGCCAAGATTCGATGATGTCTCCCGAGGTTGAAGGCCTGATGGACCGGGCCGGCTCCAAGTTCGGACTCTGCACCCTCGCGTCGACCCGCGCTCGCGAGATCAACGCCTACTTCGGCCAACTGGGCGAAGGCCTCGGCGCCATGGTGCC
>CALLGK010000248.1 GCA_938009905.1 uncultured Acidimicrobiales bacterium | reverse complement strand
GAATTGCGTAACGTGCGGTGAGTGAGCGACGTAGGGGACCATGTCGCTCCGGGGGAACCGGGCTTGCCGGAAACACCAACGGAGCCGGCCGAGGGTGGCTCCGTCGCGTCCCTGGAAGCCGAACGACCCTCTGTCGAGGCGGTACCTCGTGAGGCTCCCGTACCTGTCGCGGCTCCCGTTGAGGCCCCGCCTGCTGAGCCGCCGACAGCTGAGTCACTGGTAGCTGAGGCGCCGCCCGTCGAGGCCCCGCCTGCTGCGCCTCCGCCTGTAGCTGAGGCCCCGCCTGCTGCGCCGCCGACAGCTGAGTCACTGATAGCTGAGGCGCCGCCGGTCGAGGCCCCGCCTGCTGCGGTTCGTTCTGTCGCCATTCCAGCGCCTGGCGCTGCGACCGTGCCGAAGGCAGCCGGAGGTCCCGAGCCCGAAGCTGGGCGCATCGTTGGTGGGCTGGTGCAGCAGATCAATGCCGATGAAATCGATCTGACGCTCGACGACGGTCGGCCAGCGGTTATTCACCGCCGCAACTTCGATGCGGCAGGAACCGATCCAACCGAAGCCGTCACGCCAGGCGATCGGTTGGAGGGTGCGATTCTCTCGCGGGAGGACCCCAAGTCGAGAGTTGTGCTGTCGCGGGCTTGGGCGCAGAAGAAGCAGGCGTGGAGCGGTCTTGAGACCGTCGCCAGCGACAAGGTCGTGGTTACGGGCACGGTCACCGCCGTGGCCAAGCGCGGTGTGGTTGTGGAGGTTCACGGTCTACGGGGCTTCGTGCCGAGCTCACATCTTGAGCTCGACCCGCCAACCGACGTCAGTTCCTACGTCGGACAGACCCTCGATCTGCGCGTCCTCGACATCGATCCGGCGAAAGAGCGCCTGGTGTTGTCTCGTCGAGCGATCCTGATGAAGGAACGCCGCAGAGCAACGCACGGCGTGCTGACGAGTTTGGTGGTGGGGGAGGAGCGAACTGGGCGTGTCAGTTCGCTGGCCGACTACGGGGCGTTTGTCGACCTTGATGGCGTGACGGGGCTGGTGCACGTCTCTGAACTCGCGTGGGGTCGAGTGCATCGTCCGGGCGACATCGTGTCTGTTGGCGATGAAGTGAAGGTCAAGGTGCTCGACGTCAAGGTCAAGCGCAAGCGAGTGTCGTTGTCGATCCGCCAGTTGGTGCCTGATCCGATTGCTGAGCTTGTCGATGGGGAAGTGGTCTCTGGGCCGGTCACTCGATTGGCCGACTTCGGAGCCTTCGTTGATGTGGGTGGTGTCGAAGGGCTCGTGCATCTTTCGGAGCTCGCAGAGCACCGCATCTTCACTCCAGAAGAAGTTGTGTCGCCCGGCGAGCAGGTACGAGTGAAGATCCTGAGTGTCGATCGCAAGCGGCGTCGAATCGAGCTGTCGATCCGCCGGGCGGTGTCTGGCTAGCGGTCAGTCGACCGCCGGTGTCCAAAACGGGAAGCTCACGTGGGCGATGCTGTCGTGCTCGACCACTCGTCCCTTCCTGCGCAGAATCGGAACCAGTCGTTCAGCGGCCGAGTCGCCAATCACGGCGACGAGTTCTGGCAGTGGCACGAGCAACGGTCCCTCGTCGGCATCCCCGGGCCGAAGGATCGCGTCGACCACGAGCGACACCGACGTAGGTGACGATGCGTCGAGGAGTCTGACGTTGTAGACAACGTGTTCAAAGACAGCGCTGGCAAGAATCTTCATCGTGGTCGATCGTGGCGAAACGGCTGGATGGTGGCAGGCTGGACCGATGGTGATGAGCGACGACGAGCAAGCTCTGGAGCGTCACGCAGCCACGCTGGCCCGATTGCTATCCGAGGCTATTCCAGGGTGGGTGAGGTGGGCCATTGCCCAGCGGGTCGCCATCGAGTCACCGGAGCACCTTGCGCTTGTCGAACAAGCCGCCGCCCAGGCTCAGTCCGACCTCAAGCCGCAGCTGCACAACCTCCTCTCGCTCGATATCGATCAGCAGACGACAACCCCGCTCACCGTTGCTCGAGGCGCCGTCGTCCATGCCAGCTCGGTTCTCGAGACACTGGGCGTTGCCCCTGTTGAGCGCGACGAGCATGCTCGCCGTCTGCACCCAGACGATGTGTATGACCTCGCGCCGGGTGGGTTTCTCGACTTTGGCGATGAGGTGCAGGCTGCCGGGCTCACCTGGGGCGCAGCGAAGGCGTATGTGCACAAGCAACGACGTAGGGCGCTTGACGAGGCAGCGAACGTGGTTGCCGTCGCCCCAAACCTGATGGACCAGTCGCGCTTCGCGTCCGCGACCGTCGTGTCTACGGCCACTGCCGCTCACGAGGCGTCTCCGTCGCTTCTGCTGGTTGACGTCGACCGGGTTGACGATCTTGGATCCTTCGTGTCTGACCAGTTCCCAACAATCGGATTCGGCTCTCACGTCGACGAGGCTCGGCTCGAGGCCGCCCGCAAAGCGGGGTTCGCAGAGGCGCTGCCTCGCTCGGTGTTCTTCAAGCGATTGCCATCGCTGCTCGACCCAAGCGGATCTTCACGTGGTGATCACCAGTGAGCCGCAAGACGCCGCTGCTCATTGATCCAAGCCTGCAAGGCCAGGCCTACGTCGAGGCCCATTCGGATCGCGCCACCGAGTGGTTCGCCGAGCTGTTCAACGGGGCCGTGAGCGACGCAGAGGGGGTAGCCCTTATCGCCACCGGTGGGTTCGGGCGAGGCGAACTCTGGCCATTCTCTGACCTCGACGTGATGCTCGTTCACGACAAGAAGCGTGGCGACATTCCCGAGCTGGCCGAACGGCTTTGGTATCCGGTGTGGGACCGTGGGCTCAAGCTTGGTCACGGCGTCTTCACCGTCGCCGAGGTCATCAAACTCGCCGAAACCGAGCTCGACCAGGCCACATCGTTGCTGGCTGCTCGGCTGATCAGCGGCGACGCCGCCATCGCCGAACAACTCGACGCAGCAACGGACAAGCTGTGGTCGAAACGGTCGAGTCAGCTCCTCGCCGCTCTGTCGGAACGAGTCGAGGCCCGTCACCGCTCCGTTGGCGACGTCGCGTTCAAGATCGAGCCCGATCTCAAAGAAGGCCGCGGCGGTCTGCGCGACCTGCACGCCCTCACGTGGGCCGAACGAGCCCAGCCTGGCTTCGCTACCGACGTGCTCGATGAGCTGCAACCCCAGTACGACATGCTGGTCGAGGCCCGGGTGGCGCTTCACCGCACCCGAGGCCGAGCCGGCGACACCCTCACCCTCGACGACCAAGACGAGGTTGCTGAGGAACTGGGCGCCGCTGGTGGCCAAGATCTGATGCTCCGCCTCGCGTTGGCCGCTCGCCGCATTGCCTGGCATAGCGACGAAGCGTGGGACCGCTGGGAACGGTCTCGCTCTCGCCCCCGCAGAGGACGGCCGCGCGTCGATATCGGTCCAGACATCGAATTGGTTGACGACCTCGTCGAACTGAAGGAGGGGGTTGAGCCAGACGGGTTGACGCTCTTCCGGGTGGCCGAAGCGGCGGCTCGAACCGAAACGACGATCGGTCGGGCGACCCTTGAGGGGCTGCAGCTGTCGGAGGCTCGTGTTCCTGAGCCGTGGCCGGCCGAAGCCCGAACGCTGTTTGCTGGCATGTTCCTGGCCGGCCGTTCGGCGATCGATGTGGTCGAAGACCTCGACCAGTTTGAGTTGATGGTTCGCATGTTGCCGGAATGGGCAGCCGTCCGCTGCCGCCCGCAACGCAACGTCATGCACACCTACACCGTCGACCGCCATCTTTGCGAGGCCGCGTCGAATGCCTCAGAGCTTGCTGACGACGTCGGTCGACCCGATTTGCTCGTCGTTGGTGCCCTACTGCACGACATCGGCAAGGGGTATCCGGGTGACCACACCGATGTCGGTATGGAGCTGATCGAGAACATCGGCACACGAATGGGCTACTCGCCCGTCGAAACCGCCGTGCTGGTCGACTTGTGTCGCCATCACCTGTTGCTGCCAGACGTGGCGACTCGCCGCGACATCTCCGATCCAGGAACGATCCACGCCGTTGCGGCTGCGGTTGACTCTGTCGAGTTTCTCTACTTGCTTGCGGCACTGACACAGGCCGACTCGATCGCCACCGGCCCGTCAGCCTGGGGTCCGTGGAAGGCCAGACTGCTCCAAGACTTGGTCGAGCGCTCGGCGATCATGCTCGAAGGTGGCGAGCTCGAAGAGGTCATCAACGAGTTCCCGACACCCGAGATCTTCGAGTTGATGGCGGCCGGTACACCCACGATCTCAGGCTCACGTGACCGGCTCACCATCGTTGCCCCCGATCAGCCTGGTCTCTTTGGTCAGATCGCCGGAGCCGTTGTGGTCGCCGGTCTCGACGTGCTCGACGCGGTGGCTTATTCGGATGGCTCGGGCATGGCAGCCAACCAGTTCGTCGTCACCTCAGCCAGCTCGGGCTCGATCGACTGGACCAAGGTGATTGACATGGTAAGCCGCGCTGTTGATGGGCGACTCGCGTTGTCGGCCAGAGTGGCCCGCCGGGCCGAGGCATATGGACGCCATCAGCGTCGGTTGTCGGCCGAGCCCGCTCGCGAGCTGGTCAACATCGACAACACCATCTCCGACGTTGCCACGGTGGTCGACGTGCATGCCCCAGACACGATCGGGTTGCTGTTCCGCATCACCAGAGCCCTCGATGAGCTCTCGCTCGACATTTCGAGTGCGAAGGTGCAGACGCTCGGGCCAGAAGCAGTCGACAGCTTCTATCTGACCGACCGCGACGGCGGGAAACTCGTAGACGAGGAGCTGCTCGCCGAACTTGAGCTGGCGCTCCGGGAAGTGATCGAAACGGCATGAGCGATCCGCACCCATCAATTAGCGAGGGCGACCTCATTCGTTGGTCAGAAGCCCTTGCCGGCATCGCCCGCACCGGCCTTGGCTTCTCGCAAGTGCCCTACGAGCGGGAGCGTTACGAAGAGATTCTGCACGTGGCCGCCGACATCAGAGCTCGGGCTACGGGAGCCGGCACCGAGGCGGCCGCCGTCGACGAATGGATGCGCATCGTTGGTTCGGGCATCGGGGGCTACGTCACACCCAAGATCGCCGTAGGCGCGGTTGTTGGCAACGAAGACGGCGAGCTGCTGATGATCCAACGCGCCGACTCTGGCGTGTGGCTCTACCCGACCGGGTGGGCCGACGTTGGCTATTCGGCGGCCGAGGTGGCGATCAAAGAAGTCTTTGAAGAGACCGGCATCACCGCGGTGGTCGAACGGCCATTCGCGATCGTTGACGGGTTGCAGCTCGGATTCAGCCGAGTGCCGCTGTATTCGATCGTGTTCCAGTGCCGGGCCACGGGTGGCGAACTCTCACACCATCCGCAGGAGTGCCTCGACGCTGGCTGGTTCAACCGCGACAACTTGCCATCGCCGATTGCCAGTGGCGATCGCTGGCTCGATCTGGCGTTCCGTGCGCTCGCCGGCGAGCCATACGACACGTCGTTTGAGATGCCACGACCATCGGTGTGGCTGGGAGAACCCGAGAGCTAGTTCTGCTCGCGGAGGAAGTTCTCGAGATCTTCGATGAGGCCGGCTCCTGAGTCGGCCCGCATCTCTTCGTCGTAACGCTCTTCGAGCGACGCAACGTACTCACGCGTCGACTCATCGTCTTCGAGCGCTTCATTGATCTGCGCCTCGTATTCGGCTGACTCTTCAACCAGGTTGCGGCCGAGAATCGGTAGCTCGATGAGCGATCCGAGTCGGTCGACAAGGGCCAGTGCGGCCTTCGGAGAGCGAGCATTGGCCACATAGCTGGGGACAGAGGCCCAGAGCGAGCAGGTGTCGAGACCGGCGTTGTGACAGGCCGCGTGCAACACGCCGACGATTCCGGTTGGGCCCTCGTAGCGCGATGGCTCGAGGTTGAGCCGAGCGCAGGTGTCTGGGTCGCCGCTTGTGCCGAAGATCGTGGTGGGCCGAGAGTGGGCGACGTCGGCGATCAGTGCACCGAGGGTCACCACCATCTGCACGTCGAACTCGAGCGCGAGCTGCACAATTTCGTCGCAGAACGTCCGCCACCTCAGCTGTGGCTCGATGCCGGTGAATACGATGAGATCCGGGCTACCCGGCTCGGTTGCGACGGCAGAAAAGACGTTCTCCGGCCAGTCGATCAGGCGTCCCTGATCGTCGTCGATTCTCACGAAGGGTCGAGTCGCGGTGAAGTCGTAGAACGGCTCAGGGTCGATCTCGGCAAACGGCTCAGCGTCGAAGGTCTCGGCGACGTGCTGGGTTGCCGCTGAAGCGGACTCGCCCGCGTCGTTCCATCCCTCAAAGGCCATCACGAGGATGGGGGAGTTCAGCGTTGGTCGATGGCCGACGTCGACCGTTGCGTCGTCATCGGACGACGGGCTTGCGTTGCTGTCTGGCGATCCGCCGGTCCACACAATGTGTTTCACCAGACAAACGGTACCTGCCCGATGGCCGCAGCGGGATCACGGCGGGATCAGCGCTGGGTCAGAGCAGCAGCAGCACTGGATCAGCGCGGGGTCGGGACAGCTGGTTACGGCTGAGTCGCTTGTGATCGAGGGGTGGTTGACCGTTCACGTTGGTGCGACGCGGCATACTGAGAGCGTGCAGATCACCGAGGTCACCGAGATCACGCCGGAACTGATGGCAGCGTTTGAGCGCCTGATTCCCCAGCTCTCACGATCGAACCCGCCCCCATCAGAGGAGCAGGTGCAGTTCATGATTGATTCGCCGGCATCCGTGTTGCTCATCGCCGAAGAAGACGGCGTCATCTACGGCAGCCTCACCTTGGCGCTGTTCCGTATCCCGACGGCGATGCGGGCGTGGATCGAAGATGTCGTGGTTGATGACGCCGCCCGAGGCAAAGGCGTTGGTCGCCTCCTGAACGAGGTGGCACTCGAGCGGGCTCGTGAAGCGGGGGCCAAGACCGTCGACCTCACCTCTCGCCCCAGCCGTGAAGCCGCCAACCGCCTCTATCAACGCATCGGCTTCGAACAGCGCGACACCAACGTCTACCGCTACAACCTCTAACCCACGATTGGTGTGCTGAGATGGTCGTAAGTGGTTACGTCAGCCCACCAATCCGTGTTAGGGGCGGGTGTCTGACCGGACGCGGTTGATCAGGTTCGACAACAGTTCGAGAGCTTGTTCGCGTCGCATGGCCCATGAGCCCGGCGGAAGCATGGCGACGGAGCGTCGAATCTGTTCGAGTTCTTCAGGTGTCTCTGGTGTGCCCATCGAGGCACCGTAGCGTGTGATCGAACAAATGTTCGATTGATCGAAGAACGTGCGCCGAAAATGGCTGCTCGCTCGTCGGTGTGAGCGTCGCTACTCTTCGACGACTTCGAGCGGCTCGATGCGCAGAACCTGGCCGCCCTGTTCAATCACGTAGAGCTCGCCGTCGTTGCCCTGTCCGAACGACACGAGCTGATCTTTGCCTGTCGAGATCGACAACAGCCGGGCGACGTTGCCTCGATCGGTTTGCTGCAGGCCGATGATCTCACCACTGCAGTAGTCGCCGTAGATGTAGATGCCGTCGAGCAGCGGGTGGAGCTTGCCTCGATACACGTAGCCGCCGGTGACCGAACAGCGACCCTTGTCGTGGGCGTAGGAGTAGTAGGGGCCGACGTGGCCGTCTGGGGCTTCGGCGTCGCCAACCGGTGCGTTGGCTTCCATGTTGGCCCAACCCAAGTTGGCGCCTCGTCCGCCACCGGTGGCGGCAGGTAGGAAGTTGATCTCTTCGAAACCGTCTTGGCCGACGTCGCCGATCCAAAGATCGCCGGTGAGCTGATCGAACGAGAAGCGCCATGGGTTGCGCACGCCCCAAAGGAAGATCTCGGGTGCGCCGCCCGGATCGACGGCAAACGGATTGCCGCCGGGGATCGTGTATGGCGAGTCCTCGCCGTCGGGGAATGGGTCGATCCGGATGATGGAGCCCAGGAGTGTGTCGGTGTTCTGGCCGTGTCCTTCCGGGTCGTTCGCAGAGCCGCCGTCGCCGAGTCCGAGATAGAGGAAGCCATCGGCGCCGAGCGCGAGGTGCCCGCCGTTGTGGTTGCTGAACGGCTGCTTCACGCGGAGGAGCTCACGTCGAGAGTCGACTCGAGCCTCGGTGCGACGCTCGATGTCGTACTCGTCGACGACGGAGTCGCCGGCGAGATCGGTGTAGCTCACGTAGAGAAAGCGTCCGTCTGTCGAGAAGGCCAAGCCAAGAAGGCCTCGCTCGGCATCGGTTGAGACCGTTTCGCTGATGTCGAGCACGGGGCGAGTGGACACGCGGATGCGCTCCGCACCGGCACCTTTCGTGAAGGTGATTTCGATCCGGCGGATGATGCCCGCCCGCTCGGCCACATAGAGATCGGGGACGCCGGATCGGGGTGTAAGCGCCATCGGTTCGGTGAACTCGCCGATCAGTTCGAGTTCGAGCGGTAGCTCTTCCCACGGCGGTGATTCGATGGGCGGCGCCGTGGTGGCGGGAGCGGCGTCGTCGTCACCATCGTCGCCGCTGTCGCCGTCGTCGTTGGTTGTGGAATCGCTCGACAGTTCGTCTGGAGCATCCGCGCTCGTATCATCGCTCGCTCCATCTGTGATGAAGGAGCAACTAGGCGCGACAAGCACCATGAAGGCCCCAAAAATGAAGATCATGCGCCGCAAGCGGGATTCGCCCATTGCTCCATTGTGGCCAATAGGAGCCACCGAGTGGGGGCAGGGGCCAGATAGTCTCGGCCCGTGCCATCCCCGACCCCCGAAGCGGCGAATCCACTCGCCGACGTGCTGGCCGGACGAAGCAAGCTTGCCGGTCGCTACCTTGCCGTTTCGGTCATCAACATCTTCAACAGTCAGGCTCTGTTGTTCCTGGCGAACAGCGTGTGGGGATGGCCTGGCGGGTGGGCGAATGTGTTTGCCGCCAGCCTGGCGAGCATCCCGGCCTACCTCTTGAGCCGGGCCTGGGTGTGGGAGAAGCGAGGCTCACACAGCATGCGTCGCGAGGTGCTGCCCTTCTGGGTCATCACGTTGATTGGCCTCGTGGTCTCGAGCGTCGCGGCCGCCCTGGCCGACCGACAGTTCGGCGCCGGTCTGCTCGTCAACGTCGCAAGCCTCGGCGCCTACTTCATTGTGTGGGTCGCCAAGTTCGTCATTCTCAACCGCCTGTTCACGCAAGATCTCGACGACGACGAGGCGGTCGATACGTCGTCGGCACAGGCGTCCGGACACTGATGACACCGGCAGAACAGGCACGGGCCGAAGCAGCTCGCGGATTTATGCCACCAGACGAGGGCCTGGCGCTGTGGCAGGCAGCTGCCGAGGTCGACCCCTCACTCGGTCCGGCACTCGAGGTTGGCAGCTACTGCGGCAAGTCAGCGCTCTACCTCGGTCCGGCACTGCGTGATCGTGGAACCTCGCTCATGTGCGTCGACCACCACCGTGGTTCAGAAGAGAACCAAGAGGGGTGGGAGTGGCACGAGCCCGACTTGGTTGACCCTGCGGTTGGCAAGATGGACACGCTGCCGATCTTCCGCCGCACCGTCCACGACGCTGGGCTCGAAGACACCGTGGTCGCCATCGTCGGCGATTCGCCACGGGTGGCCCGGCTGTGGACCACGCCTCTCAGCCTGCTGTTTATCGATGGTGGGCACGGCGAAGAACCGGCACGCCTCGACTACGAACTCTGGACACCGCACGTGGCCGTCGGCGGCGTGCTGTTGATCCACGATGTCTTCCCCGACGCGGCCGACGGAGGGCGCCCGCCCTACGAGCAGATCTATCTGCCGGCGTTGGCGTCTGGGCTCTTCACCGAAGAGTCGGCGCAGGGGTCATTGCGGGTGCTTCGGCGTCAGTAGCCGCCCGGTACTACGTTCTCGGCATGACAACTGCGGAGATCAACGGCATACCGGTTCGCTACGAAGACACCGGTGGCGACAAACCAGCGGTGCTCTTTAGCCATGGGTTCTTGATGGACCACACGATGTTCGATCAGCAGGTGGCCGCGCTGAGCGACGACTACCGCTGCATCCGTTGGGATGAACGAGGCTTCGGCGACACGCCAGCTCCCGGCCCATTCACCTACTGGGACTCAGCCGATGATGCCGTTGGCGTGCTCGATGCGTGCGGCGTCGACCAAGCCGTGTTTGTTGGCATGAGTCAGGGTGGTTTCCTCTCGCTTCGGGCCGCGCTTGCTCATCCCGACAGAGTGAAGGCGTTGGTGCTCATCGACTCAGCGGCCGACGTCGACGACGCGGAGACGATCGAGGGCTACCACGGCATGCTCGCTGCGTTCACTGGCGAGGACGACGAGATGCGAGCCGGTGTCGCCCAGGGCGTGTCCGGTCTGATCCTTGGCACCGATGAGCTTGCCGCCGAGTGGGTTCCGAAGTGGTTGGGCCGCGATCGGTCGCTTCTCGCGGAGCCAGGTCAGACGCTGCTGAGCCGTGACGATGTGTCTGATCGCCTGTCAGAGATCGCGTGCCCCGTGCTTGTTGTCCACGGAACCACAGATGAAGCCATCTCGATCGATCGTGGTCGAGCGATGGCCGATGGTGTGCAGGACTCTCGCGGTGTCGTCGAGGTTGAAGGATCGGCCCACGCACCAAACATGTCTCACCCTGAGATCGTGAACGACGCCCTCACCACCTTCCTCAGCAACCTCTAGACCCCCAAACTGGAGGTTGCCGCTCGCTGCGCTCGCTAACAGCCTTTCTTCGCTGACGCTCAGAAACGCCCCGACACGGCGGCGGGCTCCAGAGTGAGGATTGCGGGACGGTGGGTTCCAGTTAGTTGTTAGGCGTTGGCGGCGGCGAGCACGTCGACGGTGCGCTGACGCTCGTCTGGATCTGGCGTGGTGATCACCGCGGTGAAGTCGGTTGCGCCTGACGCCTTGATGGCGGCAAGTCCTTCGGCCACCTCGTCTTCGCTTCCGATAAGCGAGATGTCGGCCGGACCGTCGACCCCTTCGATGTCGAGCATGGCTCGATACGAGGGCAGCTGTCCGTAGATGGTGAGCGTCTTGGCGATCAGTTCGCGGGCGGGCTCTGGGTTGTCGGTGACCCACACCGGCAAGCTGCACACCACGGAGGGCGTCGGCCGGCCAGCATCAGATGCCGCTTCGTTGATCTTCGGAACGATCTGCTGCTCAAGCGTCTTCGGCCCGACGCACCACAGGATCGTGCCGTCTGTGCGGCGACCGGCGATCTTGAGCATCTGATCGCCGAGAGCCGCCAGCATCACCTTTGGCGGGTTGTCGGTTGGTCGTGCGTACTCGCCCTCAAAGCTCCAGACCTCGCCCTCAAAGTTGGCCTTGCCGTTGGCGAGCAGCTCTTCCAGCACGCCGAGGTAGTCGAGCATGTGGCGGATCGGACGTTCCCACGTCATCTTCCAGTTGCCCTCCACCGACGGCTTGTGGGCCAGGCCGATGCCAAGGATGATGCGACCGTTGGTTGCGGCTTGCGCTGTAAGAGCCTGCGCGGCAAGGGCTTGCGGGTGCCGAGGCCAGGTGGGCACCACAGCCGTTCCGAGCTCGATCGAACTGGTGGACGGCCCCGCGACGGTCAACGCCATGAGGGCGTCGACGAGGCCGGTTTGAGCCAACCAATAAGAGTCGAAACCTGCCGCCTCCGAGGCAACAATGTCGGCGGTCATGGTGGCGAGGTCAGGCCGTGCAAGCAGGCCCGATCCGTTGATTCCGATACGCATGAACAGACGTTACTCGTGCCCTTCGCAACATGTGACAGCCGTCTATGACCGCTGACCCCCACCGTCGCTGTCAAGTACTTGGCGAATTGGCCGAGACTGGAGAGATGTCATCTGTTGTTCGGCAGCTTCGCACTGTCACGCCAACGGCCGTTCGCCGTTCCGCACACGTCGCCACCAGTTGGGCGATGCAGATGACGCGCCATGGCGCCGTGACTGCCGATCGTCTCTCGGCCCGGCCGCGAGCGCGAGCTCGAGCGAGCGCCACACAAGGTCTGAGCCTCGTCGGCGGCGCGCTGCTCATTGGTGTTGGCGTTGCCCTCTTCGTGCACGCCCGTTTGGGCCTGCCTCCCTACGACGTGCTGCTCTCGGTGCTGCGCGATCGCACCGGGCTTTCGTTTGGTCAGGCCGTGTGGTCGATGTCTGCGGTGTTGTTTGGTCTGGCCGCGCTGTTGGGTCAGCGGCCGAGACTCGGAGGCATCGCCTATGTGTTGATGATTGGTGTTGCGGTCGACACCGCCCTCGGACTCATCGTCGACCCTGAACCGCTCGCCCTTCGTATCGGCTTTGTTTTCCTTGGTCTGCTCACCATCATCAGCGGAATCTCGCTCGTGGTGCACTCCGGTCTTACTGGCGGCTCGTTCGAGTTGTTGATGAGAGCCGGACAAGAGCGGGGCTATGACCCCATCCGAGTTCGGTCATCGATGGAGCTCGGCATTCTGGTTGCCGGTGTGGTGCTCGGTGGCGACTTCGGTCCGGCAACGATCGTGTTCGCGGTTGCCGTCGGGCCCGTAATGCGCGTGATCCGACAGGCCATGTGTGACCACCGGGCCGGTCGGACGCTGCGGCTTGCCGAGCGAGCGCTGGCGACGCCAACCCTCACCGAATCAGCGCCGACTGAATCAGTGCTGAGTGACCTAAGCGCTGACTGAATCAGTGCTGAGTGAACAGGCCTGATGTTGGGTTGATGCCTTCGAGGGCATCGGCTGCGAGGATCACTGCAGCTGCGGTGTAGGTCGACCGCTCGTTGTCTGGGAAGTGCACGAGTTCGGGGAAGACCAAGCCGGTGAAGTAGCGGCCGTCTCGATCTCGAAGCGTTTGCGCCCACGTGAACAGGGTGAGGGCCGTCGCGTCTTCACCCGCCGCGAGATGAGCGATCACACACTCACACGTCTCAGCCGCGGTCACCCACGGTCGATCTGACACGCACCGGATGCCCTTGCCGGACATGGCGAAGCTCTCCCAGCCGGCGGCCATGTGCTTGCGGGCATCGTCACCGGTGATGGCACCGGTCAAGACCGGGTAGTACCAGTCCATCGCCCAGCGATCCTTCGGCTCGAAGGCATCTGGATGGTTCGCGATGACGTTGACAAGCCGATCGCGAGCATCGATCCAGTGCTCTCGCTCGATGCCCATCTCGGCCGCGATGTGGGAGGCGCAGCGAAGGCTGTGGCTGATCGATGATGAGCCAGTGAGTAGGGCGTAGCTCCACGGCGTGCCGTCTGGTCGGCGGGCCCAAATGACCTCGCCTCGCTTGGTCTGGAGATCGAGCACGAACTCCATCGCACGATCGACGACTGGCCAATACGTCTCGAGAAAGCCCTTGTCTTCTGTGGCGAGATAGTGATGCCAGACCCCGGTGGCGATGTAGGCCACGCAGTTGGCGTCGAGCTTGGCGTCTTCGATGCCGTTGCCGATGTAGTAGTTGTGCCAGCTGCCGTCGTGGCGTTGCAGGTCATACAGCCACTGATAGCCACGCTCGGCCTCGTCGACGAGTCCGCAGGTGGTGAGTGCCATGGCGGCCTCGACGTGATTCCACGGATCGGCGTGACCCCCAGGGAACCATTGGATCATCCCGGAAGGAAGCTGCCACTCAGCGATGGTCTCTGCGGTGAGGCGCAGATCGGCCGCAGACAGGATGGCGCCGAGGTCTGGCGTCTTCACGCCGCTACCTCGGCTCGGTCACCAGCGGTGAGCTCTGCGTCGACCGCAGGACGATCGGCGTAGATCACGACGCTCTTGCCCAGCACGGGGTTGAGCACCTTCTCGGTGGTGCGAGTGAGGGTGGGCGCCTTCACGATGTCCCACGTGAGCAACTTGAGGTAGCTCTTTACGAGCGGGTTGTCCTCGTTCTCAAGACCAACGGCGCACTTCAGCCACCAGTAGGGACTATGCAGTGCGTGCGCCCGATGCTGATCGCCGGGAGTGAAGCCGACAGACGCCAGCTTCATACGAAGTTCTGGGCCGCCGTAGATGCGAACGTGGCCGCCGACGCTCTTGGGTGCGTGATAGGCGTCGTTGAGCCACCAGCAGATTTGTTCTGGGAGCGCTGCTGGCACCGTGGCCGCCATGCGGCCGCCGGGAGCAAGCACGCGGAACAGCTCGGCCATTACGCCAAGGTCGTCTGGGACGTGCTCGAGAATCTCCGACGCAATGATGCGGTCGAAGCTGCCATCGGGAAAGGGCAGTTCGAGGCCGTTGGCCTGCACCGTGACGGTCGTGATGCCCTGGGGCAGCTCACCGTCGACGTACATCGCGGCAAACGTGTCCTTGGTCGACTTCATTTCGTCGGAGGCCAAGTCGGCGGCAACCACGGATGCGCCGCGGCGTGCTGTCTCGAACGCATGGCGGCCAAAGCCGGCGCCAAGGTCGAGCACCTTCATGCCCGGTTCGAGGGCGAGTCGCTGGTAATCGACAGTAAGCATCAGTTGGCCTCCCGCATGGCAGCTTCGCGTTTGAGATCGATCACTTCGCGGTATTGAGCGACCGTGTTGATGGCGGTTTGTCGCCAGGTGTAGAGCTCGCTCACGCGCTCTCGACCAGCGGGGCCGATCTTGGCTCGGAGCTCGGGGTTGGACAAGCCTCGCTCGAGGGCTGCTCGCAGCGAATCGACGTCGCCTGCCTTGCAGCGCAGCACGGTCTCACCGTCGACGCCGGTCACCTCAGGGAGTGCGCCGCCGTCGCTGGCGACCAGTGGGGTTGCCGAGCCCATGGCCTCAACGGCCGGCAGCGAGAATCCTTCGTAGAGCGATGGCACGACGGCCATTTCTGATTCGGCGTAGAGCTCGACGATGCGCTCGTCTGGCACGCCGGTGACGAACTGGATGTGTTCGGCCAATCCGAGCTTCTCGATCAGCTTGGCTGAGGGGCCGCCGGGCTTTGCTCGGCCGATGACGGTGAGGGTGACGTCGCGTTCTGTGCGGAGCTTGGCGATGGCCTCGAGCAAGAACTTGAGACCCTTGAGCTCAACGTCGGCCGACGCCGTGGTGATGAGGCGGCCGGGGATGCGTTCGACACTTGGGTCTGGCTTGAAGAGGTCTGGGTCGACACCGACGTGCACCAACCGCATGCGATCGAGATCGACACCCATGTCGTCGTGAATGTCTTGGATGGAGTTCTCGGAGACGACCACGATGCGCGGCATGCGTTGGGCGACGCGACCCTGCATCTTTACGAAGCCGTACCAGCGCCCGATGCTCAGCTTCTTGCGGAAGTTGGGTGCCGCATCAATCTCGAGGCGACGGTCGACGGTGATCGGGTGGTGGAGGGTGACAAGCGTTGGAATGATCTTGTCGATGCCGAGGATGCCGTAGCCAAGGCACTGGTTGTCGTGCACAAGGTCGAAGTCGTTCGCTCGGTCTTCGAGGGTCTTGAGCGCCCGGTAGCTGAAGGCCAGCGGCTCGGGGAACATGCCGGTTGAGAACGTGGCGAGCTCGAGCAGGTCGGCCTTCGTCTTGATCTCCCAGTAGGCAGGGAAGCGTCCGGGGTAGTGCTCGTTGAAGATGTCGAGGCTCGGAAGTTTGTGCAGCCTGATGCGGTCGTCGAGGACGGGATAGGGCTGTCCCGAGAACACATCAACGGAGTGGCCGAGGTCAACCAACGCCTTGGTGAGGTGGCGGGTGTAGATGCCCTGACCTCCAACGGTCGGCTTCGAACGGTACGAGAGGTAGGCCAGTCGGAGCGGTTCGTCGTCGGAAGGGAAACGGCGGGCAGGTGCGACCATGGGGCGTTCTTTCGTGCTGAGGTACGTGCGAAATCAGCTGTTTTGAAGGGATTTCGGGGGTTTCTCAGAAGTTACCGCTGAGTCACTCCACTCAACCTAACGCTGTAAGGCTGAATCTTGTTCCAACAAGGTTGTCAGATCGGGTGCAGATCGTTCGAAGAAATGTCAGCCCCACGGGCAGTAGTTCAGCCTACGGGCACAAACCGGGCGGCAGACTGCGTCGTGCATGATGTAGCGATGAGTGATCCAACGAGTGAGATTGGGGTGGGCATCATCGGCCTGGGGGCAGTTGGTCGCCGGTTCGTTGAGGTGTTTGGCGGTCACCCACAGTTTGAGCTTCGAGCGGTGTGGGATCTGTCAGATGACGCGGTTGCTCGCGCCGTCGCCGACTTTGACGCCCCTACCGTCGCATCAGCTGCCGAGGTTGTTCAGCACGCCGGCGTCGAGGTGGTGTACATCGCGGTGCCGCCGCTGCATCACGAGGTCTACGTCGATCAAACGCTTGCCGCTGGCAAGGCCATCTTCTGTGAGAAGCCCCTCGGCGTCGACGGCGATGCTTCCGCGGCCATGGTTGATCGAGTTGAACAAGCGGGAGCCCGAGCGGCCGTCAACTTCGTGTTTGGTTCCGCGCCAGCAGCGACCGCTCTCGGCGCGGCGCTGGCCGCCGGTGACGCTGGCCAAATCGTGAGCGCCGACCTGCGGCTGCATTTCGAGGACTGGCCCCGACCGTTTCAGGCCGAGGCTCGCTGGCTGCGAGACCGAGACCAGGGAGGCTGGGTGCGCGAAGTCGTGTCGCACTACGTGTTCTTGGCCGAGCGACTCTTTGGTGAGGGCCGGATCGTGAAGAGCGCCGTCACGTATCCGGCTGATGGCAGCGCGGAGATCGGACTGTCGGCCGCGACGGTGTTCGGATCGACGCCCCTCTTAATGATGGGCACGAGCGATGCCAAGGGTGGGGACGAAGTGCAGTTCACGGTGCGGGGTACCGAGCGGTCGTTCCGTCTCACCAACTGGTATCAACTCTCGACCTCGACGGGTGGAGAATGGGAGCCGATGGATGCGGGCGAGTCGGCCACCGGGCCCGCGGCGTACAACGCGCAGATGCTCCAGTTGGCCAACCTCATCGGTGGTCGTGAACACAAACTGTCGACGTTTGCCGAAGCGCTCCGGGTACAGAACCTGGTTGAGGGCCTGCTGGAGGAACCGTCGTGAGGGCAGTCGTTCAGCGAGCAGCCCACGCGTCCGTCACTGTCGACGGTGAAGTGATCGGCCAGATCGGGGCTGGGCTCTGCGTGCTTGTGGGTGTCACCCACGACGACACAGAGGAGCAGGCCAAGAAGTTGGCGGCCAAGCTTTGGAAGCTTCGTATCTTCGAAGACGACGAGGGAAAGATGAACCTCGCGGTGCCTGCGGTCGGCGGCAAGGTGCTGATCATCAGCCAGTTCACCCTCTACGGCGATGCTCACAAGGGCAACCGACCGTCGTTCATCGACGCCGCCCGTCCTGAGACGGCGGAACCATTGATCGAGCTGATCGTTGATGAACTCCGCACCCTCGGAGCCACCGTGGCAACCGGCCAATTCGGTGCCGACATGAAGGTCGACCTCCGCAACGACGGACCCGTCACCCTCGTCATCGAGATCTGACTCGCAATCGGGCGTCGGGACCGTCGAAGGGGGAGAGGTCAGGTCAGATACGCCCCGTTCTGCATCGGGCCGATGCTGCCGTAGTAGTCCGCGCTGTCGAGGTTGGCGGCCACAAAGTCGAGGCCGGGCCTCGACCCGTTCACTCGACCGGTTGCCGTGGCCGGGCGGAACTCACCTTCGAACGCGGCCGGATCGGTTGGATCAACCGAGGCACCTTTGCCTCGTGACTCCGCCGGCCCGTTCGCTCGCCAGCGCACGTCGATGTCGACCTGTGCGTGCACAACGATGGGCCCGCCGAAGACGTATGACTCGACGAGTGGATAATTCTTGACCTTGAACCGCGCCCAGTTGCTCTTGCGATCAAATCGCATGGAGGTCTTGGGCATCTGGCTGGTCCAAAAGAGGCCGTTGGGCATGATGCCCGGTGTCATGTCGACGACTTGTTCGAGAGGTCCCGGACCCGGGACCATCAAGTCGACTCACATGAAGGCGAATGCGGCGTCTCGCTCGACGCCGTCGGCTGCGATGTACGAGCCGCTGTAGATGCGGAGGTCGAACTCCACGTTGTAGGTCGCGCCATCGCTTCCGGTGGCTTGGCCCGCGAGCACGGCAAAGGCGTGATCGCCTCGAAAGTTGGTCATCGTCGACGGGTCGACGTCGAGCCCTTCTCCGGGGAATCCGAAGAACTGGGTCGCAGAGCCCGGTGGACCGGGCAACAGGAAGTGAATAATGGACGACTCGTCGGTCGGATCGAGCAAGAAGCCGCCCGGAATCGGTTCAGGTACTGGGACGGCTGCCGGCAAGCTCGACGGCGTCGCCCCCGCAGGCGTTGCACCGATGGCGGTGGTTGCGGCGACAGCTCCCGCCGCACCGGCGCCAACGAAGAAGCCGCGCCTCGTGATTCCTCTGGGTGCCCCCGCTATTCCTCTGGGTGCCCTCGTTATTCCTCTGGGTGCCCTCGTTATTCCTCTGGGTGATTGTGGCGTGTTGTCGTCGTAGCCCGTTTTCGGGCGCGTTGAACTCACGCGTTTCATAGGTCCCCTCTCTGATGTTTGGAGAGAGACGTCGGTCGCCCCCCTAACTTGAGTATCCGCATGAGACCCCGGCTCGTCAACGATTTCGTGACCGAACGTTGGGATTTTCTGAGGGTTCTCACCAAGGGCGTTTGGAGGCCATGGTTCGTGGCCGTTGACGGCGGCCGTCGTCTAGCCCAAGAGCGGCTTTAGAAGCGGTCGTTCGTGTTCGCGAGCAGCGTGAGGCTCGTTCGTCGGTGCGAGTTCGTTCCCGATCAACTGATCCAAAAAGCGCTCAGCGGCGTTGAGCGCAGCAGCACTCGATTGCTCTCGTGCTCTGGACTGCATGGCTTGGACAAGCGTGGGATCTGACCGTGTCCGGTCACGTAGTGAGGTAGCGACGTCGAGCAATGATTGTGCGGCGTTCCAGTCGGCGAGGTCACCGATGTCGCTCGATTGAATTTCATTTCGAAGCGGACTTCGATCGCCGGCCAAGGCAAGGACTGGTGTGTTGCTCGCCGTCGCCGGTAGCAACTTCGACGGGAGGAACGACGCTGCTGCTGTCGGGAGCTCGGGGACACAGAAAACGTCGGCCCAGTGCAGGCGGGCGATGAACTCGTCCTCTGCCAAGAACGGACGGCGTCGAAAGCGCTTGTCGTCGTGCGGGAAGTTTGCGTCAACGTCTGCGGCTCCAGCGCCTGTTCCGCACACCTCAAACTCGAAGTCTCGGTTGTCAGTTCGGAGCAGTTCGATGATGCGATCAACTCCCTGCTTCTTCCCGATGTTGCCTGCGTACAGGATCCGGACCGGACGCCGACGATCGGCCCTCGGTTCGCTCGCGTCTTCGTCGTTGGCAATGCGATCAATCGAGGCTTCTGCACTCGAGTGCAGCCAGTTTGGAAAGGTCTCGACCCGTCGAGCGTTGCTTGCGAGGTGGGCAAGTTCGGACGTCATCTGCGGCGCGATCGTGGTGATCAGAGACGCCCCGCGAAGCACAGCTTCTTCGACCCGAGTCAAGGCCCCGGCTAAACGGCCGGCGTATGCGGATGCTGCTCGACCAGACAGGTCCTGAACGTTGACCCAGAGCGGTGCTCCGTTGCGATGCGCATGGTCCGCGAGTGCCGCGATGCCAGAACTCACAAGAGGAAGGAACGCAATGACGACGTCTACCTCGGCCGAACGCACGGCTGAGCGGGCGAGCGAGGCGGCGTAACTGGCCTCGTACAACGCTCGTTGCGAAGTCGCTCCAGCGTTGCGGGGAATGAACATGCCGTGGCGAACAACTCGGACGCCGTTCATCGTCGTCGTGGAACGGCGGAAGAGATTGGCGTCTGCCTTGTTCGTCCACTCCGGGTAGTAGGGGTACGCACAGAAGAGCTCGACGTCGTGGCCTCGTTGCGCGAGCCCTTCGCTGAGGTCGGTGAAGATACTGGCGCCCCCACCCCGATCGGGATGGTGCAGATGTGAGTAGACACGCAGGCGCATGTCACCAGGCCCCTTGGTCACGGGACCCGAGTAGTCCAGAGGTCATTTGTGATGCGGTCTTTGCGCAGATGACCAGATCGAGGCCCGCTGAGCGCGCGTCGACGTACTCGAGATCGAGACGAACTCGTTCCGGATAGGGAAGCGAGTTTCGTCCGGAGACTTGCCAGAGTCCGGTCAGTCCTGGCCGCACGATGAGTACCTGACGAAGCGCGGGTCCGTACTTCGGCACTTCGGCGAACACGATGGGACGTGGTCCGACGAGGCTCATGTGGCCGAACAGAATGTTGAAGAGCTGCGGCAGCTCGTCAAGGTTGGTTGACCTGAGAAACCGGCCAACCCGTGTCACGCGGGGGTCGTGTCGAAGCTTGTGATTGCGTTCCCACTCGTCGGCGATCACGGGATCAGCGAGAAGTTGTTCGAGTCGCGCATCGGCATCCGAGTACATCGAACGGTACTTGAGGCACGGGAACGGGATTCCGTCCCGGCCGATGCGTTCCTGCACAAAGAGCGGCGTGGAGCGAGAGCTCAAGCCGGCGAGCAGGGCCACGACGACAAGCAGCGGAGCCAACACAATGATGGCGACGAGAGCAATGAGGAACTCAAGCAGTCGCTTCCAAGCGTCGAACCGGGCTTGCGTATCGGTCGGCGGAACATGGGGCGCGGTAAGCCAACCGACAACGTCGGGTGTGCGTACGGGCAGATCCCTCCCAGCCACGCGTCCCTCTGTTGTCGGTGATCCCGCCTCGGCGTAACCGAGAGCGGCGGACCGAACCGACTCCGTGCTCATAGCGCACGATCCCGATCGGCAACCGCACGACGGCCCACAGGGGCCAGAAGGCCCTTTGTGGAAAAGATTCACTTGGAGAGGGCTCTGCCGATGGCGGAGGATGACCGCGACGACGGCCACCGCCTGGACGGCGAATCCCGTGCTCGTCGTCGTGACGCGTGCGTGGTTGGCTCTCGGTGCGTTCCTCGCCACGGTCGGCGGGATCGCGTTGGCTCCAGCGCCGACCAACGTTGCTGGCTGGGACGAGATCCTGACGGCCAGTTATGTGCTGGCGGTGTTGTATGCGTCGTTGCGGACGCCAAGCATCAGGCTGGTTCCTGCTCTGCTTCTTTGTGTTGCTCTTGGTTCGAGCGTCATCGCCGTTAGCGCCGCACTCGTCGTTGCGGCGGTTGTCTTGACGAAGCTCGTCGACCACATCACTGACGCGCCTGACGATGTGGTCATGCGCTCACCGTTGTCGGGCTGGGCCGGACGAGGTCTGGTCGGAATCGTCGTTGGCTACGGAACGTTGACGCTCACGCCGGTCGGTCCATTCGGGTTGCCGTCGGTGTTGGTGGCCATCAGCTTGGTCCCTCTTGTCGTCGGGCTTGTTCGTCAGCTTGGAAGGCCGCAACGGCGTGCGTTGTTGGTTGGTCTCGTGCTTCTCGTCGTCGTGACTGGCATCGGCCTCGTCGCCGGGCTGCGAGCCGCCTCGACGCTGGCGTCTTCTGCCGACCAGCTCGACCAGATGCGTTCCTCTTCAGTTGCCGACCTGGCGAACCCGACTCCGGCCACGGTTGAAACGATCGAGGTACTCGAAGCCGATCTTGGCGAAGCTCACGACCGCCTTCGTCATTGGTCTGTTGCGCCGGCATACCTGGTTCCAGTTCTCAGTCAACATCTTCAGGTCCTCGACACGCTGGCGGCGACCGGTGCAACATCGGCTCGCTCCGGCGTTGAGGTGGTTGGCATCGTCCAAGGAGCCGACGAGGTTGCAAGCAACGCGAGCGGCCGAGACGCGTTCCGTTCACGCGTTGATCGGCTCGTGGCCGTTCAGGCTCGGGTCTCGGAGGTAGGGGAGGCTCTCGATGACACGTTGACCGTTCTCGAGGGACGGAGCGTCGATTGGATTCTCCCGCCTGGCCGGGACCGCCTTCGGGCATCATCAGCGCAGATTGCCGACGTGCGGTCCGAGCTGACCCGGGCCGGTGCAGCGGCCGACAGCCTTGCGAGATTGCTGGGGTATGCAGAACCACAGCAGGTGTTGGTGCTCCTCACGAACCCGGCAGAGGCTCGCCGCGGGGGAGGAATCGTCGGGGCGTATGTGGAGCTGTCGATCTTCGACGGCGACGTGTCGGTCGAACGTCTTGGTCGCGCGGCCGAGCTGAATTGGGCTGGTCCCGCCTCTCCGCTCAGCGCCAGCGAGTTTCCGGCATCGTTTCTGGCCAGTGATCCGCACCGCTACGTGCAGAACTGGACAGAGACAACCGATCCGGCTGTCACCGCTCGGGCCGCCGCAACGTTGTATCCAGAGCTCGGTGGAAGCGAGGTTGACGCCGTCATCATCGCCGACCCGCACGGGCTGGCCGCGATCGTCGGCTTGTCTGGTCCGGTTTCAGTCGTTGACGCATCAGGTGAGCACGTGGCGGTTCATGCCGACGACGTGGCCGATCTGTTGCTTCGTGGTCAATACCAGTCGTACAGCACAGACTTCGAACGAGACGGCATGTTGCTGTCACTCGCCGAGCAGACGTTCTCCAACCTGATTGCCTCGTCGCCGCCGCTTGACGAGATTGTTGCTGAGCTCCGGCCCGCACTGGAGGAGCGCAGAATCAGCGTGCACACGACGGAGGGCTCCGGCCGAATGCCCGAAACCAACCTTGGGCTCGTTCGGATGGACGTTGATCCGGCCGAGGCAGCTGACTGGTTCGGTGTTGTGCACACGAACGCCACCGGCAACAAGTTGGATGCCTACGTCAGTCGTCAGGTGGACTACGTCGTCACGACAACGAGCACAGGCGGCCTCGAGACGTCGATCACCGTCAACCTCACGTTGGACGCTGAGGCTGCGCAGCTACCAGAAGCGGCGGCTGGTCGCTCAGAGAGAACAGGGCTGGCAAGCGGTTCGCACCACGTGCACGTGTCGCTCTTCACTCCGCACCACGTTGTCGAGGTCACGGCTCGCCATGCCGGCCAAGCAGCGCAAGCCCTACCGGTAGCGATTGCTGATGACTCGACCACCCCAGGCGTCGTTGTCCCCGTTTCGCTTGAACCAGGGGAGACGGTTTCGATCGTCTTCTCGGCGGTTGGTGCCTTCGATCCGCGTGCCGAGTACGACGTGTTGGCCCTCGCCCAGCCGCTCGCCCATCCAGACGAGTTGCGAGTGTTGGCCAACGGCGTCGAACTCTTTGCGGGCCCTCACAAGCGGGCCGTGATTGTGTCGAGCGCAGATCAGCCTTGAGACTTAGTTGGTGCTCGTTCCGCGAAAGAGTCCGATGGCACCGAGGCCGATCACCACGATCATGAGGAAGACCAACAATGCGGTTCGAAATGGTGAGGTGGGGCCTCCCTCGTCGGAGTCAGCAAGTGCGAGCTGATCTGGTGCCAGATCGGGAACCAAGATGATTTCCTCCGGCGGCACAAGGGCGAGGCGACCAATCTCAACACCGTCTGCTTCAACGATCAAGGTGTGCTCGGCCTCAAGCGGCGGGATGACCACGGTCGTCGCGAAAGAGCCTTCGCCGTCCGCTTCGGTGGTATCCAGAAATCGTTCGTCGATGAGAACCGCAACGTCGGAGCTTGGCTCTGCGCACCCCGTGATGGTGAGTCGGTCGCCGGAGTAGGGCGCAGGATCCGAAAATGTGAGGCAAAGCTCGGGTGCGTAGTCGGCTTGGGCCTCACTTGGCGCACTGCCGCTGCCGATGAGAATCGCAATGGTTGCAGCGCACATCACAATCACCAAGCCGATGTACGTCGTCGCGCCCCTCTTCGCGTGCATGTCTTCTTATCGGCCGATCTGGTGGTTGTCGTGAGCACGAGTACGAAGATCGAGTGTCGACCGTGATTGTCGACGCGCGGCGTGCGGCGCCACCTCGCCGTGCACCTTCGGCGCTGCTGAGCGGCATCGATCAGGCGCTCGTGACAGCGAGCGCCCTTGTGATCGCAGTGGTTGTCGCCCGTTCTGTGTCTGCTGCGGAGTTCGGCGGGTTCGCGCTTGTGCTGCTTGTACGCATCATGTTGATCGAGTTGGCACGGGCGGTCGCTGGGTTGCCGGCGCAACTCCGGGCTGGATCGGCTAGTCATTCGGACACTGATCCGGGAAGTGGTTCGGACGAAGCTTCGCAAAGCAACGAGACGCATAACGGAGCCGCCAGTCTTGCGGTTCTGGTTGGAGCGGCGATCGTCGTCCCGGGAATGTGCCTCGCCTTCCTGACAGGAAACGCACGGGCCTTCGCTCTGGTGCTGGCTGTTTTGGCACCGATGATCATGCTGCACGACACGTTGCGGCACATCTTCTTTGCCGCCCGGGATGCTCGGGGCGCCGTCCATCTTGATGCTGGTGTGTTGGGTGTCCAGTTGCTCGGGAGCGCGGCCGTACTTGCCATGGATCGCCCCGCTTGGTGGCACTTCGTTGCCTGGGGTGGTGGCGTCGTTCTCGCATCGGTTTGGGGCGTATGGCGGCTCGCGATCAGCATCGGTGCGCAGCCCGCCCGCGCGTTCGTTCAACAAACCCGTCACCTCTGGCCAGGGCTCTTGGCCGACGCTGGCCTCGTTCAAGCCCAGCGGCAGCTCAGTGCCTGGATCGTTTTGGGATTCGGTTCCCTCGGGGCCGTTGCTGGGTATCGGGGCAGCTACACAGCGTTCCGTCCGTTGGGTCTTGCCACGGCTGCCGCTCGAGTAGCGATACTGCCGGAGTTGGCCGAGCCCAATCCGGCATCAGCCGAACGACGAACCGTGATGGTCGCCGGCCGCGTGTCTATCGCTCTTGGTCTTGGCGCGTTCTTGCTTACCGGCCTCCTGATGGTGCTGCCGACGGGCGTCGGCGAGGCCGTGCTCGGAGCAACGTGGTACTCCATGACCGACTACATCCTTCCGGTCGGATTGACGCAGGCTGGCCAAGCCCTCGGCGTTGGAGCACAACTTCTGCTCACCTCAGACGGCCGCACGTCACAACTGGCTCGCACCCGACTTTGGACACTGCTCGCTCACGTCGCCGCACTTGTTGTCGGCGGATCGTTGTTTGGTGCGGTTGGCGCGGCATATGGCCTTGCAATCACAACCGCCGGAGTTCTGCCGATCTGGTGGATGACGGCAATGACGTCGCCGGGCGCCAAACAGGACTAACGAATCATGCGAATCGGGCTTGTCTCCGGCTTTTGGGGACAGAACATAGGCAACGCCTTTTTCAACATCGCTGGCAAAGAATGCCTTGAGGCAGCCGGTCATGATGTTCGCTTTGTGCAGGATCAGCCTGCGTACTGGACGTTTCGCAACGAGAAGCGGGGCAACTTCACTCGCGCGTGGCCAATAATCAGCAAGCTCGATGTGGATTGCGTTGTCTTGCAAGGTCCAGTTCTCACCAAGAACTTCGCAAACATCTGGCTTCCGACCATTCGGGAGTTGCGCCGCCGAGGCGTCGCGTGGGGCGTGCTTTCGGGGGCGATGCGGAAGTACACCGATGAGGAGCGCGATGCGTTTGCCTCGGTCGTGTCTGAACATCCGCCGCTGTTCTTCTCAACGCGAGACGATGTCACTGCAGAAAAGATCGGGACGATCGTTCCTCACATCAGAAGGGGCATCGACTCGGCGTTCTTTCTTCCCTACGGCTTCGACCCGATCCCGCTCGACGCCGAGCCGTATTGCACCTTCAACTTCGATCACTATCCGGAACCTGACCTCGTCCCAGACGAAGGTGGTCCCGTCAAGATCGGATCCTCGACGTTTTCACTTCGGTACCCGGGACGGATCGAGGCGCTGGCCGACCGCAGCAAGGCCCATGCGTACGTGGCTTCGGCACTCGACCGTCGCACACACCCAAACACCATCGCGGGCCACGAGATTGTGCGGCCGGAACATCGCACAAACCCACACCTTCCGTTCAAGATCTATCTCAGGCCGAATGCGGTGGCGTCTGATGAGCCGTGGACGTACTTGACGCTGTACGCCGGTTCACAGCTAACGCTCAGTGATCGGGTGCATGCGTGCGTTGCGACGCTGGCCTACGGCGGCTCCGCCATGCTGCACAATCCTGGGACTCGCCGGGGCTCGCTGTTCGATTGTGTTGGTGCATCTGGTATCACGAAGCAACCGGTCCAGCTCGACCCTGATCTTCTCCCCACCGAGCGTCAGGCGCTCATCGACTATCTCGCGGCCATCTCGCCATGACTGCTCAGCGCCCCCTTCGGGGAGTCATTGACTCCAGTGCCTTCAGCGGTCGGCCGAGTGGCCCGATGGTGATGGCCCAACAGATCGTTGCCGCGTGGCGAGCTCGATTCCCCGAAGATGACATCGAGAGTTGGCATCCCAATTCGTCAAACGTCCCGAGCCACGTCCGCACTCGGCAGCATCTGGCGAGGCCGCCGCAGGCCTTTGCGGCGTTGGGCGAGCTTGACTTCTATCTCTCGCTGAATCCGACGGTTCCACTGCGTGTTCCTCGCTCGACGATGGTCGGAGTGGTCGTTCACGACTTCCGACACCGAGCTGAGCCGGCTCGGTTCTCGCTGTCGCAGCGCGCGTACCGCTCGCTTGCTTGGCGCGCCGGGCTCCAACGGGCCGACATCCTCTTTGCGAATTCAGAGCACACGGCGGCGCTTGTTCGGAAAGAGACCGGACGCGACGCGGTCGTCATTCCCTTCGGCGCTGATCACGCTGTAGAGGTGAAGCGGGACGGCAACGGCCCTGTCGTCGCCATTTGCCACCGCGAGAACAAGCCCTTGTCCGTCGCACTCGACACCTGGCGTCTGGCCCGATCACGCAGCGAATCAGTGCCTCAGCTGGTTGTTGTTGGTGTACACGAAGACATCCGCAGCCAGTTTGCCAACGACCCAGATGTCTTGTCCGGCGACGTGACCATCACCGGACAACTCGATACACCAGAGTTCGTCAAAACGTTCGGCTCGGCCAGAGCCATTGTCTACCTCTCGTCGCATGAAGGCTTTGGATTGCCGGTCGCCGAGAGTGCGCAGCTCGGAATACCCGTGGTCTGCTTCGAACTGCCGACACTGCGCGAGATCATGGGGCCGGACTACCCGATGGCGCCGGTGGGAGACACAGAGGCGGCAGCAGCCCTCCTCATCAACGCGTGCACCGAGGCCAGACCTCTGGCAACACCGCTCCTGCACACGTGGAGCGAGACCGTCGAGGTTCTGCGCGACGGGCTTGTTCAGGCTGGTACCCGACGTCTCGTGGTGGCGCAATGACATCACTCCGCTCGTTCGTTCCCTTGGAGGCCGAATACCGGCTGCGGCACATGCTGAACGTGGGTGCTGCTCAACCAGGACAGCCGACCGTCGTCCATGTGGCGACGTGGAAAACGGCGAGCCAGTGGCTCCGAATGGTGCTGTCCGACCCAGGGCTCATGCGGGCCACGGGCTACCGCGCACAGTACGTGCGCGGCCGGACAGGAGCTCCGGGACTCGACGCCGAGATGGTTACGCCGAGCACGGTGCTCACACCGGTGTACGCGTCCTCCGACCACCCGCTGTTGCCCGCAGACTGTCGCATCGTGACAGTCGTTCGCGAGCCGGTCGCTCTGGCTCGTTCATGGCTGCACACCAACATGACCGCGCATCCGAGCAACCCAGACGTCGACCGTCGGCGCGTCGAGCTGAACACGATGCGATCACAGGGTGTCGACCCGGCTGGGCTGCTGGCGGCGTCGCTTGCCGACGGGTTTGCAGAGACGTTGCGAATCTCCAGTTCATGGATTGAGCGCGCCAGCGTCGACACGTCCGTGCACGTCGTCAGGTTCGAAGAGCTCACCAACCCGGCTCGCCAGCGAGACGCACTGGCGCAGATCTTTCGCCACATCGGGTTCGATCAACAGGTCGACCGTCTCGATCTGCTGATGAAACGCTATGACCGGGGACGGCTCGGCCGACTCGAACGACTTGTGAAACCATCTGGACAACGCAAGTACGCATCGTCTGATGTGAACCGGCGGACCGACGCTGATCTCAGCAACGACGAGATTCGCGAGCTGATGGCGTCGGCATTCCCCGAACTGCTCGGTCCGGTCGACGCGTTCTACTCCGCGAACGAGCTCGTCCAATGATCAATCTCAAGGCAGCTGTGTATCGGCACGACGGTGTCACCCGACAGTGGAACGAGTTTCGGCTTCACCACCTCGACAGGTTGCGGGGCGTGGTCCGAGAGGACAAGTACCGCTGGTTGGCCGATTGTTCACTGAGCGAGGGGGTCATCCTCGACGTTGGTGCCAACTACGGCCAGAGTGCCTTGGCGATGCGTCACCATCGTCCGGACCGCGACGTTGTGTGCGTCGAAGCCAACCCGGATCTCCAACCGTCGTTGCGAAAGCTCGTCAGGCGCGATCCGGCGATTCGCTACGTCATGGCCGCGGCTGGTGATCGAACCGGCGTTGCCGAGCTGACGGTCCCGACGTTTCACGGGAGCCAGAACACCGGTGGAGCGTCGATAGATGCGACGTTTCTTCGACGGAGAACCGATGAGCTGGAAGCTCGCTACGGCGCCGAGATGCAGACACTTCGTCACACGGTGCCGATGATGCGCTTGGATGATCTCCCCGTCGACGTCGCAGCCATCAAGATCGATGTGGAAGGTCTCGAGGCGAGCGTGCTGCGGGGCCTGAGCGACACGCTCACTGCGGCTGTCCGGCCCCCGGTGTTCCTCGAGGTCCGCCATTCAGACGGCGAGGCAATGGAGTTGCTCGTTGACCTGGGCTACAGCCTGTTTCAGCTCACCGACAACGGCGCGTGCGGACCGGCTGTGTCAATTCGCCAGGCACTCGACGCTGATCTCCAGGATGTGCTCGCGCTCGGTTGATCGGCCGCTCTCGTGGCCAGCGCCACGAACACCACAAAGGCAACGACGGCCGATGTGTCTAGCGTGCCGCGTGCAGCGGACAAGAGCCGAACGAGAACCACGACGGCAAGCAGTGTGACGACCGGTGGACGCCGAGTGGCTGTCAGCACGCCGAACGCCACGACGCCGACGATCAGCATGGAGGCCACGATGCCGATCACGCCTCCAGCGGCTGCGAACTCGATGATCATGTTGTGCGGTGAATCGGTGTCGGCTGGGAGTCTGGGTGAACCAAACAGACTCCATTCACCCTCCAAAACCTCACTGGCATTGGTCTGGCGAGTCGAGAGCGACTCTGTGTCTTGGAAGAGCCGTTCGCCAAGGCCGGCAGCCAGGGAGGTGACGCCGACAGCAACCAAGGCAGCTGCCCCGACGTAGACCCAGGCATTCCACACCAACTCGCGTCGTCGAACCGCCAGCCAAATCGCCCCACCGAGTGACATGGCCACGATTGCAGATCGGCTGAGGCTGAGAACCGTGATGATGGAGACGGTGAGCGTGGCGATGCTCAACAGGGTCTTCGTGAAGTCGAACGGCAACGCTCCGTCGGGTAAGTCGACGGGGTGGGATTCAACGTGTGTGAGGGCCGCGTGACAGATCGCGATGGCCACGAGAAACCCGAAGATCGCACCATGACGGGTACCTAATAAGACATCGCTTCCGTGGAGGGAGCGGATGGCCGGAAGATGAGCGTCGAACAGAATCGCCCGGGCATCGCCCCGTCCGGCGGCACCGAGGACACCGTCTAGTCCGAGTGGCGAGCTGGCAAGAGCCCGGATCCAAAACGCCAACGCCAAGACCACACCGACGAGCGCAGACCGCACAAAGACCCGCATGAGCTTTGGTTCGCGGACGACTTCGACGATGCAGCTAGCGATTCCGACTCCGATCAAAAGGTTGATGCCGAGTCGACCCAGTTCGCTCACTGGCCAGAAGCCGACACCGAACCAGGCAACGTTTACCGCTGCCCCAAGCGTCACCAACCCGCTGAGTACAACAGCAACCAACCAGGTCCTCATTGGCACGCCGCGAGGAAGCCTCACGGCGAACGAACTGAGGGTGATCGCTCCAAAGACGTGGGATGGTCGGAGGTTGAGTCCTGCGACAGACACGAGGGTCACCCAGATCATCGGCAGCGTGCCGACCGTCAGACCAGCCGCGAGCGCACGTCCCTGTACGACCCGATTCGCAGCGTCAGCCATCAGATCGTCGACGGCGTCGGTTCGCTGTCTTGCTCGTAGCGATAGCCGTAGCCAGCCTCGCCGCGGACTCCAACGAGCACGGCGCCCAAGACGGTGGCGCCGGCCTTTTGGAGGAGATCAACCGTTCGCAGCACTTCGGGCCGGAGCGTCTGTCGCGCCTCCACGACGAGCACGACGGCATCGACTCGAGCTGCCAGCGCAAGGCCATCGGCCACCGGAAGGACGGGCGGTGTGTCGAAGATCGTGAGATCTGCCTCTTCCCGAAGCTCACCGACGAGCTTGGCGAACGGAGCAGAACTGATGACGCTGGCCGGATTCGGCGGCAGGGTGCCGGAGGTGATCACCACGAGGTCGTGCAACGACTCATTGATTGGCCTTGCGACGTCGACGAGCGGGACGTTGCTCAGCACGCTGTCTGTGATGCCGGGAGTTCGACGAAAGCCGAACAGCTTGTCGATTCGTGGGCGTCGCAGATCGCAGTCGGCCAGGACGACACGGCGTCCTGCAGACGCCATCGCGATAGCAAGGTTGACCGACGTCGTTGTCTTGCCTTCAGCCCGGTTGGCGCTTGCGACAGCGAGCGTTCGGAGATCGATGTCGACGGACGCAAAGTCGATGGCTGTCCTGATCTTCTGATGTGCATCAGCGAACGGGCTGTCGGGAACGTCGAGTGTCATTGTTTCAAGCCGCGAGTGCGGGCTGTTTCGCTCGGGTTCGGGCACCGTTCCGAGGCTGACGATGCCCATCCGTTCGAGGTCGGCAGATGTTCGAATGCTGCGATCTAGGTTGTCGGCCGCGAGGCCCGCCGCGACCCCGAGCAATCCACCGGCGATCACTGCCAGCACGATGTTTCTACCCAACGGCGCGTTTGCCTTCGAGGCCGGCGGGTTTGCCACGGTGATGACCCGCGCCGTGCCACTCAACGCCAGTTCGCCGCTGAGCTCGAGAGCAATGATGCTGTCGGTGATCGACGAGATCTGAGCGTTGGCGACCGCCTCTTCACTCGCGTCCGTCGCCTGTGCTCGTCTGGCCCGTGCTTCTTCGAGCCGGACCGTCAACCGATCGAGGGCTCCAGCGATTGACTGCTCGGCTTCCGTTTGCTTGAGCTCGACGTAGGTCTCGGCCCACACGTTCGCGGCATCTGCAGCGGCTGCTGGTGTGCGCTCTCGTGCCGTGAACGTGAGTACGTCGGCTCGACCATCCCTGCTGATCGTGATGTCGGGAAGGTCTTCAATGTTGACGACGAGCCGAGCCGCGACGGCTTCTCGAGACACGTCGCTGAGGGCCAGACTGATCTCGTTTTCGAGCGTGCGGTCGAGAATGCCGGTGTTGGTCGAGGAGTCGTCAACAGCATCTTGAGCGGCTGTTGCCGTGAGCAGCACGTTTGATGAAGCGACGTACACGTCTGGTCGCGAAGCAGTGAGTGCCGCGATCAGGGTTGGAACGACAATGAGCGGAACGAGCACCCATCTCCAGCGGCGGCGTAGCGTCGCGAGAAAGTCGCCGAGATCACCTGTGTTGGTGGGCTGGGCACCTATCACCACCTCACACTATTCGAGCGTGTTCTGTGAGCTCGTCATGCATGCGTGTCGAACTCCGAAGAGCTTTGATGGCTTTCGGTGTTTTCCGTTTTCGGGCCAGAGATGGAGGTGGCCTAGGGTGCCGGAATGCCGATCAGCGGGGCCGCTCACATCGCCGGTGTCTACGAACACCCGGGCCGACATCTTCCCGATGTCACGGTGCCCCAGATTCACGCGGCCGTTGCCGCTGGCGCTCTCGCCGATGCCGGTCTGAATTTCGACGACGTCGACGCCTACTACTGCGCCGGTGATGCGCCGGGGTTCGGTGGCCTCTCGATGGCTGACTATCTCGGGCTCAACTGCCGAGAGATCGACTCAACCGAGACGGGTGGTTCCAGCTACTTGGTGCACGCCCGTCACGCTGCGGCGTCGATCGCCGCTGGGCACATCGATGTGGCGCTGATCACCCTGGCCGGAAAACCTCGAACGGGTGGAAGGGGCCCCGGCGGGAGCATGGCCAGCGCGGCGCCAGAGTCGAGCTTCGAGAGTCTCTTTGGTCTCAACGTCATCGCCGGGTATGCGTTGGCGGCCCAGCGCCACATGCATGAGTTCGGTACCACCAGCGAACAGCTGGCTGAGATCAAGGTTGCGGCGTCAACCCACGCTCAACACAATCCGAACGCGTTCTTGTCCAACCCGGTCACGATCGAAGAAGTCGTCGAGTCGCCGATGATCGCTCGACCGCTGCATCGTCTTGATGCCTGCGTGATTACCGACGGCGGCGGCGCCATCGTGGTCGTGAGTGCAGAGACGGCAGCAAAGCTCGAACGTCAAACGTGTCCGATCCTCGGAACGGGCGTTGGGATCGAGACAACCAACCGAGGACGCATCGACCTCACTCGAACGGGGGCGGTGGTGTCCGGTCCGGCTGCCTTTGCCGAAGCAGGGCTCACACCAGCCGACATCGACTACGTCTCGATCTACGACAGCTTCACCATCACGGTGCTCATCACCCTTGAAGACCTTGGCTTCTGTGCCAAGGGAGAAGGCGGCGGGTTCGTTTCTGATGGTGCGCTGCAAGCTGGCGGTGCGCTGCCGTTCAACACCGATGGAGGAGGGTTGTGCAACAACCATCCCGCCAACCGGGGTGGCATGACAAAGGTGATTGAGGCCGTTCGCCAACTGAGGGGTGAAGCCCATGCCGAGGTGCAAGTGGCCGACTGCGAACTGGCTCTGGCCCACGGGACTGGTGGCAGCCTGGCCACTCGGATGGGCAGCGCAACCTTGATCCTGGGACGAGGAAACTGATGACCGAGAACTCAGGCCTGCCGACGCCGACTCCGGCGACCATGCTCGAGACCGAGCCATTTTGGGAGGCTGCAGCCGAGGGCCGCATGGTCTTGCCTCGATGTAACGATTGCGAACACGTCATCTGGTATCCGCGTCTGTTCTGCCCGGAGTGCGGTTCGACCGACGTGTCGTATGTCGACGCCTCAGGTACGGGCACCGTCTACAGCTTCACGGTTGTTGAGAAGGGGCAGGGGCGCTGGCGAGACCACTCGCCCTATGTGCTGGCCTATGTCGAGCTCGACGAGGGGCCGCGCATGATGACCAACATCGTTGGCGTCGACCCAGACGCGGTCACGGTGGGTGCACCGGTGCAGGCCGTGTATGAACCGGGCAACGACGGCGGCGCCGTCATCAGATTCACGCTGCGCTAGGTCTCTGGGCCGGTGTGGTGTCGAGCTGCGGAGGTCGGCAGTTATACCGTGTCGGCCCACGCGTCGGCCCATGTCGAGAGCGACGTGAGGGCAGGGCCGAGCTGCTCTCCTAACTCGGTGAGGGCGTAGTCGCCGGCGTCGTTCTTGGCGACGAGACTGGCTGTCTGGAGATCGTCGAGTCGCTGGTACAGCACGCTCGACGACATGCCGTCGCAGTGGTCGCGAAGGGCCCGTGCGCCAAGCGGACCGTCTCGCAGCTCCCACACGATCCGCAGCGTCCACCGGCGACCGAGCAAGTCGAGCGCGGCCATGACCGGACGACCCGTGCTTGAACCTCGTACTGGCTTGCCTGGTAAGGGGACCTTGGACACGCTCGAACCTTAGTGTTTCGATTTGCGAAACCCGAGATATGGTCGATGTTTCGGAAGTAGAAACGCACACAACTCATTCTGGAGGCGCTACGCCACGTTTTGGTGCTCTATGGCCTCCAGTTCGGGGATTCAAGCGCCCAAGGAGACACGCATGCCAAGAATCGCCCCACTCAATCCGCCCTTCGAGCCGGGCGTCGCTCGTCAGCTTGAGGCGATGATGCCGCCAGGTGTTCCGCCCATCCTGCTGTTTCGAACCGCGGCCAAGAATCTGCCGCTTGCCAACGGCATGGTTGGGTGGGGGAGCTACTACCTGTCGCCGAAGCTGGCGCTCTCCATGCGGCACCGCGAGCTAGTCATCGACCGGGTGACTGCACTGTGTGGATGCGAGTACGAGTGGGGCGTGCACATCGCGTTCTTCGCCGAGGCTGTCGGACTGTCGACGGAGCAGGTGCGGTCGCTGACGCATGGAGACCACGCCGACGAGTGCTGGGTCGACGAGCGGGACCGCCTCGTGATCGAGGCGGTTGATGTCCTCCACCAGACGAGTGATGTCGACGATGAGCTTTGGGGTCGGCTCGCCGCGAACTTCGACGAACCGGAGTTGCTCGACCTGATGCTGCTGTCTGGCTGGTACCACGGCATCAGCTACATGGCGAACGGGGCGCGAGTAGACCTCGAGGACGGGGCTCCTCGATTTGCCGACTATTCGTAGTGGCTCGGGAGGTGCTCTCCCAGCGGGTCGCTACTTGCGCGTGACCTTCACCGGCAGGTGGGTGTAGCCGTTCACGAACGATGAGAACGTGCGCTCTGGCTCGTCCTGCACCTCGATGCGCTCGAAGCGGGTGAGGATCTCTTCCCACAGAATGCGCAGCTGAAGCTCGGCCAGCCGGCTGCCCATGCAGAAGTGCACGCCGTACCCGAACGACAGGTGATGCGATGCGTTCTCGCGCTCGATGTCGATGGCACCGGCGTTTTCAAACACGTCTTCATCGCGGTTGGCCGAGATGTACCACATCAGCAACTGGTCGTGCTTCTTGATCTGCTTGCCGCCGAGCTCGAGGTCACGCGTGGCGGTGCGGCGCATGTACGACAGCGGGGTCTGCCAACGGATGATCTCGGGGACCATGCCGGCGACGAGGTCGGGGTTGGCAATCAGCTTGTCGTACTGGTCGCCAAACTTGTTGAGCCCGTAGACGCTTCCCGTCATGGTGTTGCGGGTGGTGTCGTTGCCGCCAACGATGAGCAGCAGGAGGTTGCCGAGGTGGGCCATCGGCGGCTTGTCCTTGGTCGCCTCGCCGTGAGCGAGCATTGACACGAGGTCGAAGCCAGGGTTCTTGCGTCGCTCTTCGAAGAGACCCTCGAAGTAGTTGACGCACTCGATGAGCTCTTCACGCTTCTGTGTTTGCGACTCGACAACACCGCCGGGCTCTGGGATGGCAAACACGATGTCTGACCAACGGGTGAGCTTCCGGCGGTCTTCTAGTGGGAAGTCGAAGAGCGTCGCGAGCAGGAGGGTGGTGAGCTCGATCGACACGGTGTCGACCCAGTCGAACGTTTCGTTCTCGGGCAGCGAATCAAGGACCTTGACGGTGCGTTCCCGGATCTGATCGTCGAGGTTGCGGAGGCTGCTTGGTGCTGAGATGCCTCGCACCGACTTGCGCTGTTCGGTTTGCTCCGGCGGATCCATCGCGATGAAGGGCGTGATTGGGACGGCGGGCTCGGGCGCGTCTTCGTCGTACTTGATGCCGAGCGTGATGCCTTGGGCCGACGAGAAGTCTTGCCAGTTGCCGTCGACGGCGCGAACGTCGTCGTACTTCGTGAGTGACCAGTAGCGGCCGGCGGTTTCAATCTCGTTGAAGTGAACTGGGTCTTCGGCCCGCAGACGAGCGAAGTGCTCTTGCCAGCGATGCTCTTTGAACAGGTGAGCGTTGAGCGGATTGATATCTGCCAGATCAAGGTCGGCGGCCGGCGCGACGCCAGCTCCAACCTCGGCCATCTCCATCTCGGGAGTGCGCACGTTGGGGTCAAGCAACGATGATTCTTGTTCTGTCGTGGTGTCCGTCATGAGTGGGGGGTCTCCTCGTCGGATCCAAAGGGAAGTTAGAGAGTGAAAGTATCAGCATGGTGCGAACGAGACGCGACTGCCAATCGGCATTCCGCGCCGCGGAACAACCACTCGGCCCCGATTCTTACGAATTGGCACGGTCTTGTCCGGGTGTCGCGCGGGTTTGGTGCCAGTTGCGAGGGGACGTGGGGGAGCGAGCGAATTGGCACGGTTCTGCTCGGGTGGTGAGCAGATTTGGTGCCAGTTCGGGGTGGGCGACTGGGTGCTCGGGGTGGGGTGGTTCCTAGGATGTGGGGATGACCTCGTTGGTGCAGAGAGCGCAAGAACTCAATCCGTGGGCGCAGAACCCGTGGTTCGAGACGGTTGCGGTGGCCCAGCAGCGGGCCAAGCGTCGTCTCCCCGCGTCGGTCTATGGCGCATTGATCGCTGGCGCCGAGGCCGGCGTATCTCGCGACGACAACACGGCCGCCTTCAACGAACTCGGATTCCGCACCGTGACCGCCGGCCAATCAGCCAAGCGCGAGATGGCCACCACGGTGATGGGCCAGCCTGCGTCGATGCCGGTGATCATCTCGCCGACGGGCGTGCAGGCCGTGCATCCAGACGGTGAGGTCGCTGTTGCTCGAGCCGCCGCAGCCCGAGGCATCCCAATGGGTCTCAGCTCATTTTCGAGCAAGCCCATGGACCAAGTCTTCGAGGCCAACCCCCAGTCGTTCTTCCAGATCTATTGGGCTGGCGACAAAGACTCAATGGTCGCTCGCATGGAGCGAGCAAAGGCGGCCGGAGCCGTGGGCATGATCCTCACGCTCGACTGGTCGTTCTCGCACGGCCGCGACTGGGGCAGCCCGGCCATCCCCCAGTCGATTGATCTCAAGACGGCGTTGGCGCATGCTCCCGAAGTTGCGCTGCGACCTCAGTGGCTCGCCGACTGGGTGAAGTCTGGCGCCCTGCCCGATCTCGGTGTGCCCAACTTTGTGACCGATCCGAACGCTCCGGTGCCTGGCTTCTTCGAGGCCTACGGCGCATGGATGGGTACCCCGCCGCCATCGTGGGAAGACGTCGCCTGGCTCCGCAACCGGTGGGAGGGCCCCTTCATGGTGAAGGGCATCCATCGGGCAGACGAAGCCCGCAATGCGGTCGAGGCCGGAGCAACGGCCATCTCGGTTTCGAACCACGGTGGCAACAACGTCGACGGTGCGATTGCTCCGATTCGGGTGTTGGGCGAGATCGTGGCCGAGGTCGGCAACGAGATCGAAGTGGTCATGGACGGCGGCATCCGTCGGGGGAGTGACGTGGTGAAAGCCATCGCCCTTGGTGCGAAAGCTGTGCTGATTGGCCGCGCCTATCTGTGGGGCCTGGCTGCCAATGGTCAGGCCGGCGTCGAGAACGTGCTCGACATCTTGCGGGGCGGCATCGACGCCACGCTTATGGGCATGGGCAAAGCGTCGATCGACGAGCTCAGCCCAGACGACCTCGTCATCCCCGCCGGCTTCAGCCCCAGCTAACCCTCCTTCCCGGTTCTGGAGGCCCTCAGCCCCACCAAAAACCCCGTTCTGGAGGCCATAGAGCCCGTTTTGGTGCTGTCCTGCCTCCAGTTCGGATTCCTGTCGTTCTGGAGGCCGCTGGAGGCCCGCGGCTCCCCTCGGTTTTGGAGGCCATAGTGCACGTTTTGGTGGCCTATGCCCTCCAGTTCGGGGCGCTTGGCCGTTTTGGAGGCTGTAGACCACGTTTTCGTGCTCTACGCCCTCCAAATCGGGTTGCGCGCTGGCGGGCTGAGCGTGTTACTCGGGGCGGGTGGGGCGGCGTTGGGTGAAGGCGCCGAGGGCGAGGGCGGCGAGTCCGTAGGCCAACATGGGCCAAGGGCCCACGAGGCTGAAAAGGGTGCGGCCGTCACGAAGCTGCACGGTGTCGGTCAGCACGATGCGCTCACCAATGCCGGTGCGCTGCTTGAGCTCACCGTCGGGTGAGATCACAGCCGACAGACCAGTCGGTCCAACCATCAAGAGCCAGCGGTCGTTCTCGATCGCCCGCAGCTGGTTCGACGCAACCTGCTGGGTGTGCACCTGGGTGAGCCAGAACGATGAACCGTTGGTGGGGTTGGTCAGGATCTGCGCCCCGTTGGCCACCGCATCTCGGGCGCGCCGTTCGAAGTAGGCCTCCCACGAGATCGACACGCCGATGGGTCCGAGAGGCGTGTCGAGGACGGGCGGCTCGGTGCCGGGCCGCACGTCACGGCCAGGGAGGGCGTCGTAGAAGTTCTCGATGACGCCACGCAACGGCACATACTCGCCGAACGGCACGATGCGCACCTTGTCGTAGCGATCAACCGTCTCGCCGTCTGGCGTGACGGCGACGTGGTAGTTCACCGAGCCAGATGGGTCTTCGGGAATGCCGTGGAACCAACCGGGAAGCAACACGGCTTCGTTGTCGATCGCCACCTGAGCAACGCGCTCACGGGCCGTGGCCATCGAGAGGAAGCGGCCGGGGTTCACAACGTTCTCCGGCCAGAGAATCAGGTCGACATCGAGCTCTGCGGCCTGCGTGGCCTCGATGTGTCTGGCCAACACGATCGGTTCTTGATCGGCAGACGCTCGGGTCCGGGTTGGTCCACCGCCCTGCACAAGGGCCACATCGATCTCGCTCACGTCTTCTGCGCGAGGGTGAAGCCACGCTCCAACGATCGTGACAGCAACGAGCCCGGCCACAACGGCCGCCGGATACATCCGGTTCGACCCGTCTTCTGGTTTCGCGACCGCACTCAACGCCTGACCGATGGCAACGACCAGAGCGATGATCAGCAGTGGCCCACCGATGCGAGCCGTGACGGCGAGCGGCGACTCGACCTGCCCAAGCGCAATGTTGGCGAGCGGCACACCACCAAATGGCCAATACCAGCGAGCCATTTCGGCAACAGCTACTGCCCCGGGCAACACGATGCGGCGCAGCCGCCCCTCCGCTGGCGTCAGCGATGAAGCGATTCCGAAGTAGGTGGCGTAGATGATGCTGGCCACCACATAACCGGGTGCTGTGAGATCGAACATCCACAGCATGGCCGGGAACAGCCAGCTGGCCGTTGTGAGCCAACCCCGTCGGAATCGCTGCCGAGCGGACGTGCCAATCAACAGCTGGTCGAAGATCGCAAAGCCGATGAAGGCCAGCGGCCAGAACCCCCAAGGCGGAACAGCACCTGCGATGCACACGCCGGCCGCCACACAGGCCAGTGCCGTTGGCCCTCGGCCTGAGATGCGAGGGCTTGATCCGTCGGGATCAGCTGTGGGTGCGTCGCTCACGAGTCGTTGATTGCCGCAGCTGCGGCCCGTCCCGTTCGGATGCAGGCCGGAATGCCAATACCCCGATAGGCCGCACCAACAAGGTGCACCTTCGGCGCATCTCGCTCCATGGCCTCAAAGATTGAGTCGACCCGGTACTCGTGACCGGTCGTGTACTGCGGCAGCGCGTCGTTCCAGCGCACGACCCGTTGCGACAGAGGGTCGGCTGAGATGTCGATCACGCCCCGCAACTCGTTGAGGACCGTCGACACGAGCGACTCGTCTTCCATCGCCAAGCCCCTGGTGTCGCCGAACCGGCCAGACGACATGCGAATCAACACTCGCCCTGGCTGCTGGTAACGCTCCCACTTTGTGCTGAACCAGGTGGACGCCGTCATCACGAGTCCGTCGACGGGAGGAAACAGAATGCCTGACGCATCAAGCACCGGGTCGACTGCGTCTGCATCAAGCTCGATCGTCACCTGCGAAACCGAGGCGTACTCGATCTGGCTGAGCAACTCGGATGCCTCGGGGCTTGCCGACTCGAGCAGTCGTGCTGCGGCCGGGGCAGGCGTTGCCACCACCACATGATCGGCCTCGAGCAGGTTGAGGTTTTCGACGACGCGGTTGAAGCGGATCTCGACCGGGTTCTCGCCGGTGGTGAGGTCGTCAACAAGAGCTTCGATCAGGCGATGCATGCCACCGGTGAGTGAATGAAACACGGGCTGATGAGCAGCGGCGGTGCCCAGTGATGTGCTGCCAGCGGCTCTGGCGTCGCGTAGGCCTTCGATGATCGACCGAAACTTCGTGGCCGCACTCCACAGCTGCGGAGCGCCGGCCCGCAGGCTGAGCCGGTCGATGTCGGATGCGTTGATGCCGCCGAGGAGCGGATCGATGAGCCGGTCGGTGACCTCGTCGCCCAGTCGGGCTCGGCAATAGGCGCCAACGCTGATGTCGTCGCCAATCGTGGTGGTGGGCAGCTCGAGATCTTCTGCCGCTCGCTCGACGCCGGACGGTGAGATGAGCCCTTGCTCTGCCAGCTCGTCAAGATCGATGGGGACGCCCAACACCGTGGTGGGAAGTCGGTACAGCTCACCATCACGATGGATGTAGGCGGGGACGGGCGACACCGGTGCGGTGAGCTCGTCGCTCAGGCCAAGGTCGTGACAGAGATCGATGCCGTCGTTCACCCTGGCGAGGAAGCAGTCGGCCCCTTCGTCGACCAACTCGTCGCCGACCGGCGACGACTGAATGCGGCCTCCGAGGCGATCGCTTGCTTCGAGCAGCGTGACGTGATGCCCGGCCCGACGCAGATCGAACGCGGCACTGAGCCCGGCGATTCCGCCACCAACAACGGCGATGTTCATGATGAGACGCGTTTCATCGAAAGGCAGTGCTGGTTAGGAAACCGGACCGTCGGTACGGCCAATGCGGTGGACGAGTTCGATGACGCGCTCGAGCTGTTCTGGGTTGGTCGTTGGCAGCACGCCGTGACCGAGATTGAAGATGTGGCCGGGGTGACCGTTGTTGTCGTCGAGCACTCGCCGGACCTCGGCCTCGAGCACCTCCCACGGTGCGAACACGAGCGCCGGATCGAGGTTGCCCTGGAGCGCAACCCGGCCGCCGGTTCGCTCGCGGGCAACGTTCAGTGGGGTGCGCCAGTCGACACCAACAACCTCGGCCCCAGCATCGGCGATGTCTGGCAGCAGCTCACCCGTGTTGATGCCGAAGTGAATGCGGGGTACTCCAAGATCGCCCATGGCCGCGAGCACCTTGGCCGAGTGCGGCTGCACGTACTCCCGATAGTGCTCCGGGCGAAGCGAACCAGCCCACGAGTCGAAGAGCTGGATCATCTCGGCGCCAGCATCGACCTGCGCGGTGAGCGTGGCGATGGCGTTGTCGGCAACCCGACCAGCCAGCTCGTGCCACAGATCGGTGTCTGAGGTCATCAACGCCTTCACCTTTGCGAAGTCGCGCGTTGGGCGGCCCTCAACGAGGTACGACGCAACGGTGAACGGACCGCCAGCAAAGCCAATGAGCGGCACGTCGAGTTCCTCGATGAGGATGTCGATCGTGGCCCGCTGGTAGGTGAGGTCGACCGATGGGTCGAGCGGCCGAAGTCGCTCGAGATCGGAGCGCGAGGCGAAGGGTTCGTCGCAGGTTGGGCCAACGCCGGGGGTGATGTCGATGCCGAAACCAGCAGCGAACACCGGCGTGACGATGTCGGAAAACAAGATGGCGGCATCTGTGCCGTAGCGCCGCACTGGTTGCAGCGTGATCTCGGCGGCCCGCTCGGGATCTTGGATGGCGTTGAGGATCGTGCCTTCGCCGCGAACCGCCTTGTATTCGGGCAAGGAACGACCGGCCTGGCGCATGAACCACACGGGTACGTGACTCGCTGGCTCCTGCGCCGCGGCGGCGAGGATCGCCGGCTTGGCGGCCGATGGAGAAGCAGAATCGTTGGCGCTGGCGGCGGCATTCACGCCCGAAACGGTACCGGCGGCTCGCAAACGAACCGAGGGTGGGCGGTGCTGACCGCACCAGTAGCATTGACACCCCCCTTTGCGGCCCTCGCAAGGGATACCCCGTGTCCGTATCCGCACCACGTTTCGCGTCAGGTTCCGTGTCAGATACTTCCCCCGTCGATCCCGAATTGGTAGCCGAGCAGGCATTCCTTGATCGCGCCTACCGACGGCTCGACGAATCGCGGGAAGAGGCCATTGCGCTTGCCTCGATGGTCGAGGTTGGCAAGGGCGGCACAAACCAGGCTCGTTGGGAACGAGAGATCATCAATCAGAGCATCGCCGAACGCCTGGCCGAGCTCGATATTGGCGATCGCTCATTGTGTTTCGGACGAATCGATCAGACCACCGAGAGCGGCGGCGGCAGCTATCACATCGGCCGAATCGCGGTGTCTGATGCCAACAAAGATCCGCTGATTGTCGACTGGCGAGCGCCGGTGTCCGAGTCGTTCTATCGAGCAACCGGTCGCGACCCGCAGGGTCTTGTTCGGCGCCGTCACTTCATCTCGCGGTCACGCGAGTTGCTTGGCATCGAAGACGAGTTCTTTGGCGAAGCCGCAGGGTCGCAGTCGGCGGTGGTAGATGGTCGAGAACTGCGCGGAGAAGGCGCCCTGATCGCGGCCCTCGAAACATCGCGTACCGGTCGCCTGTCAGACATCGTCGGCACGATCCAGGGTGAGCAAGACGAGATCATCCGAGCAGCCCTCCCGGGCGTGCTCGTCGTTCAAGGCGGCCCCGGCACCGGCAAGACCGTTGTGGCTCTGCACCGGGCCGCATACCTCCTCTACACCCACCGCTTCCCGCTCGACGGTCAAGGCGTGCTGGTCATCGGACCCAACCGGTTGTTCCTTGGCTACATCGAGCAAGTCTTGCCGTCGCTCGGTGAAGCGGGAGTCGAGCTCTCGGTTCTTGCCGACCTGGTTGGCGGTGTGCGGGTGCAGGGTCGAGACACCTTCGATGCGGCTCGCATCAAGGGCGATCTGCGCATGGTCAACGTGGTACGGCGGGCCTTGCGTGATCGACAGCGACCGCTGCGCCGCGATCTTCGTGTCGGCTACGGCACCCGCTACCTCACCATGACAATCCAGCAATCGGCAGGCATTGTCGATGAGGCTCGCCGCCGGTTCCGTACGCACAATGCGGCCCGGAAGTTCGTGGTGGCCAGGGTGTTCGAGACGCTTGCCAACTCACACCCTGACGGTCCGGCCGAGGTTCGTGCGGTGCGCGACGGACTCGGCGCTGACGAAGACGTACGAGCAGCGCTGATGTGGATGTGGCCGGTGCTGCGCCCCGCCGATTTGTTGCACGGGTTGTATGGCTCTCGGGCGTTGCTGCGATCGGCCTGCAAGCGGCTCAGTGGAGCAGAGGAAGCCTCGCTGTATCGACCATGGCGCGACGACCACGATGGTTCTGCGGTGCTTTGGACCGTCGACGATGTGCCCGTGCTTGACGAGGCGATGGAACTCATCGGACCACTTCCCAAGCAGAAGGTCCGGGCCGATGGCAGCCGAACCGACGAGGTGCGCACCTACGGCCACATCGTGGTCGACGAGGCGCAAGACCTCTCGCCGATGCAGCTCCGTATGCTTACTCGCCGCTCGCTCAACGGTTCGATGACCGTCGTTGGCGACATTGCGCAGTCGACCGGTGCCTGGGCGCACGAGAGCTGGGACGAGGTGCTCGATCATCTGCCAGATCGCCGGCCACCCCAGCGTCGCGATCTCACGGTCGGTTATCGCATTCCCGGCCCGTCGATGGATCTGGCCGCCAAGGTGCTGGCTGTTGCTGCACCCGAGCTTTCACCTCCCGTTGCCGTGCGCGACGTCGGTGACGAGCCGAGGTTTGTTTCAATCGCCGACGCCGAAGACCCGGCAGCCGTGATCGTGCGCGAGGTTGAAGCCGAGCGACTGGCCCTCGGCCAGGGCAACGTCGCCGTGATCACACCGACCGATCAGTACGACGCGATGATCGCCGAGTTCGAAGCCCGAGGCATCGAAGTTGGACGAGCCCGGCAGCAGGGATTCGACCACCCGGTCACGGTTGTGCCCGTCAGCCTGGTGAAGGGTCTCGAAGTCGACACCGCTGTGGTCATCGACCCGATGGGGATCGTGAACGACGAACCGCAGGGCGCTCGGTCGCTGTATGTCGCCGTCACCCGAGCCACCAAGCGTCTCGTTGTGATCCACGACGAGTTGCCGTCGTTCTTGCGTTGACCGGCCTCGAACCCTATTCGCTTGCCTGAACGAGCTCGATCTCGAGCGATGAGGGTCCATCGACGCTGATCGTCTCCAGATGGTTGTCAGCGAAGAACCACTCGACGAGGCCGTCTGTCCCGTATCCGAGAGTGAGAGTTGCATCGGTGAGCTCTTCGACAAGCAGATTCACTTCAGGACTGTCGCAACCAGTCGATGATGCGGGGTCCGCTAGCTCGAACTCCTCCTTTGACCGTTGGTTCACGATGAACGAAATTTCCGTGCACCCGCCGTCGCGAACCTCGATCGTGAGCGGGCCGTTTTCGTCGATGATGACCTTCTCAATCTCGACGCCGACGGGGGTTGTGGCCACTGTCTGCGCGACCTCATAGGTTCCCACCTGAATGGTGTCTGAGCCGCGTCCAAACGTCCACCACATCGAGGCTGCGACGGCGGCCAGCGTGATGACCGCCATCGTGATCAGCGACGAGCGCGGAATCTTGCCGTCTTCTGGGATGCCGGGAACCCGCTTGCGGATGTAGCGCAACAAGCGGTCGGCCCAGGCCACGTCCTTTGACAGAATCGTGAGGCCGGCAGCGATGATGAGCCAGCCGGGACCGGGGAGGGGGAGAGCGGCGATGCCGATGATGACAACGAGAAAGCCGAGCGTCATACGACCAACGCGCACGAGCGCGTTTGTCTTGGCCTCCTCAACC
>CALLGK010000247.1 GCA_938009905.1 uncultured Acidimicrobiales bacterium | reverse complement strand
GGTCACTACGCCGTCGACGACGAAGGCCAGCCAGCCAAGCGCAACGTGTTGATCGAAAAGGGTGTGCTCGTCGACTACATGTGGGACGGCAACCGAGCTCGCCAAGACGGCCGCCAATCGAGCGGCAACGGGCGCCGCCAGAGCTACCGGCACCTGCCCATGGTTCGCATGACCAACACCTACCTCGCAGCTGGTGACCAGACGCCAGAAGAGATCATCGCTGGCGTCGACAACGGCGTCTATGTGGCCAAGCTGGGCGGCGGACAGGTCAACACGGCCTCCGGCGACTTCACCTTCGGCATGACCGAGGCCTACCTCATCGAGGGTGGCAAGATCACCGCCCCCCTTCGTGAAGGCCAGCTCATCGGTAACGGTCCGAAGGTGCTCCAGCAGATCGATGCGGTGGGCAACGACTTCGAAATGGGCCCTCCTGGCACGTGCGGCAAAGACGGCCAAGGCGTGCCCGTAGGCGATGGTGTACCAACCCTTCGCGTCACCGAGATGACCATCGGCGGGACCGCAGCGTGACCGACTCTGCTGCGCTTCTAGAGGTCGCCACTCGACTCGTCGAACGAGCTGAGCCAGGCGAACAAATCGAGGTGGCCTGCGGCCACTCCGTTTCCACCACCGTGCGCGTGTACGGCGGCGAAGTTGAATCATTCACCAGCGCCGAGTCACACGGTGTCGGCGTGCGCGTCATTCGCGAAGGCCGCGAAGGATTCGCCAGCGCCGGGTCGGTCGATGCTCAGCTGCTCGATCGCACCTTGGCCGACGCTCGCGACAACGCGAGCTACGCCGAGGCCGACCCAGACGCGGGCATCGCCGAGCCAGACGGTGTCGAGGCGGTCGAGATCGATTTATGGCGCGACGACGTCGCTGCCATGACCAGCGACGAACGCATCGCCTTGGCCATTGAACTCGAGCGGAAGGTGCTCGACGGTGACGATCGAATTTCGGGTGTGCGCATTGCCTCCTACGGCGACTCTGCCGGTGGCTTTGCCTTGGCCAGCACCGCTGGCGTTCGAGCCCACACGCGGGCAACCTCAGCAAGCCTTGGTGTGCAAGCGCTGGCCGACGACGGCGACCGAACCCAAACGGGCTACGCCTACGACGGCGCTCGGCGAGCATCCGACCTCGATCTTGATTGGGTCGCCAATCGTGCGGTCAGCCGAGCCACCGACCTCATCGGGGCATCAAAGCCGGGCACCAAGCCAGTGAGCCTTGTGCTCGACCCGCACCTCTCGGCCACCGTGATCGGTCTCATCGCTGGCACGCTCACCGGCGATCGCATCGTCAAACAGCGCTCGCCGTTTGTTGACCGGGTTGGTGAAGAGGTGGCCGCTCCCGCGCTCACGTTTATCGACGACCCAACCGATGCCGAATCACTCGGCGCCGACTCGCACGACGGTGAGGGCTTGGCCTGCCGTCCCAACGATCTCGTGGTCGACGGTGTGCTCAAGGGCTACCTCTACGACTCGTACACCGGACGTCGATCAGGCACCGGTTCAACGGGCTCGGCCGTACGTGGCACCCGTGGGCTACCCAGCCCTGGCATCCACGCCCTTTCGGTGGCCAATGGCGACGGCGGCTCACTCGAAGATCTGATCGCGGGCGTCGACGACGGCATTCTCGTGTTCAACCTTGCCGGCTTGCATTCCGGCGTCAACGCCGTGTCTGGCGACTTCTCGGTTGGCATCGAGGGGCTCGTGATTCGCAACGGCGAGCTCGCCGAACCGATCAGCGAGTGCACTGCCGGATCAACGTTGCAGCGCCTGATGCTCGACGTCACCAAGGTTGGCTCCGACCGCAAACATCTGCCGAGCGGTGTGAGCACACCGAGCTTGGTGATCGGCAACGTCATGTTGTCTGGCTCAACCGACTGAGCCGGTCGTTGCGTCAGTCAGCCGCTCCGACGGCCGAGGCAATCGAGCGCCACCGGCACCTGGCCGACGAGCTGCCGGAGGGGCATGTGCGAGTCGACATGCACTCCCACACGATGTGGTCTGGCGATTGCACGACCACGCCAGAAGAGCTCGTCGGCGCGCTGACCGCGTCTGCCATTGATGTGGTGTGCCTCACCGACCACAACGCCACGGCTGGCGCAGAGCGACTGCGAGACGAGCTGCCCTGTCGTGTGATCGTGGGGGAGGAGCTTCGGGTCGGTAAGGGCGAGATCATCGGTCTGTTCCTCACCGAACGGATCGCACCAGGTATGCCGTTGCTCGACTCGGCTCGAGCCATCCGTGACCAAGGCGGACTCGTCTACATCCCTCACCCGTTCGACCCGATGCGGAACTGCCTGTCGCCGGCCGAGATCGACGAACTTGTGGCCGCCGATCTCGTCGACGCGATGGAGGCGTTCAACGCCAAGACCAGCCTCAGTTCCTTGCAGAAGCAGGCGGCCGATTTCGCAGATGCGAACGGGCTGGCCAAAGGCGCTGGCAGCGATGCGCACGTACCTGATGCGTTTGGCGCGGCGTACGTCGAGATGCCCGACTTCGAAGGGCCAACCGAGTTTCTGGCCGCCCTCGCCGAGGGCCGAGTGGTGGGCCACCACAGCGACCCCGCTCGTCCCTGGACCCCACGCATCATTCCCAGCCTCGACGACCCGGCGTAGACCTGCTGCCTGTAGGGCTAGCTGAGTGGCGCTCCCTCGGCGAGCCAGCGATATCGCTTGGCCCCCGTTGCCAGCATGACGACGCCAACGATGGCGACACCGATCGCTACGGGTACTGGCCAAACGGTCGCAGCTGCTCCGACGGCGACGGCCAACAAGAAGAGCTCGACCGCGATCCGGATGGGGCCAGGCGTGGGAACCACGACCGACTTCTTGTCTCCCGGTGTGGAGAACATGGCGGGGATGGCGACAAGCACGACAAGTGCTGGCACGGCGAGCCATCCTCGACCCGTCAGCGACGCGGCGGCCCATGGTCCAGCGACCCACGCCGCCACCTCAACAAGGAATCGGGTGATGGCTGAGGCGGCGGTGTCGTAGGGGCTCATGCCGATGTCGGAGCTCGATTCATCGGACGGTGTGGACACAGCGGCACCGTAGCGGGGCTGCCGTCGACGCCCAGTGTTGACGACCCGATGTTGACGACCCCGTGTGACGCCGGGCCAGTTAGTGTCGCCGCATGGACGGACAGCCGACGTATCAGGTCTACGCCATCAAGTACGCGGAGCGCGCGGCCACGCGGCCTGAGCACTTCATCGGTGGGGATCCTCATGACGAGCCGATGGACATGGACTACTTCATCTGGGCCGTCGTCGGCGAGGACAAGACCTGGGTGGTCGACACCGGGTTCGACCGGCTCGATGCCGAACGACGTAACCGCAACCTCGTCAGACCAGTCGACGAAGCGCTCGCCACCGTCGGCGTCGATGCCAGCTCGGTCGACGACGTGATTCTCACCCACCTTCACTACGACCACGTGGGCGGGTTCGCACGGTTCCCCAACGCTCGCTTCCACCTGCAAGACCTCGAGATGTCGTTCGCCAGCGGGCGCTACATGGGCCAGCCCGCGTTCAACCACGCCTACACGCCAGAGCACGTGGCTGACATGGTCCACCTCGTCTACGGCCAGCGAGTGGTGTTCCACGATGGCGATACCGAGCTGGCCCCCGGCTTGTCGGTTCACCTCATCGGCGGCCACACGATGGGTCTACAAGTGGTGCGGGTGGCAACCGACATCGGATGGATCGTGCTGGCGTCAGACGCCAGCCATTACTACGAGAACATGGAAACCAGCCGGCCGTTTCCCATCGTCTACAACCTTGGCGACATGCTCGATGGTTATCGCCGCTGCAATGAGCTGGCCGATGATCCGAGCTATGTGGTGCCGGGTCACGACCCGCAGGTGTTCGACCGCTATCCGGTGGCGGGTGACGGACTTGAGGGCATCGCCGTACGCCTCGACGTTGCTCCCACCTCGTCTCGAGAGCTCTAGAGCAGCCGTCGCATCACCGGGAAGTACTCGCGGTCAAACCCAGCCTCGGCTGCGGCGGCCATGAGCTCTCCGACGGTGCGAGCCCCAATGGCATCAACGCCGGTTTGTTCAGCCAGCTCGAGGGCATAGCTGAGGTCCTTCATCGCGTAGCGAGTCGAGAACGCCTCGAGCGGGAACGTGTCGGGCAGGATCGAACGGTGTCCGTGGTTGGCCAGCGCGAAGCTGCCGCCAGACGCATCACGAATCACGCCAAACACGGTGTCGATGTCGAGGCCGAGATCGTCGCCAAGCTCAGCGTCGAGGCCGCTGGCGATGGCGTGCGCTTCCGCCACGGCACGAACGTTCTGAAAGAGCACCATGTTGTTGAGCAGCTTGGTGACTTGGCCCGCGCCAACGTCGCCGCAGCGCGTCACGTCGCTGGCCATCAGTTCCAGCAAGGGTTCCGCTCGAGCAAACGTCTCGGCACTCGCCCCAACCATGATGCTGAGCGTCCCGTCGATGGCGGCCTGGCGGGTGCGGGCGACCGGTGCGTCGCAGTAGTCAGCGCCAGCGGCCTGGCATTGCTCAGCCAAGTCGCGGGTGAGTTGCAGCGGAGCGGTGCTGTGGTCGACCACAAGTTGTCCCGTCGTTAGAGCAGAGAGGACCCCGCCCTCGCCGCGCATCACGGCCTCGAGCTCAGGGCCGCCGGGTAGGCACGTCATGACCACGTCGACGTGGCCCACGAGCTCGGCAATCGTGCCAGCCTCTGTCGCCCCGGCCGCGATGAGCCGCTCGACAGGCTCTGGTCGCAGATCATGCACCACAACGGGTGTGCCGCCCTTGGTGACGAGGTTGCGGCACATCGGCTCACCCATCACGCCCAACCCGATGAATCCAATGGTCATGACCCTGGCCTAGCTCGTTGCCATCACTCGTCCAAATCGAAGTACGGCTTGAGATGGTCTGGCGTTGTGTCGTCGAAGTGGAACACCTCGAGGAGCACGCCGTCTGGGCCCTCGACCATCGAGTAGCTCAGGGCGCCGTCTGTCTTGATCGGGCGCGGCTCCCACCCCTGTTCGCTCAGCCGGTCGACGGTTGCTTCGAGGTCGTCGACCTGGAGCCCAAGGTGATGGACCGGTCCGCGCTTGTTCGGTTCTTGGTCATACAGATTCAGCCGCCCGCCACCGATGTCGAGAAACACGTTTCGACTTCCCGCCATCGATTCGTCGGCGACGAGCTCGGCACCGAAACAGCTCTGCCAAAACTCGATCGTGCTGTCGAGATCAGACGCCATGAGGTGCGCATGGTGCAATCGTGCTTGCGATGTGGTCATGGGACGAGTCTGACGCGTCCCGATGTTCTGGTCAGCTTGGCTCGAGGAACACCAACGGGATCTTGCGGTCGGTCTTGCCTTGGTAGTCGTTGTAGTTGGCGTAGTCGGCGACGATCTTGGGCCAGAGCTCGGCGTGCTCGGCGTCGGTTGCCACCCTGGCCGTCCGCTCCTCGCTTGGCATGTCGTGCATCTCGACTCGCACCTTCGGTTCGGCCACCAGGTTGAGGTACCAGGCTGGGTGCTTCGGATCGCCGCCCTTCGAGGCGACGATCACGATCGTGTCACCGTCTTGATGCGGTGTGGTGAGCATCACCTGGCGGTCTTCGCCAGACTTGCGACCCTTGGTGGTGAGCTTGAGCACCGGCATGTTGCCGGCCGTCCAGCCAACCTTGCCGCCGCTGATCGAAATCAGCGTCCGGTGGATCGTGTTGGCAACCTTCATGACGGCATCAGCAGGCATGGTCCGACGCTATCCGCCGGCTCGGTCTCACCCGTTGTGGGGCGTCGTCAGCAATTCGACACTGCCAGCGGCAAGGAAGCGCAACACATCGAGCGCGGCGTAGTCGGGGGTAGCCACCGTCACGGCCTCATCCGACACCGCGAGAACTCGTGCGGATGTGATGACCACGGCCGAGACTGCTGGCCCGCTCGGCCCGTCGACGGCCTGCAAGCCAACCAGCTCGACGGAGTCACCCAGGTCGAGCAACGGGGGAGCGAGCGGCATTGGAATCGTGAGTGCTCGTTCGTCGACAGCCAGCGGCGAACCATTCGAGCCGATGCGCTTGCTCACGATCACCTCGCCCGCCACGATGTCGGCGATCAACACAGCTCCCACAGCCTCATGGCCGATGGCACGGGGTGGAACGAACTGAAGCGGCCGCTCGATCATCGTCAGTTGGTCGGCAGACAGTGTCGAGCCCGCCGT
>CALLGK010000246.1 GCA_938009905.1 uncultured Acidimicrobiales bacterium | reverse complement strand
AACATCGACATGCCGATCGGCGTGGTGCGCAGCCGCAGCAGCTGGTTGAGATCGTTGACCAGCGCAGGCCAGTCGTCGATGGTCGGGTCTCCGATGGTCACGGTCTGTTCAGCCATGGGCTGAACCTAGGCCCACGCACCTCAAACTGCCAGAAGGCAGCAACGTGAGGTCAGGAGTCGGCGGGGAAGATGGTTTCGAGGAAGAGGACGATGTCGCCGGCGAGATTCTTGGACTTCTTGAGCCCCACCTGCACCTGGCCGCCCTCCGGCCCGTATTCGCTTGGCTTCCATGTGCCGTGCTTGAACAGCCGCTCGAAGCGAATTTCTTGGCTGTCTCGCATGGTGACCGGCCCCATCTTGGCGATCCAGTCTGGCCCGCCGAAGCCAGGCCCCTTCACCACCACGAGATCGCGCACACCAACTCGGGTGCATTCGGCTCGCAGGCGAGCCACTTCAAGCAGCTTCTCGGCTACCTCGGGGATCGGCCCGTAGCGGTCGACCCACTCGTTGCGAATGTCTTCGACTTCTTGCTCGCTGGTCACCGCAGCGAGGCGACGGTACGCCTCGAGCCGGGCCGTCTCTGCCTCCACATAGGTGGGCGGCAAGTTGGCGTCGATCGGGAGATCGAGCTTGATCTCGACCGGTTCTTCGATCGTGGTGCCGTTGAGCTCGGCGACAGCTTCGGTCACCAGCTGGCAGTACAGGTCGTAGCCCACCGCCGCGATGTGACCAGACTGGCCGGTGCCCAGCAGGTTGCCGGCGCCGCGGATCTCAAGGTCGCGCATCGCGATCTTGAAGCCAGAGCCGAGCTCAGTGGCCTCGCCGATCGTGCGCAGCCGTTCGTAGGCCTCTTCAGAAAGCGAGGCATCTGGCCGGGTGAAGAGGTAGGCATAGGCCCGCTGGCCGGATCGACCGACGCGGCCCCGCAACTGATGCAGCTGACCGAGACCAAGAAGTTCGGCTCGGTCGACCACGAGGGTGTTCACCGTTGGCATGTCGATGCCGGACTCGATGATGGTGGTGCAGACCAGCACGTCGAAGTCGCCCTCCCAGAAGTCGAGCACGATCTTCTCGAGCGAGCCTTCGTCCATCTGTCCGTGAGCGATCGCGACCCGCGCTTCTGGCACGAGATTGCGGATGTCGTTTGCCACCTTCTCGATGCTCTGCACCCTGTTGTGCACGTAAAACACCTGGCCCTCACGCAGCAGCTCACGACGGATGGCCTCGGCAACGGGCCGTTCGTCGTATTCACCGACGTAGGTGAGAATCGGCTGACGATCAGCCGGCGGCGTGTTGAGCAGCGACAGGTCGCGAATGCCGGTGAGGCTCATCTCGAGGGTGCGAGGCACCGGCGTAGCGGTCAGCGTGAGCACATCCACGTTGGTGCGAAGCTGCTTGATGGACTCCTTGTGGGTCACACCGAAGCGCTGCTCTTCGTCGATCACCAACAGGCCGAGCTTCGGTAGCTGCACGTCGTCGGACAAGATGCGATGGGTGCCGATGAGCACGTCGACATCGCCCGCGGCGGTGTCGGCCACCACCTTCTTGGCCTGGCCAGGCGTGAGGAAACGGCTGAGCACCTCAACCCGCACGGGGTACGGGGCGAACCGTTCGCTGAAGGTCTGGTGGTGCTGCTGCGCCAGCAGCGTCGTGGGCACCAACACGGCGACCTGCTTGCCGCTTTGCACTGCCTTGAAGGCAGCTTGGACGGCAATCTCGGTCTTGCCGAAGCCGACATCACCCACCACCAGGCGATCCATCGGAACAACCGATTCCATGTCGTCTTTGATGCTGGCAATGGCCTCAGCTTGGTCGGGCGTGAGTTCGTAAGGGAAGGCGCCGGCCAGTTCTGTTTGCCACGGTGTGTCTGGCTCGAACGCGACACCCTCGGTGGCGATTCGGGTTTGGTAGAGCACCACGAGCTCTTGGGCGATCTCGGCCACCGCAGACCGCACCTTGGCCTTCGACTTCGCGAAGTCGGCGCCACCCAGCTTGTGCAGCGTTGGCGATTCGCCACCGGTGTAGCGGCGGATCAGGTCGATCTGATCTGAAGGGACATAGAGCTTGTCGTTGCCTCGGTAGTCGAGCATGAGATAGTCACGCTCGTTGCCACCGATGGCGCGCTTGACCATGCCACCGAAGCGGCCAACACCGTGCTGGTGATGCACGATGTAGTCACCAGGCGTCAGGTCATCAAAGAAGCCTTCGCTTTGGCGGGCCCGCTTGCGGGCCTTCCGGTGGGCTCGGCGACGACCCGTGAGCTCGGCTTCGGTAATCACGGCCAATCCGACGGACGGAATGACAAAGCCTCGCTCGACGCTGGCTACCACGAGGTGGGCGCCTGGCGTGAAAACGTCTGGCCATGCCGAATCGTGCACGGTCGGGTGCAGCCCCCACTCACCCAGCAACCCAGCCAGCCGTTCAACCGTGCCAGCACCGTCGGCGCAGATCACCAGGCGAGCGCCGTCGTTCAGCACCTGCTGCAAGCGGTTGGCGAGTTCTTCGCCTGGGGCATCCCAGCCCGACGACACGATCGACGCCACATCTGGCGACTCGGGCAAGGCCGTTGTGGTGACGGTCGGCGCGCTTGTGCGGGCCAGCAAACGGTCGAACTGCAGATGCAGCTTGGGAAACACGTCGGCCCCGAGCTCACCAGCCTCGTCGTCGATGGCGCCCCAGGTACGCGCGAGCGAGTTGGCCAGGTCGGCCTCTTCTGCCAGCAGATCGCCACCGCGGTCGCGCATGCGTCGCGGTTCGATCAACACGATCATGGCGTCTGACCCGAGCAGATCGGGCAGCACTCGATCGTCGTCGCTCAGCCACGGAAGCCACGACTCCATCCCGTCGAAGTGCTGGCCTTCAGCCAAACGCTCCCACTGCTCTCGACCCCACGGCGCAGTGGCGACCAAGCCGGCTGCCTTGTCGCGGATCTCGTCGCTCGGAATGAGCTCGCGACACGGGAAGATCTCGGTTTCAGCCGTGTCGATGGTTGATCGCTGATCAGCCACCGAGAAGTTCGTGAGCCGATCGACTTCGTCGCCCCACAGGTCGATGCGAATGGGCACGTCGGCCGTCGACGGGAACACGTCGACAATCGAGCCGCGAATGGCCACCTCGCCGCGGTGCTCCACCTGGGGCTCACGGCGGTAGCCGATATGCACGAGGTCGTTGATGAGCTGCTGCGGGTCGAGTTGGTCGCCAACGCCAACAACGATCGGGTCGACTTCTTCGACGTGCGGGCTCAGCCGCTGCACGAGAGCACGAACGGGCGCAACCACCACCTGGGGGCAGCGAGCCGGATCTTGCAGATGCCACAGCGTGCGTAGGCGAGTGCCCATCGCTTCGATCGACGGGCTCACCCGTTCAAACGGCAGTGTCTCCCACGCCGGGAAGGTCAAGACCTGGTCGTCGCCGAGATAGACGGCGAGGTCTCGAGCAAGCCGATCGGCTTCGCCACTCGTCGGCGTCGCCACCAACATGGGACGTCGTGACGAGCCAGTGGCCAGCCCCGCGAGGGTGATGGCCCGGGCTGGTGTTGGGACGGCCAAGACATCGACCGAGCGGCCGATGACACGTTCAAGTTCGGGGTCGGAAGCGACAAGCTCGGGCAGGCGACGAAAGGTCACCGAGCCAGGCTACGGACTCCCCGGTTGAACACTTCGATGATCCCGCTGATCATTGCGCCCGCGATGATGCCGAAGCCGATGCCGACGCCATTGGCCAGCAGATCTTCGACCGACGGCGTACGGGTTGACGATAGATATCCCTGCGCAACTTCTACGCCAGCCGACATGGCAAACACGGCAGTGGCGATGAACAGGGCGCTGAAACGATGGTGGAAGAGCATCCACACCAAGAATGCAGCGCCGAACCACAACACCATGTGGCCAACCGTGTCGTAGGCAAACGGAATGTCGCTGCGGTCGACCAGGTCGTAGCCAGATCGACGCTCGATGCGGCGGCCAATGCCGCGGAACAGTCCCAATGCGAACTTCGTGACGCCGGGGGCGCGATCGGACAGCGAAAGCACGCCAATCGAGCCAAAGAAGGCGATGCTGATCGAAATCAGGAACATACGGGACCGCACGAGTTCCAGGATAGGGCGCAGGGAGCGGCCCAAGCCGTCGCCCGGGTAGAACAACTTCTGAACGCTGGGCCGTTTGGGCAGCTACTCGGGCTTGCGGTTGAGGGTGTTCATCGCCGCATCGAGACCTTCGGCGAAGAGCTGCTCCATGCCCTCGATCGAACGGTCGAGAGCGGCATCAAGGGTGGCCGCATCAGCCTTACCGGGGCGCCGCAGCACCCAATCGCGGCCAGCCTGTGATGGTGGCGGCTTGCCGACGCCTATACGCAGTCGCACAAAGTCGGTCGTGCCAACGTGCTGGGTGATCGACCGCAAGCCATTGTGGCCAGCGAGGCCGCCACCCTGCTTGAGCTTGAGCCGCCCTACATCGAGATCGAGTTCGTCGTGGACGACGACCAACTGGTCGGCATCTTCGATGCCGTATCGCCGGGCGAGCAGTCGCACCGACTCACCCGAGTTGTTCATGTAGGTCTGCGGAAATCCGATGGCCACGCGAGAGTCGTTGACCATGACCTCGGCAACGAGCGCGCGCTCCTTGCCCTTCTTGAGGCCGTTGCCATGGCGCTCGGCCAGGCGAGCAGCACAATCAGCCCCGACGTTGTGCCGGGTGTGGTCGAACTCGGCACCGGGATTGCCAAGGCCGATGACCAAGAAGTTTGCAGGCGTGCCCCGTCGTCGAGGTTCGCTCGCACGGCGGGACAGACGGACCATGATTGAGGAGGTCGAGCGACCTACTCGTCGCCGCCGTCGCCACCGTCGGCGTCGCCACCCTCGGCTGGTGCACCTTCGCCACCCTCGCCGCCTTCGGCTTCGAGGAGGGCTGCTGCGGCTGCTGCTTCTTCTTCTTCGAGGGCCTTGACACCGCGAGGAACAACGGGAGCAGCGATCGTGATGTTTCCGCCCACCTTGGTGGTCACACCGGGAGGCATGGTGACCTCCTCGAGAGCAAGACGACGATCGATCGTCATGTTGCTGACGTCGGCGTCGATCTGGTCGGGAATGGCGCTCGGGGAGCACAGCACCTTGAGGCGGAACATCTTCTGCTCGACGATGGCGCCTGCTTCGGCAACAGCTTCGGAGTGTCCACTGAGCACCACTGGCACCACGACGGTGACAAGCGTGCCTTCTTCGACCCGAAGGAAATCGGCGTGGGTCACGGTGCGACGGATTGGGTCGCGCTGGATGGCCTTGACGAGCACGTCTGCCTGGTCGCCATCGACATCAAGCGTGATGATGGTGTTGAGGCCAGCGTCGCCCTTGAGGGCGTCGCGCAGATCGGTGTAGGTCACCTGAACCTGGGTTGGCTCCTTACCGAGTCCGTAGAGGACACCCGGCAGCTGGCCTTCACGGCGCAGGCGGCGGGAGGGACGGGTTCCCTGGGTACGTCCGGTGGTGGCTTTGACGACGGTCGGCATAACGATCCTTGAGACAGGCAGGCCCTCATCTGCGACAGCAGACACGGCTTTGGTTCAACGTGGCACTTTATCGGAGTCAGTTCTGGTTCTGACCGTCGAAGATTTTGCTGACGGAAGTGTCTTCGAACACAGCCTGAATGGCGTCTGCGATCAATGGAGCGACCGAGAGCACTTCGAGCTTGTCGAACTGCTTGTCTGGCGACATTGGCAGCGTGTCGGTGATGACAACCTTGCGCAGCACCGAGTTTTTGAGTCGATCAATAGCCGGACCAGAGAACACGCCGTGGGTGGCGGCTGCGGTGACCGAATTGGCGCCTCGCTCCATCAGCAGCTCGGCGGCGGAGCAGATGGTGCCTGCGGTGTCGATCATGTCGTCGATCAGCACACAGTCACGGCCTTCGACTTCACCAACAACGTCTTTGGCTTCAACCGCGTTCTTGACGCCCTTCAGGCGACGCTTGTGCACGATGGCGAGGTCGGCGTGGAGTTGCTGGGCATAACGCTCTGCCACCTTCACTCGGCCCGCATCTGGGCTGACCACCACGAGGTCGTCGCCATAGGTGACGAGGTGCTTCACCAAAATCGGCATGGCCACGAGGTGATCGACCGGGCCGTTGAAGAATCCCTGAATCTGACCGGAGTGCAGGTCGATCGAGATCAGGCGAGATGCGCCGGACGCCGCAAACAGGTCGGCGATGAGCTTGGCCGTGATTGGTTCACGACCCTCTGACTTTCGGTCTTGGCGGGCGTAGCCATAGAACGGCATCACGGCCGTAATGCGCTTGGCCGATGCCCGTCGGGCCGCGTCGACCATGATCATGTGCTCCATGATCGAGTCGTTGAGCGAGCGGCCATCAAGCGAACCGTGACTCTGCATGATGAACACGTCGGAGCCGCGCACCGAGGTGCCGAAGCGGCAGTGCGTTTCGCCGTTGGCGAACTGGCTGAGGTGAGCCTCGGTGACCTCGATACCAAGTAGCTCGGCCACGTCGCTGGCCAGGCCAGCATTGTGCCGTCCCGAGAACAGATTGAGCGTCTTCTTCGTGACGGTCTTGCGGTGGTCCACTGAGGTCTCCCCTAGTTCAAGAGACGGAGCCGTCGCGCTCCGTCACTCACTCGCCCGAGAAGCATAGAAGGGTCCGGTCGTCTGACCATCAGCCACCTCGGATCCTGGTTCGAGGACGGCAAACGGACCGACCCGACAGTTGTCGCCAACAACGGCGAGACGGGCCATGGCTTTCTCGATCACGGAGTCGCTGCCAACCGTGCAGCGATCGAGCCGGGTGTCTGGACCGATCTCGCAACCGTCGCCGATCACGGTGGAGCCCTGCAGCATGGTTCCCGGAAACAACGTGACGTCGATACCGAGTTCGACGGTGGCGTCGATGTAGGTCCGTGTTGGGTCGATCATCGTGACGCCACGATCGAGCCAGCGCAGGTTGGTGCGACGACGAAGTTCAGCTTCTGCGTCGGCCAACAGCCGCCGGTTGTCGACCGGTCGAGCGTCGTCTGGGTTGGCCAGCACTGGAGCGGTCTCAACAGGGTGACCAGACTCGGCCAGCACCGAGACCACGTCGGACAGCCGATGTCGACCGTCGTCTGGGTGAGGACGGGTGCGGCGAAGGGCAGGTGCCATCAGGCCGCGACGAACCACGTAGATGCCGTAGGCGAGCTCGGCCCGGCCTGCATCGTCGACGATTGTGACGTCGGCATCGTCGCCGAGATCGACAGCACCAATTCGAGCATCAGACAGACCAGCGACGGCCACCGCGCTTACGCGGCCTCGGTTGTCTCGCACGATGTGGTCGTGGTTGGGCAGATCGATCGGATCGGCATACGCCGTGAGCACCGTGCAGGCAGCGTTGGTCTCGCGGTGCACCGCCACAAGTTCGCTGAGCGTCTCTGGCCGCAGCAGCGGCAGGTCGGCCGGCATCACGATGAGTTCGCCGTCGTCGTCGAAGTCATCGAAGTGGTTGAGCCCAAGCAGAGCCGCGTCTGCGCTGCCACGGTCGTGGCGTTGCTCGACGAAGTTGAGCTGGACGGAAGGCGGATCTTCGAGCACTCGTTTCGAGACCCAGTCGCCGAACGGGCCGGTGACCACGTTGACTCGGTCGGCTCCTGCGTCGCCGAGCGCATCGAGGATGTAGCGCAGCATCGGCCGCCCACACAATAGATGGATGGGTTTTGGCCGTTCAGACCGCATCGGTTCACCCGTTGCGGTTGCAATCACCAAGGCCGACAAGGGGGTGTGCGCCGTCATTGTCAACTTTCTAGCCGGTCACCAGTGACCGGCTGGTTCGCTGAAGATTTTGTGGCTCCCGGGGCAGGACTCGAACCTGCGACGGCCAGATTCAAAGTCTGGTGTTCTACCAACTGAACTACCCGGGATCGCTTGCCCCTAAGACGCTATCGGACAGACCAGCGAGGAGTTGGGAGATATCAACGATCGGAAGTCTGATTCGTGATTGAGACGGGTGTTTGCGTGCCGTCGGGCCGCTAACCTTCGACGCCTCATGGGATCTCTTATCAAGAAGCGTCGTAAGCGCATGCGCAAGAAGAAGCACCGCAAGCTTCTGAAGCGCACACGCGTGCAACGTCGTAACAAGAAGTAACGAACTCAATCAGCCGCCGGGGCTCGCCACGGCGCATCTTCAACCCGGTCGTTACGGCGACTCGGTCGACCCTGGAAACCACCCCTTGGGGGTGGTTTTCGTCGTTACGTGGCCATCGCCTGCCACATGGCCCGCAACGAACCATGTTGACCCGCTGCCAGCAAGCGTTGGTGCGGTGCCGGCCCGCTCAGCCAACTGGTCGCGCCAGCGAGCGAGCTCTGGCGCCACCACAAGGGCGGCAGCTTCGAGGTCGTTCACTCCTTCGTCGTTGCGAGGTCCGCCAAGCTCATCCCATGCCTTGAACACCGTTGGCGTTGGGCAGGCAATCGGCGGCGTCACCAACGTGAGGTCACGAGGTTCGAATGGCAGCTCTTCAATCTCTTCGCCAATCCCGGTCACGCGGGCTCGGCCACCAACGGTGCAAAACGGGATGTCTGCCCCCAACTTGCCGGCCGCAATCGGATCGTCGAACCCGGCCCATCGCAACACCGCACCAGCATCGGATGAGCCGCCGCCGAGCCCGGCTTGCGACGGGATGCGCTTCGTGAGGCGAATTCCAGCTTGGCGATCGGTGAGGGCCAACGCCCGCAGCACCAGGTTGGACGGGCCGGTGGGAATGTCGTCTCCGCCACCGATCACCGTGAGGGTGTTGAGTGCGAACACCTCGCCAGATGCGTCGATCTCGAGCGTGTCGTGAAAATCGAGCGTGACCATCTCGGCATCGATCAGGTGATAGCCGTCGTCGCGCAGGCCGGTCATCCGTAACGACAGCGTGAGCTTGGCCGGGGCCACAACGGTTACGAGGCCAGCGGCTGGATCAGAAGCGTGCTCAGTCACTCGCTGAACAGTACTGGCGGGTGAGCCGGCCCCACGCCTCAAGATCGAGCGTTTCAGCTCGAGCCGTTGGCGCAACGTCAACGGCCGCGATGGACTCTTCGTCGAGCAACCCAGACAGGCTGCGACGCAGCATCTTGCGGCGCTGGCCGAATCCGGTGCGCACAAGCATCGACAGTTCGTCGAACGGGGCGTCGACGTTTGGTTCGTCGGCACGATCGATCCGCACGAGCACGCTGTCGACTCGGGGCTGGGGCACAAACACCTGCGGTGGCACTCGGCCGACGACCGACGCCCGGCCCCAGTATTCGGTGATCACCGATGGAATACCTCGCCGCTTCGAGCCAGGCTCGGCCGCAAGCCGCTCCCCCACCTCGGCCTGCACCATGACCAGAAAAGAGCTGAGCAGCGGCTGGGTGCTCAGCAGATCGAGCACCAGCGGTGTTGCCACGTTGTAGGGAAGATTGGCCACCACCTTCGCTGGCTTGTCGCCAAGTTCGGTTGACCAGTCGACCGTCATCGCGTCGGCGTGCAAGACCCGAACCGAACCGCTGCTGGTTGCACCCACCTCCGCCGCCGACTCGACCACCTCGGTGAGGGCAGGAATGAGGTACCGATCGATCTCAACCGCCAGCACGTCTGCGCCAGCATCAAGCAGGCCAAGCGTCAGCGATCCAAGGCCGGGACCGATCTCGACCACCTTGTCGCCCGGTGTCACACCGGCAAGGCGGACGATCTTGTCGATCATCGCTGGGTCAGACAGGAAGTTCTGGCCGAGGGCCCGCGACGGAGCCAATCCGTGACGATCAAGCAGATCGTTGATGGAGCTTTTGGTGAGTCGTGGCGAACGGCTCAAGGGCCAGGCGGCAAGTGCTTGCCGCACACAGGCCAGGGCTGACTGCCCCGCTGACGCCACAACGCAAGCGCCATGGTGTCTTGGTCGAACGCGGCCACTACTTCAGGTGGCACGCCAACCAAGTCGGTGCGGCCAATCGAATTGGCGACACCGTTCCACGTGTCTTGATGGAACTGATAGGCCCCGTGGTACAGCCCGTTCGAACTGACGATCGTGTAGTCGCCGCCAGACTCGCACTGCCGCAGTTTCTCCCACTGCTCTGGCGTTGGCTCACCGGCTGGCGCCTCCGTGGCCGGGGCTTCAGCCGGTGCTGCTTGCGTGGTCGGAACCTCAACGGTTGTGGGGGCAGCCGTCGTGGTTGGCGCCTCAGTTGTTGGGGCTGCCGTCGTCGGCGCCTCGGTCGTGGGTGCCGCTGTGGTTGGCGCAGCCGTGGTTGTAGGTGCCTCGGTTGGCGCAGGAGCCGCTTCGGCCTCGCGAGTTGCGCCATCGGAGGTTTCGCCAGCCGACGGGCTTGGCTCCGCGTTTGCCGCAGAGGGAGAAGGCTCGGTCGACGACACGTCCGGGGGGGCCGCCTCATCGGTGTCTGCAGACTCGGTGGCGTCTGGCTCAGCTGCCGCTTCGGCCGCGTCTTCGTCTACGTCGAGACCAAGCTCGTCGGGAAGATCGACGCGAGCGCCGGCCGAGAATAGATCATCGCTTTCGACATCGTCGAGCAGCGACGCGGCAGACGACGTGTCGCTGCCGGCCTCGCCGTCATCGACGGTGGCCGTGGTCGTCGCTTCGGTCACGACGGTTTGCCCATCGGACGATTGCATGACCGCAATCAGGCCAAGGGCGAGAATCGTCGTCGCAGCGAGAGCGAACAATCCCGTACGGCTTACCGACGGTTCGTTCGGGGCGCGGCGGTTCGGGGATGGTTGGCGTGACGCCAAACCGGAACTTCCGCGATCAAGAACATCTCTCTCGCCCACGGGACGGCACCCTAAGCACGGCGTAACGGAACCGCAACATCAACGCTGTGAGCGTCTGGTCACGCTCCGTACAGGCGCTTGCCGTTCTCCCAACTGGCCGTTGCCATCTCGGGAAGTGTCAAATTCTGAATATTTGCCACAGTTTCTCCCACCACGCTGACCAATGCGGGTCGATTCTTCTGTCCACGATGGGGTACGGGGGCGAGGTACGGAGCGTCGGTTTCCACCAGCGTTCGCTCGGTTGGCGTGATGCGAGCGGCCTCTCGCAGATCGTCTGCGGTCTTAAAGGTGACGATGCCGCTGAACGACAGGTACGCGCCGCGGGCGAGACACTGTTCTGCTTCGTCGGGCCCACCGGTGAAGCAGTGAAAGACAGTGCGGGGCGGGATGCCGCACGAGTCGAGCACGTCGAACGTGTCGGCCCAGGCGTCGCGGGTGTGGATCACCATCGCCTGATCGAGCCGGTTGGCGAGATCGATCTGATACTCAAACACGCGACGCTGAGCTTCACGCGGTGAGTGCTCATAGAAGTAGTCGAGGCCGCACTCCCCGATCGCGACGATGTCGGCCTCGGCCAACGCTTCGAGCCGGGCCGGACCATCTGCTCCGAGTGCCTCGAACGGCTCAGCCTCGTGAGGATGCACACCGGCGGTGGCCCACACGTTGTCGAATCGCGACGCGATGTCGATTGCCTCGGCACTGTCGTCAAGATCACAGCCCACCGTCAGCAGATGGTCGATGCCGTGCTCAGCCGCCTCGGCAACAACCTCGGCCGGATCACGCTTGAGGCTCGTGAGGTGACAGTGATTGTCGAACCAACCACGAACGACCTCGCCGTCGCCGTGCTCGCTCATGCGTCGTCAGCCCCTAACTCAGCGATGTCGATCTTGGTGAACAATGGCGTCGGTTTGTTGATGGGGGTGCCGACCACCAGCGGCGAGCGTTGCCAGCCGTTGATCGGGCCGAGCACCTCGTCGAGCTGAGCTGACGAGAAGGGCAGGAACGGCGAGAACAACACCCGGGCGCCGTTGATGGCGCTGAGGGCGGTGTGGAGGATGGTTTGGCCTCGGGCGAGGTCGTCTTTCACCACTCGCCACGGCTCGAGTGCGTTGAGGTACATGTTGACTGACTGGGCACACGCCATGGCGTCTCGCAGGGCAGCCCGAAGCTCGACCGCTTCGAAGTGCGCCGCCGCTGATTCGATGGCGGCGTCGACCGATGCCAGCAGCTCGGTGTCTTCTGCTTCGAGTGGGCCCGGTTCGAGCACCTGGCCGTCGCAGCTCTTGTGGGTCATCGACAGCACGCGATTGACAAGGTTGCCCCAGGTCGCCACGAGCTCTTCGTTGACACGACGCGCAATCTCTTCAACTGAGATCTCGGTGTCGGCCTGTTCTGGGAAGGCCGCTGCCAGCGCAAAGCGGATGGCGTCTGGCTCGAAGAGGTCGAGGCCCTCTTGAATCGTGAGACCAATGCCGCGAGAGGCAGAAGCCTTGCCGCCCTTGAACGTGACGTACTGATTGGCTGGCACGTTGGTTGGCAGGTTGAGATCGCCTGCGCCCATGAGCTGGGCTGGCCAGAAGAGACAGTGGAAGGGGATGTTGTCTTTGCCAATGAAGTAGTAGCTCTTGGCGTCTGGGTTCTCCCACCAGTTGCGCCACGCCTCCGGGTCGTCGGTGGACGCGGCCCATTCCTTCGATGCAGACAGGTAGCCGATGACGGCGTCATACCAGACGTAGATGCGTTTACCCGGCCCGAGGTCGTCGACTGGGAGCTCAATGCCCCATTCGATGTCGCGGGTGATCGCTCGATCGTGCAGGCCCTCTTCAACGAAGCCCTTGGCAAAGTTGAGCACGTGCGAGCGCCAGCCTTCGCGGCTGTCGAGGAACGCCCCAACCTTCTCATTGAAGTCGGAGTAGCGGAAGTAGTAGTGCTCGGTTTCGCGCACAATGGGGGTGGCGCCGCTGAGCTTCGAGCGCGGGTCGCCGAGCTCGACCGCGTCGAGCGTCTTACCGCAGTTGTCGCACTGGTCACCACGAGCGTCGGTGTATTGACAATTTGGGCACGTGCCCTCGACGAAGCGGTCTGGCAAAAAGCGCTCGGCCTCAGGGTCGAAGAGCTGCTCGGACACTCGCCGGTCGATGTGGCCAGCTTCGAGCTGAGCCATGAACATCTCTTGGGTGACCTGCGCGTGGTTGTCCGTGCCGGTGGTGGTGTAGAGATCCCACGAAATGCCGAGCTCGTCCCACTGGCGAAGAAACTCGCCGTGATAGCGGTCGACGATGTCTTGGGGTGCAACACCCTCGTCGTCGGCCCGCACCGCGATTGGCGTGCCGTGCACGTCTGAGCCAGACACCATGAGCACATCACGACCAGCCAGGCGCTGGTAGCGGGCAAAGACATCTGCGGGCAGGTAGGCCCCGCCCAGGTGTCCGAGGTGTCGGGAGCCGGACGCATAGGGCCAGGCCACCGCAACGAGAATCGGTTCGCTCATGGTGGGTGAGGGTAACGACTCTCGCTGCGGGGCACGGGCCAATTCACGGCTCCCGCGACTTGTTTTGGGCGCTAGACCACCTGACGCAGCGCCCGCGTCTCAAGGGTGAGGCTCGCGTCAGCACCCGCTGCGGTGGCCGCTGTGTTTGCTGACAGTTCGAGCTCGGCCACTCGGGTGTCGCGGGCCAGCTCGAGCTCGTCCAGCTTCTTCTGGAACTGCTTGGTGCGGGTGCCGGTGAGATCGTCGTAGCCCTTCTGGGCCGACGAGAGGCCGCGTCCGATCTTGTCGATGGAGTCGCCGAACTTCGACCACTGGTCTCGCAGGCCACCGATCTTGGCCAGGATCTCGTCGCTGCGGCGCTCAACCAAGAAGTTGTCGACGGCTTGGCGGATCACGGCGAGCACGGCAAACAAGCTGGTTGGGGAACAGAGCACCACTTTTTGAGCGAGCGCGAGGTCGATGAGTCCTGGGTCGTGCTCGTGGAGGAAGCCGTAGACGCTTTCGTTGGGGATGAAGAGCAGCACGTAGTCGACGGTGGTGGCTGGGTCGATGTAGGCCCGGTCGGCCAGTTCCTTCACCCGGTGGCGCACGTCGCGTCGGAAGGCCTTGATGTAGGGCTCGCCATCGGCGGTGTGCGACGTCTCCATCCAGCGCAGGTAGTTGTCGATCGGGAACTTCACGTCCATGTGCACGACGTGCCCCTTCGGCAGCCGGAAGGTGTAGTCGGGGATGCCGCCGCCTTCGAGATGCGTCTGCTTGGTGTAGTTGACGCCTTCGACAAAGCCCGCCACCTGCAACACGTCTTCTGCCATGCGTTCGCCCCACTGGCCCCGAGCCTTCGGCGACGCCAACGCTTCGCGAAGCGAGCGGGTGGTATCGGCCAGCGTTGAAGTGACGGCCAGAGCTTGTTCGAGTCCGTTTGTAAGCCGACCGTTTTGTTCTGCCCGCTCTTGCTGGAGGCTGGTGACAAGGTCGCCCACTCGACGCAGCTCGCCCTGAAGGTGCGCCACCTGCTCGCTCACCACGGTGTGTTCGCGGTCGATCACCTGCTTGCCAGCCTCGAGCTGATCGCCAAGCTTCGACGAGGCGACAGACAGCACGGTGTCGAGGGCTTGCTGCATGGTTTCGCCCCGCTCTTGTCGAACGGCATCAAGGGCAGCCGCCACGACGGCTTCTGTGTCGGCTGGTGGTGCGACGGAATCGGAGGGTCGACGGCGACCGAGACCGGATCCGAGAAGGAGTCCGATCCCGACAGCGAGAAGAGCAACGGCAAAAACTGCGGTGAGTTCCATGCCCGTGACCGTAAAGATGTGGTGTGACAGTCACGGAA
>CALLGK010000245.1 GCA_938009905.1 uncultured Acidimicrobiales bacterium | reverse complement strand
TCGGACGCTCGGGCCTCGGTCACGCGCACTCGTCCTTCGTCGTGGGCTCGCAACGCCTCGTGCCACATGTCGGCCCGCACCTTGCCCTTCACGGAAGGAGGGTGAAGCGAGTCAGTGGCTCGCATGGGCTTGCCGACCTCGTAGGCATAGAGGTTGCTCAAGGTCACGAGCACGGCGCCGGTGGCTTCTGCCGCCCGCAGGATCGATGCTGCGAGTGGAGGCCAGTCAGTTGTCCACTTGTTGTACGGCGGGTTGGCGCAGTTGTAGATCGTTGCGGCGCCATTGGCGTGGCGGGTGAGCGTCTCGGGATCGCTGGCGTTTGCCTTGATGAGCTCGATTGACGGGTGGGCCGGGCCCGATCCCGAGCGAGTGATGACCTTGACGGCGTGGCCGCGGTCAGCCAGTTCGAGTGCGGTGGCGGTGCCGGTGGCGCCGGCTCCAATAATCACGTGGCTGGGCATGAGATGTCTCCTTGATGCGACTAGGTATCTGAAACGAGAGCAGTGCTCTCGTTTCGCCACTATGAACCATCGCAGAAGCAAAAGCAAGAGCATTGCTCTCGTTTGTGTCGTGCGCTCTTGCAATCGGCTCCGTTGTGCCTCACCATGGAGCCTTGATGGCGACCTCCAAGAAAAAGACGAAACAGTCCGCAGACACAACGCAGGCGAGCGGTGCAAGCAAGAAGGCTGGGGGAGTGCGGGCTCGCGTTCGGGCTGAACTCACCGCGGAGATCAAGGCCGCCGCTGGTCGACAGATGGCCGAGAGCGGAGCCAGCAGCCTGTCACTTCGAGCCATAGCCCGCGAACTTGGGATGGCCTCATCGGCGATTTACCGCTACTTCGCCAGTCGTGACGAGCTGCTGACCGCGCTGATCATCGACGCCTACGAAGACCTGGCTGACTCGATCGATGCCGCGGTTGCCGAGGTTGACGCCGATGACCGACATGCACAGTTTGCCGCGCTGGCCCGAGCGCTTCGAACCTGGGCGGTGAACAACCCACACGAATATGCGCTCATCTACGGTTCGCCCGTTCCTGGCTATGCGGCCCCGCAAGACACGATCGCCTCAGCCGCTCGAGTGCCGCAAGCACTGCTGGTGCTGCTGATGGGCGGTCACGAAACCACCAAACCCATACCGAAGAACGACTTGTCGACATCGCTCGCTGGCCTGATCGACTACACCGAGCGATCGATCGACGTTGAGGCTCTTGGTCAGGGTGTTGAAGTGTGGGCTGAGCTGTTTGGCTTGATCAGCCTTGAGCTGTTCGGCCACTTCACCAACACGGTCACCGATCCCGAGCTGTTCTTCGAACAAGCCATCACGAGGATGGCGTCGCGCGTGATCGATACGACAGGTTGAGCGTGCGCAGCAGGGCAGCATCGGCGGCCGCCACTTCCTCGGCGAATGCTGGATCGGCCAAATCGTCTGCGCTCAGCTCGTCTCGAAAGTGCTCGTTGACCCAGCGTTCGAGCTGATCGAACCCCGCCTCATCAAGAATGAAGCGCGAATCGACAGCGGCCAGCTCCTCGTCTGTGAGCGGCACCCGAAGTCGTAGGCAAGCTGGCCCGCCGCCGTTGGCCATGCTCTGACCAAGGTCGAACATCTCGACGGTCGCACCGGTGGCGGCAACAAGCTGATCTAGCGCCTCCATCGAACCCTTGCTCTCAGCAACGCGTGCTTCGACGATGGCCAACAACGTTCCGTCAACGGTCACGAGCTCGGAATTGAACACGTACGACGACACTGCGTCGTCGAGCGACAACGTGTCATCGGAGATCTCAACGACAACAAGGTCTGGTTGCGCAGCACGAATGCGGTCCAGCTCTCCCTGCTCGAACGCGAACTGATGGCAAAACAGAACGCGTTCGCTCGACACAGCAACAACGTCGTTGTGGAATGCACCACCGTCGATGGCCCGTTGAGACTGCGCCACAAACAGCGCATTGCGATCGGTGTGCCTTCGGGCCACAGCCTGGGAGGCGTCGGCGCTTTGACGCGAGCGGAATCGAGTGGCCGTGACCGCTGGGCCGTGTACGAAAACGGTGGTGGCTGTTTCGCCGGGCGCACCGAGCTGCATGTGGTTCGCCGCACCTTCATCCGGCAGGGCGGCAGGCAACGGCTCGTGCACCACGAACTCATCAGAGGCAAAAGCGAGCTTCAGCATCTGGGTGGTGTGCTCTGCCTCGGTGCTTCGATGAAGCGTTGAGCTGAGATTGGCTGGCGTGAGATGTACTCGGCCGTCATTCGCATCCGTCGAGGCCGTGACGGTTGCCGCGTTGGCCGTCCACATCGACGAGGTCGACCACGCAGCTTTCAAAATCGTTGGCGCATCTTCTCGAGCCGAGGCCAACGGCGTGTCGCCGTCGAAACCGCATGCGCTCAGCAAGGGCCAGTCGGGACGAGGTCGTGGCGGCAAGATGCCCTGCGGGACGCCGTGCGCATGGACGGCCCGCATCTTTGCCAGCCCTTGCAGTGCCGCCCGCTTCGGTGACGAGACGGAATCGGCACTTCGGGCGCTGGCCAAGTTGCCGTAGCCGAGTCCTCCATAAAAGTGTGTCGGCCCAACAAGGCCATCGAGGTGGAGCTCTGTCATGCGAGCTGCGACTGTCCCGCAAGGCCGGCGAGGAGGCCGGCGGCAAAGGCGGCTCGTCCCGGAATCGACGTGACGTCGGCAACCTCGTTACTCGAGTGAATGCCAGAGCCTCGAATCCCGAGGGTGTCGAGATTCGGCAGGCCAGCAGCGGCCAGATCGTTGCCATCGCAACAGCCGCCGGTATCAGTGACAGGAACTGGCTCACCCATCAGCTCGTGGCCGATCTCCAAGAGCCTGTGTTGCCCCGGACCGGGGATCTTTGCCGGCCGGTGGCCAGTCCAAACAAGCTCAATCGGTGTCTCGGTGAACGTCGCCGCGACGTTGGTGAAGTGCTCGCGAGCGCGAGCTTCGGCCTCCGGGTCGAGCACGCGAATGTTGAAGCTGCCAACCGCATGGTCGGGCACAACATTGAGTGGGCCACCGCCGGTGATCTTGCCGCAGTTCACCGTGATCGATTTGTCGGTAAGCGCCTCGACCTTGCCGATGAATTCGGCGAGTCCGCGAATGGCGCTGCGACCAAGCGCATGCTCGCGTCCGACGTGTGCCGGCCGACCGGACACAACGGCGTGCACGGTGACCGAGCCCTTCCTGGCGTTCGAGAGCGACCCGTCCGGTAGCGCAGGTTCGAATCCGAGGCCGGCAATGCAGCCTTCGCCGTATCTGGCGAGCACGGGCTTCGACCCGGCTGATCCGATCTCTTCATCTGGCACGGCAACGAACGTCCAGCCGAGACCGGCATCGAGCACGCCATGTTGTTCAGCGAGTCGGAGGGCCTCGATGCCGATGAGCATGCCGCCGATGCAATCGGTCACGCCCGGTCCAGACAGGATGTCGCCGTTGCGGGTCACCGTTTGAAACTCATGGTCAGCCGGAAACACCGTGTCGACATGGCCAAACAGCAGCACCTGCGTCGGGGCGTCCGGGTTCTTTGATGCGACAAGTGCGGAGCCGACCGGCCGATCGTCGATCGTGCCGTCATCACCCATCACCGGCGATGGATCGATGGGCACGAGCGACACGTCGCTCGGTTGGAGCGAGCTGATCCAGTCGCCAAGCCGCTCGGCCGTTTTGGTCACGCCTGCGGGGTTGAAGCTGCCGCTGTTGATCTCTGACAGTCCGGTGAGTTCGTCGACAATGCCGGTAAGCCTCGATCCGACCTCGTCGGCGAGCAGCGTCTGGTCGGGGAGGTTCATGGCAACAGATTAGTTTCGGTTGCTCAACACGCTGACGCCATCAACCCAGACGTGCTCGATGTCGGCGCTTCCTGCACCGCGAACGAGCTTCTCGAATGTGCGGTCCCAATCGTCGATGTCGTCCCAGGCGAAGCGTTCGAGGTTTACGGCAAACGCATCGAAGACTCGTCCCGGTTCAAGCAGCCCTGCGGGGATACCGAGCAGCTCGGCTCCACCGACCGTTGCCATCCAAAACGCCGTGGTGATGTCGATGCGGGAGTCTGCGCGACCCCTCACGTCACGTTCGAGTTGCGGGTTGACGCCGTCTTGCAGCATGCGCGCCGAGCTGACCGCTTGGCCGCAATTGCGTAGCACCGATGCTTCAGGCCCGCCGGCGATATCGGTGCCCAAACCAACTCGAAGTCCCATCTCGATGCTCTGACGGGCGGGAAAGACCGCGTCGCCGAAGTACACGTTCGACAGCGGGCAGTGGGCCACTCCTGCTCCGATGTCAATCAGATGGCGACGGTCGTCGACACCAAGGAAGACGCCGTGCGCCAACACGGTGTGATCGCGAATGAGTCCGAACCGGCTGAGTGCTTCGGTATCGCTGCAGCCGAACCGATCGATCACATAGTTGTGCTCCCAGTCGTTCTCGGAGCAGTGGGTTTGCACGAGCACGCCGGTTGCCTCGGCTAACTCGCCCATGCCGGTCAGCAGCGCGTCCGTGCAGGCCGGAATGAACCGTGGCGTGAGAATCGGCTGCACTCGGGCCCCTGGCCCGCCCCCAATCCGATGGATCTCATCGATCGATGCGGCTGAGGCGGCGATGGCGTCGCTAGCGGATCGATCGCGGTACCACTCCGGCGTGCCCTCGGGATGGTCCATCGCTACTCGTCCAACGAACGCTCGCTGACCGTGATCTACGCACGCTTGCGCGAGGGCCGCTGTTGCCGGTTCGTGCACCGAGCCGTAGTAGACGGCCGTGGTTGTGCCGGTGGCCAGAAGGCTCGGCACCATGCCGGCCCACACCGATGTTGCGAAGTCGAGATCGGCACATCGAGCCTCCATCGGAAACGTGTATTCGAACAGCCACTTGTCGAGCGGCAGGTCGAGCCCCGTGCCGAGTTGTGGCCACTGGGGAGCGTGAATGTGCGTGTCGATCACGCCCGGGAGTAGTGCATGCGACTGCCCGAATTCGATGTCGGCTGGCGCACCGTTGGCCGGCTCGATGGCGCTGATCGTGCCGTCGCTGTCGACGTGAATCAGCTGCTCTTCGCGCACGTCGAGCTGGCCCGGCTCAGGCGTTTGGAGAATCGTGGCTCGCACCGTGAACGTCACGGCGAGCCACCGTAACGTCAGGGACGATCGTGGAGATGCGAGCGACCGTTGCCGATGAGGCTGGCGGCGTAATCCTGCAATGCGATGCCGGGCAGTGCCGGCCTCAGGCCGCGTTGCGGCTCTCTCCTCGAGCGGTCCGCTCGATGGCGGCGAGCCAGCAACGACGGATGAATCCGCTGGGTAGCCGAATCAGTGCCCAATACGGAGCAAACTTCCGATTGGCGCCAGCGTCAGTGCCTTTCACCCTCGTCTCGGTAATCAGTTCCACATGGTCACCGTGATCGACTGCTTCGAGTGAGGCGGCAATGATGGCGTGGTTCGGCTCGTTGAATGCCAAGTGTTCCGCGAGGCTGTCGAGATCGATGGGCTTGTTACCAACGGGCTTCCAGAACTGACCGATGGCTCCGAACATGACGAGTCCACGTCCATCGACCGGCTCCTCGTCGCGTCGCAGATACCGAAACTCGGTCTCGGTCATCATGTCGAGCATGGGGCCCGACGGCATCTGATCGAGCGCCGTCTCGCGTCCAAGAAGCCGACCCGGCAGCGTGCGGAGTCGCATCAGTGGCCCGAACACGGCGATTTCATCGAGTTCGCACGCCAGCAGCGCGGGCCACACCTCAGCCATGGGGAGGTCGACCCGACGGGTGTGGCGCTCGCGGAAGGGAGCGCCGGTCAGAACATCGTCGAGGCTGTCGATCACAATCGTGTCACTCATGTCGGTCCTTTGGTCTGTGCGTCGCACATGCTTGGTTTGTGCTCTAACTGTCACTCAGTGACAGTGATTCGTCAACGTGTTTCCTGTCACTCTGTGACAGATGCGGCTACGATGGCCCGCAATGGTCACCCGTGCCGAACACCGAAGAGCCACGATGCTCAGCCTCAGTGCTGCCACGACCCAGGCATTCGAAGAGATCGGGCCGACGGCGACAATCGATGACATCGCACAGCGAGCGGGCGTGTCTCGTCGGACGGTCTTCCGCTACGTCGACAGCAAAGAAGACCTCGTCTACATCCAGCCAACGCTCTGGCTCGAAGAATTCGACGAGGCACTTCGGGTATGGCGAGCCGAGCATGACGACGACTCCGTCAGAGGTCGCGTCCTCTACGCGGCACACCACATCAGCGTCCACATCGATGCCGATCCGGAACCCGTGCGACGGGCGATGATGGTTGCGTTGCAGCTGCCCGATTTCGCCCGGGGATACGCCGTGGTGAGCCAACGCTGGATCGAACGACTGGCAGCAGAGTTCCAGACAGATGCGGTCGACGAGGAGTCGGCGTTTCGAGCCCGCGTGCTTGGCGCCGCCGTCATGGGTGTGATCGACGCTGCGCTGAACGAATGGGTCGTCGATGAAACGGTCAAACTCGTCGATGTCATCGACCGCGGCCTCGACTATCTGGCACCGATCCTGCCCGAGGCCTAGACCAAAGTCGTTTGCCCAGGCTGACCTTGCCAGACAGGATCGAACCATGAGCATGACGGTTCGTGAAGCAGTCGAGGCTGATGCCGAGGCAATCGGTCGTGTTCACGTGCGTTCGTGGCAGGTGGCCTACCGAGGGATTGTCTCTGACGAATATCTCGACAACCTCAACGTCGATGAGCGCATCGACGAGTGGCGCCGAATCCTCAGGGGTGAGGTGCCGGTTGGCAACTTGCCGTTCCCGCACAATGCCGTAGTCGAAGTCGACGGCGAGGTCGTTGGGTTCTTGAACGCCGGCGCGTTTCGGCAAGAAGAAGGAGCAACACCCGAGCCTGGCATGGACGGTTGTGAGCCGGGCGAGCTGTGGGCGATGTACGTCGATCCAGATCACTGGGGGAGTGGAGCGGGCTACGCCCTGATGCAGGCGACGATGAGCGAGCTTCGCTCCAAGAACTACAACCCGGCATTCCTGTGGGTGCTCACCGAGAACGATCGTGCTCGTCGGTTCTATGAACGCCAGGGTTGGGTGTCGGATGACGTGACCAAAGACTTCGAGATTCGTGGGCTTGTGGTGAGTGAGACGCGTTATAGCTGCCGGGTGGAGCCTGAGTAGCGTCCAGCCATGACGATCTACGAACGACGTACCTACGACATCACCGTTGGCAAGATGAACGACGTCATCGCTCTTTACTCCAACGAGGGATATGCGGCGCTTGAGGCTGGTGGATTCTCTGCGAACCTCGTCGGCTACTTCACGAGCGACACCGGGCCACTTCATCAACTCATCCACTTGTGGCGCTTCGACGACGATGCGGCTCGGCGAGACTTCTGGAAGCGTCTCTTTGAAGACGAGACGTTCATGCAGTTCGCGGGTCAGCTCCGACCGATGATTCTTCGGCAAGAGATTCAGTTGCTGAACCCGGCTCCGTGGGGACCAAAGCCCTAGCGCTCAGTTTGGTGCTGTCCGGTTGGTGCTGTCCGCCTAGCCAGCCACCCACAACAGCCACTCGGTCGTGCGGCTCGCCAGGTACTCGACGCTGTGTCCGCCCGGTGCTCGATCGATCTTGAGTGAGGCGACGTGCGATTCAAACGCGGCCTGTTGGTCGGGAATGGAGTCGCCGAAACTGTCGTCGACGCCGGCGTCGAGGAACACGCGCGTGATCGACAGTCGCCCGTCAGCATCGGCCTCATTGATCAGCTCAGGAAGGTCATCGGTCCAGACCGAACCCACAAGTACGAGCGAATCGGCTTGTAGCTCGGGGTGAATCGCCGCCCGCAGCGCTGTCGGCCCGCCCAAGCTGAATCCCAGCGTCGTGATCAACCTGGGTACTCCACCAAGTTTGGCCTCGATGGCAGCAAGCAACGGGCTGACAGCGGTGTCGGCGAAGCCTGGATTCTGCGCACCGCCGACGGCCACAATCACCGTCTGATTGATGTCGTCGTTGGCCAGGAGTTCGTCGGAGACGGTGTGAATGCCGACCGGATCGTCGGTCCACGCCGTTGGTTGCTGGCCGGCCCCATGGAACATGATCAGCAAGTGGGCATCGTCGAGGTTCAGGCAGGCCGGCGTGTACACAAGCGCAGTTTCAGACCCTGGCGGCGCCTCCGTTGGCACGTCGATACTGAGCTCGGTGAGCTCACCGGATTCGTCGGTGCATGTCGCCTCGGTAGGGGCGCGCAGAGCGGGATCGCCTCCCGTGGCGCACGCTGAAGCCAACAAGGCGACAAGTACGAACACGCGCAAGAGACTCGAGCTGGTCGAGGTCATCGTCGATCGTTAGATGGTTGACGGGCGCAGGGCCTCAAGGTCAGCGGTGACGAAGCGGCCGTCGGGATCGTGCTCATCCCGCACACGCCACCAGTCGCGGTAGCGGGGGTAGAGCTCGGCAAGCTCGTCACCGCTCTGATAGTGCACCTTGCCCCAGTGCGGGCGGCCTTCGTAGCGGCGAAAGATCTCCTCGCAGGCCTCGAAGAGATCGCGGTCGTCGAGGCTGATGTCTTGGTGAGCCGAGATGGTGACGGTCTCGCGCCCTGTGGCGGCACTGATCCACAGATCATCGCTCTTCACCGTCCGATACTCGAGCGGCCATTCAAGATCGGGGAAGTCTCGCTGAATCATTTCGCGCACCTCGTTGAAGCACGCCGGACCCTGCTCGGCTGGCACGGAGTACTCCATCTCGGTGTGCTTGTCGTCCCTGATCGACGAGATGATGTTGTGACTCCAGCCGACCCGTTCGAGCTTGCTGTCTGGCATGTCGTCTGGCTCAGCGTCTGTCTCGTCCAGCGTCTTGCAAGCGCACTTGTCGAGCTTTGGCATCCAGAAGAATTCAAAGTGTCTGGTGGCCGAGGTGAGCTCGTCGATGCGAGCAAAGATGGTGTCTGGGTGCTCA
>CALLGK010000244.1 GCA_938009905.1 uncultured Acidimicrobiales bacterium | reverse complement strand
ACTGCTCGACAGCGGGACCCTCCCGCCGGCAGGAGGGTCAATGCGGTGCGAAGAACCACAGGAGCACGGCGGTGTCGCCACCTCCGAGTTCTTCAGCGAGGTTGACCGTCGCACCATCGGTGATCGAAAGAACGTCGACGTCTGGGAAGACCTCTTCGGCCGCCGGAGCGGCACTCTCTTCATCAGCAGCACCGTCTTCAGCAGCACCGTCACCACCGTCGCTGTCCGACTCGTCGTCGGGTGCCTCGCCGTCATCGTTGCCACTGTCATCGGCTGCGCTGTCGTCAGACTCGGTGGAATCAGCAGATTCAGCCGAGACGTCGGCACCGGTCGTTGGTGACGTAGTTTCGTCGGAGGAGGAACCGCACGCGGTCGCGCCAAGCGTCAGCGCGAGCATCAGCGCTCCGACTCGCAGCAAAATGGGGGTGTTGTGCACGACAGAACTAACCAATCAGCAAGTTGGGCCATTCCCCCCGCATGCAAAAACACCCGTGAACAAGTGCTGAACAGAGGAACATGATCGGTACTTAGCTGGTTCTTTGCGTCACAGTTGTAGAAGCCCTGCCGATTTGATCAACGAGTCGCTCTCACGAAGAACGCCACCATGACCACCACAGACACACCCAACAACGCACCATCAACAGACGACAGCGCCACCACCGGCGCTGCGCCTGCTGCATCAGCGTCCAACGTCAGCGCACCAAAGGGTGCTCTGGCCGGAGTTCTTGCTGGTGCGGCTGCGCTGGCATCTGGTGAGTTTGTGGCCGCCGCGGCCAGTGGCCGTCCTGGACCCGTCACGGCCGTGGCCAACCGAGTGGTCGACGAAGCGCCCGTCGCCGTTGTCGACTTCGGCAAGGCCGTCTTTGGCTTGGCTGACAAAGAGGCGCTCATTGCCGGCACGCTGATCATCAGCTTCCTCCTCGCTGCCTTCTTCGGTGTCGTGGCCGCTCGCCGCAGCTTCGCCGGTGGCGCACTTGGTATTGCCGCCTTTGGTGCCGTCGGGTTCTGGGCGATGGCAGTCGATGCCCGCAGCAGTGCGACGGCTGGATTCTTTATTGCCCTCGTGGCCGCATCGGTCGGTATCGGCGTCCTCGCCTTGCTGCTGGCCGCCACTCGCGGTCCGATCATGCAGGACTTCATCGCCAAGGCCACCGCCGAATCAGAAGGCCGCGAATACGTCCCTGCGGTCACCAACGGTTCGGTCAGCCGTCGAACCTTTGTCGGCTGGTCTGGCGCTGTCGCCGGCCTCGCCGCCTTCGGCGCTCTCGCTGCCGGCAATCTACGCAACCGGTTCTCGGCCACCGAGGCTCGAGCCCAAGTGCAGCCCGGCACACTCGCCATTCCTGACGACGTCATCGACATGGTGGCGAAAGCCGACGCCAGCCCGGTTGCCGGCACAGCTGGCATCAGCCCCGCCGTCGTTCCAAACGACGAGTTCTACCGCATCGACACGGCGTTGCTGGTGCCCCAGGTCGACCCAGACGGCTGGACCCTCACGATCGACGGCATGGTCGACACGCCGCTCACCTTCACCTACGAAGACCTGCTCGAGCGAGCCACCATGACCGCCCCGGTCACGCTCTCCTGTGTCTCAAACGAGATCGGCGGCTCGCTGGTGGGTAACGCCATCTGGCAAGGCGTGCCGCTCACCGAGTTGCTCGACGAGGCCGGGATCGACCCGGCGAGGGCCACCCAGATCAGCAGCCGATCTGTCGACGGATGGAACTGCGGGTTCCCCACCGATCTGGCCTACGACGGTCGCACCGCGATGGTTGCCGTTGCCATGAACGGCGAGCCGCTCCCCATCGAACACGGCTTTCCCGCTCGCCTTGTGATCAGTGGCCTGTATGGCTACGTGTCGGCCACCAAGTGGCTCGACTCGATCACGATGACCACCCTGGAAGACTTCAACGGCTACTGGATTCCCCGTGGCTGGTCGAAGGACGGGCCGGTCAAGACGCAGTCCCGCATCGACACGCCCGGCCGTGGCCAGGCCATCGTTGCCGGCGCCAACACACCGATTGCCGGCGTCGCATGGGCCCCAAGCCGCGGCGTCGAGAGGGTCGAAGTGCAGATCGACGAGGGCGATTGGATCGAGGCCGACCTCGGCGAGGCACTCGGCATCCATTCGTGGCGTCAATGGCGTCTCGACTGGGAAGCCACCCCTGGCGATCACCGCATCCGCGTGCGGGCGACCGACGGCGATGGTGTGACGCAAACCGAGACTCGCACCGCTCCGGCTCCAAACGGCGCCAGCGGCTGGCACACCATCAACGTCCGAGTCTGAGCCCCCAACCCGACCGGGGAACTAGGGCATGTAGGGCATCGGGTCGACGGCGACGCCGTTGACTCTGATCTCGAAGTGCAGGTGCGGGCCGGTTGACCAACCGGTTGATCCGACGTAGCCGATGATGTCGCCTCGGCTCACTTCCTGCCCGTTCGAGACGGCGATGCTCGACTGGTGTGCATAGAGCGACGTGATGCCGTCTCCGTGTGAGATCACCACCGTGTTGCCATAGCCACCCTGCCAGCCGGCCGAGATGACAGTGCCATCCTTGGCGGCGGCGATCGGGGTGCCTGAACCAGCACCGAGGTCGAGCCCCTTGTGCAGTCGCTTCGTGCCGAAGATGGGATGGACTCGGTAGCCGTAGCCGCTGCTGACGGGAGCGTTGATCGGCCACTGGAAACCGGACACCGACGCAGAACCGGGAGCGGGGGCCGACGTGGGCACCACCGGGTTCTTCTTGGCCTGCTCTTCGCGAATGATCTGGGTGAGTCGAGCGTCTTCGGCCTCGAACTCAGCGACTTCGGCTTCCCAGTCAGCCACTCGTGCGGCCATCTCGGCCTTCAGCTCTTCTTGGACGGCCTTCTCGACCTCCCAATTCGCCAGCTTCTCTTCGAGCTCAACCTCGAGCGCAGCAGCTTCGAGCACTGCTTCTGCGGCCAGCGCTTCGGCGACCTCACGGTCTTCGCGCACGATGCGGAGCTCTTCCAGCAGGTCACCCGTGTCGGCGTTGGCCTCTTCGAGCATCGAGTTCTGCCTGATGGCCTCGGTGAGATCCTCTGAGTTGAAGAAGGTGGCCGCTCCCCGATCGCTATTGAGGAAGCCAGCGACCGCCCGGTTGGCGAGGCCCGCCTCGAGCTCGGCCTGTTCGACGTCGGCCTCGGCGATGGCGGCTTCAGCCGCCGTGGCCGTCTCGTTGGCGAGTTCGAGCTGGCGGGTCGCTTCGTCGACCTCGGCCTGCTGCGCATTGACGATGTCGGTGATGTCGCGCAGTGCCGTTGCTACCGCCGCGTCGTCGGCTCGAGCAATATCGAGCTCGCGAGCGGCTTCTGCCTTCTCGTCCCGCACACGCTGACGCTCGTCGCGGGCTTGTTCCTCTTTGTCTTGCGCTGAGGCTGAGAACGGCATGACCGAGGCGATAAGCAGCACACACAGGCCTGCGATGAGCCGAGCGACCATCGGTGATCGAGAACCACCAGTGGCGGCGAGCGCACGGGGCGCTTCGCCGAGCGCGACCTCGTCGCGATCTTCAAGCCTGGCTGACCTCCACACGGCCACAGACTGTAACCCAAACGACACCAAACCCCCGCGTCAGGGGGCTCCCACTGCACACAATCGCCCACGCCCACTCGCCGTGGCCGACACCTGTGGATAACGTGCCCCCATGCACCCGTTCCTCGTCGGAGTCGAGCCGGTTGCGGCTGCCCTTGGCGGTCGCATCGTTGGGCCGAACGAAACCGAACCAGGCGACATCCCGTTGGAGTTCGAGGGAACGCTCGTCGGCGGTCTTCGACTCGACGGCGTTCACAATGCGCTCGATCGGCTCGTCGACCAGGTAGAGCGAGAGTTCGGTGAGCCAGTCGCCGGGCTAGATCGAGCGGGCAAGCAGCGTGCGGTTCATCGTCTGGACCAGCTCGGAGCGTTCACGCTTCGCAAGGCGGTCGAAGACATCGCCGACCGGCTCGAAGTTTCGCGCTTCACGGTCTACAACTACCTCAACGCGCAACACGCCTAACCCTCAGCACGCCTAGCCGCTCAGCACGCCGGATCTTCTGGATGGCCACGGCACACTGTCACCCGCAACCATCTGAATCTCACGGAGAGCATCATCATGTCTGACGTTCGCGAAGAACTCGACTGGAAAACCTACGGCACGGCAATTCGGGAGCTCGCCGGCATGATCGCCGACGACGACTACCAACCAGACATGATTCTCGCCATCGCCCGCGGCGGGCTCTTCGCTGCTGGCTCACTTGGCTACGCCCTGTCCGTGAAGAACCTCTACGTGATGAACCTCGAGTTCTACTCGGGCGTCGACGAGCGGCTCGACGTGCCCATCATGCTTCCGCCCTACCTCGACAAGCTCGACCTCACCGGCGCCAAGGTGCTGGTTGCTGACGACGTCGCAGACACCGGCCACACGTTGAAGACCGTGCATGAGTTCTGCCAAGACGTCGTCGCCGAGTCGCGAACCGCCGTGCTCTACGAGAAGTCCCACTCTTTGGTGAAGTGCGACTACGTGTGGAAGCGAACCGACGACTGGATCAACTTCCCCTGGTCGAGCGAACCGCCTCTCGCGGGGCCAGCCGACGGCGGCGCCGTCGTGCTCGACGCCTAGGTCAGCAGGCGCTCACCCAGCGGCGCGCACTAACCAGTCGCAACGTCGCTAACTCGCGGGTGATTTAACCCACGGTTGAAAGGCGACACGGCCGTCTGAATCGGCCATTATGAGACGTGTTCGCAAATGGCGGTGCGGACATGGCGAAATTGGGAGCGGGCAAACGGTGACGACAATGGATGTTGACGTTCGG
>CALLGK010000243.1 GCA_938009905.1 uncultured Acidimicrobiales bacterium | reverse complement strand
CCGGTCCGAAAGATCTGAGCGGAGTGAACGCTCCGAACAAGACGGCGATCGTCGACGTTCCAGCGGACGCCCGGCCGGTCGAGGCAAGCCCAAGTCTGGTGGCAAGCCGTACGGCAAGGGCAAGGGCGGCAAGCCTGGCTCGGGGAAGCCAAAGTCGGGCGGCAAGGCGAAAGCCTCCAAGCGCTCCGGTAAGCCACGGCCAAAGACCAAGCGAGGCAAGGCTGGGCCGAAGCGGGCTCGCACCGCCTAACCCGCCGCCGCGCAACAGGCCGCCCTTCTTTGGGTGCAGCGACAATTGGCCTGCGCACTGAACGAGCACCAAGGTCCTGGGTGAGAATGGTTGCGTGAGCACCTCTTCTGACCTCGGCCAACGTCTGCTTGATCTGCACACGCCACGCAAGCCGCTCTTGTTGGCGAATCCTTGGGATCGTGGATCTGCTATCGCGCTCGTCACCGCCGGCTACTCGGCGTTGGCCACTACGAGCGCAGGCTTCGCAGCAACGCTCGGGCGATTTGATGGCGTCATCAGTCTTGATGAAGCGATTGATCACGCAGCTGATCTGGCCGAGGTTGTCGACGTGCCGATCTCGGTCGACTTCGAGAATGGATTCGCTCACGAGCCGGAGGCCGTTGCCGCCAACGTGTCGGCTCTGCTGGAACGCAGCACGGTCGTCGGATTCTCGATCGAGGATTACAACGGTAGCGACGGGATGTACGACGCGGAGTTGGCAACCGCCCGCGTCGAGGCGGCCGTCGAAGCCGCACGTTCGTGCGGTCGGACCGTTGTGGTCACCGCCCGGGCCGAGAACTTCATTCGCGGCGTTGATCCCACCTCGTCAGAAGGCATGGCCGACACCCTCGATCGGCTTCAGCGTTTCAGTGCAGTGGGGCCCGATGTCCTGTATGCACCTGGCCTGAAGGCGGCAGACCAGGTCGCCGCCGTCGTGTCCGGCGTCGATCTGCCCGTCAACGTTCTCGCCATGAACGGGACGCCAACGGTGGCCGAACTTGCCGCGCTTGGCGTGGCTCGGATCTCGGTTGGTAGTGGCTTCTATCTGGCATCGCTTGGCGGGCTCGCAGATGCTGCGAACGAGCTGAACGAGAGTGGCACCTACGACTTCTGGGCCCAAGCTGGCCGAGGGATGCCGCTGATGAAGGACTTCCTACGTCAAGCCTCGAGCTAGTCAGGCCGCTAGTCTCAGCCTCTTGGTATCCGCAAGTCTTGCCATGGCGCCGTTCGCGTCCGGAATCTTCGCCGCCGGAAGCAACGTAACCACGGCCATCGCCGCCGTTGTTGTGGTGGGCGTCGCCTGTCTGTGGCTCGCGAGCAAGCTCAGGATTCCTTCGATCCTTCTTCTGCTGCCAGCGGGTGTGCTGGTGGGCCCAGGTCTCGGCATCGTCAATCCAGACGAGCAGTTTGGCGATGTGCTTTTTCCGATCGTGTCGCTCGGCGTCGGAATCCTGCTGTTTGAAGGTGGTCTCGGCCTTCGCTTCGATCGGGTTGGCGAAGTTCGCTCGGTCGTAGGCCGCCTTGTCACCGTCGGCGCCCTCATCACGTGGATCATTGGCAGCGTCTCGGCGTACTACCTACTCGACGTGCGCCGAGCCATCGCCGCGCTCATCGGTGCCCTTCTTGTGGTGTCCGGACCAACGGTGGTGCAGCCACTGTTGCGCTTGGCCAAGCCGCGCCACTCCGTGGCCGAGGTGCTTCGGTGGGAAGGCATTGTCATCGACCCAATCGGCGCCACGCTCGGCGTGGTCGTGCTCGATGCTGTTCTTGAAGGATCTCGACCCGTCGAGGCATCAATTCGCATTGCCACCACGCTGGTCGCCGGCGGCCTTATCGGTGGAGGGCTCGGCATCGCGTTGGCCTTTGCCATTGGCCACCATTGGGTTCCCGATCATCTTCACAACCCCGTTGCGCTTGCCACGGCCATCGGCTCGTTTGCCCTCGCCGACCTGATTCAGCCCGAAGCCGGACTGATGGCCACGACCGCGCTCGGACTCACCCTGGCCAACCAGAAGCGGGCACCGTCTCGTCACATTCTCGAGTTCGAAGAAGAGCTCGGGTTGCTCGTGTTGGGCGGCCTCTTCCTCGTGCTCGGGGCTCGAGTCGACCTGCAAGAAGTGGCAGACGTGCTGCCTCGCGCCGTCATCCTCACGCTCATTCTGATCTTTATCGCCCGGCCGCTCTCCGTCGCAGCATCAACGGTTGGTTCGTCGCTCACCACCCGCGAACGCTCGTTCCTCGCCTTTGTGATGCCGCGCGGCATCGTCGCGGCCGCCGTGTCTGCTGTCTTCGCACTCGAGATCGAAGAAGCCGAGCTCGACCCAGGCCCCATCGTGGCCACGGTGTTCTCGGTCATCGTGCTCACCGTGCTCTTCTACGGGTTCACCGCCGTGCCGGCCGCCCGGTATCTGCGAGTCGCCCGTCCTCCCCAGCGAGCGGTTGCTCTCGTTGGCGCCGATCGCTGGCATCTGCAATTTGCCGAGCAGCTCCAAGACGCTGGCGTCTCGGTGCTTGTGTTTACCGACCGAGCGTTTGAACGTCGTCGAGCTCAGGAACGAGCCTTGCTCGCGTTTCACGGCGAACTCGACCACGAGAGTGTTGAGGAATCAGCCGATGCGCTCGGCATCAGCTCCGTGCTAGTTCTCACCGATCGAGTCGAGCTCGCAACAGCTGTCGTGTCGACGCTTGCGCCCGTTGTTGGGCGAGCCAACGTCTTCTCAACCAGCGAGCGGACGGGCATCGACGGTGCGGGTGTGGCTTCGGCCTTGGCCATCAGGTCGGCGGTTGGCTTTACCCCCCAGGTGATCGAACGTCTCGACAACGGCGCTGACTTTGAGCTGGTCGCTGAAGAGGATCGCCAAGAGGGTGACGCCATCTTGGCGTCGTTGGCCGGTCAGCTAACCCCGGTGCTTCAACTCGACGGCTCAGCCGGCGAGATGAGCATTGTGGTGCGAGCGAATCAGCTCCAGCCAGAGCCAGAGCCAGAGCCAGTGTGACGTCGCGCATCTGCGCTGGTGCGCTCAGCCGAAAGCACACCTAAGTGACGCGTTTACTGACGCTTTCAACCCTGATCTTTAGGGTTGCTTCACGGGTCAGGGAATCTACCGAACGGTTCCAACTGAACACCTGAGATACCTCAGGCGGCCAGTCAACTCGTCCGATACTCACTCCGACTGACATGAACGACTCCTCCAACCCCCAACTTCCAAACATCGAGCCTCCGGTCCGGCCGCCATCAGCGGCTGCCCGCCCCTCCACCATGGCGGGTGGCGTTGCCCTCGCCGACGTTGAGGCGCCAACGCTCGTGCAACCCCTCGGGGCTGCATCAGCGCAGGCCACCCCTCCAGCCTCATCAGGCCGAGGCGGTCGGATCGCTCGAATGGGAGTTGCGTTCGTGGCTGGAGCGGCACTTGTCGCCGGCGGATTTGGTGTCGCCCAACTGACCCAGGACGACCTCGCTACAACAGATGCCCCTGTTGTCGAGGTCAGCGCCCCACCCTCCGAATCTGCCCAGTCGGAGGACGCGGGTGCCGGGCCGAGTTCCTCGGCATCACCGCCCCCAGTCGCCGGGGAGCTCGAGCCCGCAGCCTTCGTCGCACAGATTCTTGGCCCATCTGTCGTGCAGGTCGAGACCGATCTCGGTCTCGGTTCTGGTGTTGTCTTCCGAGATGGCCTCGTGATGACAAACCAGCACGTCATCGCCGACTCGTCACAGATCCAGATCCGCACGTCGGACGGTCGTACGTTCGAAACAACGTTGGTTGGGTCGGATGCTCGCAATGACATCGCAGTGCTGCGAGTTGCCGACGGCGCAAACTTGCCGGTGGCCCAACTGTCACCCGACGCTCCCGTCGTTGGTCAGTTCACCGTGGCAATTGGCAGCCCCTTCCAGCTCCAGCAAACGGTGACCTCTGGCATTGTGTCGGCACTCAACCGACCGGTTCCGAACCAGGTCGGCGGCTACAACGCCATGCTGCAGACCGATACCGCCATCAACCCTGGCAACTCGGGTGGCGCACTTGCCGACCGGGCCGGTCGAGTGATCGGAATCAACACCTCGATCCGCACCGATGGCACATCAAACAGCAACGTCGGCATTGGCTTCGCCGTACCGATCAGCACCGCCCTCAATGTGGCTGACCGCATCCTTGCCGGGGAAGCACTCGATCCTGGCGTGCTTGGAGTGTCGGGTTCGACCCGTGACGGCCAGGTCGGTGTCTTGGTTGAAGAAGTCACGAGTGGCGGCGCCGCTGAGGCTGCCGGACTGCAAAGTGGCGATCGAATCTTGACGGTGAATGGTGCTCCAGTCACAACCTTTGATGAGCTTGCTGGCCTTGTGCAGAGCAACTTCTCCGGTGACACAGTGGAGCTGGTTGTCGAACGAGATGGCCAGAGTGAGCCAATCATTCTGACCGCCGTGCTGAACTGACCGCCCAAACCGGGCCAAAACGGCCCAGATACTGTCGGTACGTCAGCTTTTGGTCAGACTTTGCCGCCGAAACAGTGGGATTTCCCCTCGTTCAGCGGGAAACGTCGTTTTCTGACACAGGACTGGGCAGGGCGGCACGATTTGCGCCTAGTCTCGGTCCGCTAGGCAGTTGATGGGCGGCACTCATCAAACTGAGGATGTAAAGAATGTCAAGAGATGTGCGCCGGGTTCCCAAACAGGACCGTGCGCGGCGGTCGGTCACAGCAATACTGGATGCGACCGCAGAACTACTCGGCGAAGAAGACACGCCGGTCACGATGTCGGCGATCGGACAGCGGGCCGGAATCTCGAAGGCCGCGATCTATCGCTACTTCCCTGATCAAGGTGCCGTCATCCACGAGCTGGCGACTCGCTACCTGACCGAGCTCGACGATCACCTCGCCGAGCGGTTGCAGGGCATCGTCACGCTCGATGATGCCGTTGGGGCCCTCAACGGATTGGTCGACCACTTCTATGAGCTGATGCGAGACCGTCCTGCCATGCGCCGAATCTGGTTGGGTGGGCCCAACTCGGTGGTTGTTGGTGATCTGCTCGCGGCGGCCGCCCACAAGAGTGCGTTGCAGGTTCATGCTGCCTTGGCATCTCACCTCCGGGGAGATGAGCAACTGAACGTCGTGCGCATCGAGCTCATGATCTACACCGCTCGGGCCGCGATCGAGTTGGCCCTCAGCAGCGCAAACGATCCTGATCTGGTGATGCGCGAGTTCAAGCGCTCATTGGTCTTGACCGCTCGTTTCACCGACGAAGCCAAGACCGTTGCGATTCTTGACTCACTCGGCACGCCTATGACCAACGTCGAGGGTGCTGCGCCGGCCCCAGGGGTTGAGGGCGACCCAATCAGCTAGGTGTCGCCCCTCACCGCTGAGCGGTGTGAATTGCGTCTCAATATTTCGCCCGATGTCTCGCGGCGCTCTGTGGTTTGTCAGCCTTTCGCTGGGTTTCAAACGCGTCAGGGTGCATCACCCGGAGACAAACATGGCAACGACACCAGCAGATACGACACCAGCAGATACGACACCAGCAAAGAAGGCTTCAAGCGCTGACTCGACGGGCACCGACCGTGTCTCGCTCGTGGTGATCAACGACGTGCAGCTCGTTGTCGAAGGCCTCGTGAAAATGTTGGAGCCTCACTCTCGGCGCATCGAGATTGTTGGGGCCGAAATCGGCGAGATCGAGCCCATCCCAGCCGATGTTGCGCTGGTTGATGCCTTCGGCCATCCCAACGCTGGCGTCGATCGCGTCGCCGAAGCGTGCGAGCTCGGTTGCTTCTCTCACGTCGTGCTCTACACGTGGAAGCTGTCGCCAGCCATGGCAGTCGAAGCCATCGAAAACGGCGCCTCAGGAATCTTGTCGAAGTCGGCGTCTGCCCCCGAACTTGTTGAGGGCATCCTGTCGATCGCTCGGGGCGAGCGAGTCGTGCATGACTTTCCAGTGCATGTGTGGTCACCCAACTGGATCGAGACCAGCGATGCCAGTCTGACCGCACGCGAACTTGAGCTGCTCGCTCTTGTCGCTACCGGGCTGACCAACGCCGAAATCTCCCGCGCGATGTTTCTGGCCGAATCAAGCGTGAAGACGTATCTCAAGCGGGTCTATCGCAAGCTCGGCATCAGCTCGCGAGCTCAGGCCGTGATGCGTGCCGTCGAGTTGGGCATTGCCGGTCCGGGAGCCACCGACTCAGCGTCGGCGTAATTCACCAAGCCGAATCGAACAACAGCTGTTTCGGCGGGCAGCGTCGTCGTAGGGTTGCGGTGTGCATCCATCTGTCGAACGTTTGCTTGGTCTGCTCGACCACCTCGCGTCGGTCGTTCGAGGGCTTCGGGTTGTCGTCGCGCTCGTTGGTGTCGCGGCAATCCTTGGCGGGCTGTTGCTCTTTAGCGGTCTGCTTCGATTCGGCCTCCACTGGTTCCTCAGCCTGATTCCAGCGGTGTTCTGCGTGATCCCAGCCTTCGTCCTGTTTGGGCTGTGGAAAGGGCTCGAGGACGCCACGAAGCTCCCGGCGAAGGTTCGAGCGCTCCCTCACAACACCGATGGGTTGACTGACGACTTCACCGCCGTTGCGAGCGCGCTCGCCAACGCCAAGGAACGACCCAAGTCGCCGCGTCAGGTGTGGAAGTCGCTGAGAGCCTCGAAAGAGGCGTACGACGCCTTTGGTGAGACAAGCATCGGCGGCGTCGTCGGCGGAGCAACCTCACTGCACCCCGCGGGCTTCGCAGTCGGTTGGGTGGCCAGCCTTTGGGCCACGGGCTACTTCGTCATTGGACTGATCGTCAACCTGCTGAGTGGAGTGGTATGAGAGCCGACCTGGTCATTGAGAACGCCAACGTGTTGACGGTTGATCGGAGCATGCCTGCTGCCCGCTCGATCGCGATCATGGGTGAGTCGATCGTGGCGGTTGGCAACGATCTCGGCGCGGTTCCTGCTGCTCGTCGTGTTGATCTTGACGGAGCCACCGTCGTGCCTGGCTTCAACGACGCCCACAACCACATGCAGGCGTTTGGCGCGGCCTTGAATGAGGTGCGGCTTCAGCCCACCGTGGTCGGGTCGGTCGAAGAGATCTTGAACGCCATTGCGCAACGGGTGGCCACAACCGAATCGGGCGTGTGGATCATCGGGACCGGCTACGACGACAACAAGTTGGCAGAGCGTCGTCACCCAACGCGCCAAGAACTCGACCGCGTGAGTCCAGACAATCCGGTGTTGCTCAACCACACCTCTGGCCATTTCTGCGTGGTGAACACCACCGCAATGCGCCTTGCCCGCATCGGTGAGGTCGCGGTTCCCGAAGGGGGAGTGGTGTCGCTTGGTGAAGACGGCACGCCCAACGGGCTGCTCGAAGAGCAAGCGCAGACGCTGGCCCGCAAGCTCTTGCATCCACGCCCAACGGCCGATCTGGTCGCCAATCTCGGAGCGGCATCAGACCACTACCTGTCTGAAGGCATCACGAGCTGCCAGGAGGCGGGCGTCGGCGGCATCCTGGGCACGGTCGAGCCGGTAGAGGTCGCGGCGTACCAAGCCGCGAGACGAGCTGGACGCCTTCGCGTGCGGGTCACGTTGATGCCTTCGGTCGAGACGCTGCACCCCATCGAACATCACCCTGACGACGACGAGCCGTTCGCGCTCGACCTTGGGGTGCACACAGGGTTCGGCGACGACTGGCTCCGCTTCGGTCCAACCAAGATCTTCGCTGACGGATCGCTCATTGGTCGTACGGCGGCCATGTTTGACGACTTCGAGGGTGAGCCCGGCAACGCCGGCTACTTCCAGATGGACGAGGAGCTTCTTCACTCCCTGATCTTCCGAGCTCATCGCGCCGGCTGGCAGGTCGCAACCCACGCCATTGGTGACCGAGCTGTCTCGTCTGTGGTCGACGCGTACGAGCGAGCCATGGCCGAGATCCCTCGTGACGATTGCCGTCACCGCATTGAGCACTGTGGCATGACCCGAGCCTCCGACGTTTCTCGAATTGCTGCGCTCGGTGTGATTCCCGTGCCGCAGGGTCGCTTCATCAACGAGATTGGCGATGGCATGCTGCGGGCCATTGGCGACCGCGCTCCAGACTGCTACCGGCAGAAGTCGTTTCTCGACGCTGGCGTGATTGTTCCCGGGAGCTCCGATCGGCCGGTGGTCAACGGTGCGCCGCTCCTCGGCATGCACGACATGGTCAACCAACGAACAGGTAGTGGCGAGCTGTTCAATCCGCACGAAGCGCTCACGGCGTCTGAAGCCCTCGAGGCCTACACACTGTCGTCGGCGTATGCCGCGTTCGATGAAGACCGCAAGGGCTCTGTCACGGTTGGCAAGTTGGCCGACCTCACCGTGCTCGATCGCGACATCACGGCGATTGAGCCAGACGGCATTGCTGATACGTCAGTTGAAGCCACGATCGTTGGTGGCGACGTCGCCTTCGACCGAGCGGGTCTGTTCGCCGAACGCTAGTCGAAGCTGATCAGGCTTGGTTCCCACCCGTCCGGGGCCGCAAAGCCCAGCACGTTGAGGAGCGTCGCCGTGACGTTTGCGAGACCGGGGTTGTCGACCTTCGCCAGTTGATAGCCAGCGCCCGTCCGACGCGCATCGTGGATCGCAAACGGCACGGGGCTCAAGGTGTGAGACGTCTTCGGGGTGCGGACGCCGTCCGTCTCGGTGAACATGATGTCGGCGTTGCCGTGGTCGGCGGTGTACACGAGCACCCCATCGAGTTCGTCGATCACGGTGAGCAGCTCAGCCATACATTCGTCGATCACTTCCATGGCTTCGATCGTGGCGGTGAGGTCACCGGTGTGGCCCACCATGTCGCCGCTCGGAAAGTTGAGGCGGCCAAACCGGTAGCTGCCAGAGCGCAGCAGGTCGATCGTCTGGCTGGTGATCTCTCGCACCTTCATCGCGGGCGTCGTGTTGAACTCGACATTGTCTGACGGGATCTCGATGTAGGTCTCGAGTGACTCGTCGAGGTAGCCCGATCGGTTGCCGTTCCAGAAGTACGTGACGTGACCAAACTTCTGCGTCTCCGAAATGGCGAAGCTCGTGACGCCTTCGTGGCACAGGTACTCGCCGATGGTTTGGTCGATGGCGGGCGGATCAACGAGGTAGTTGGACGGCACCTTTGCGTCGCCGTCGTACTCGAGCATCCCGGCGTAGTACACGTCGGGGTGATTGCCACGGTCGAACGCGCTGAAGGTCTCTTCCTCGTAGGCCTGCGAGATCTCGATGGCTCGATCGCCGCGGAAGTTAAACATCACAACGGCGTCGCAGTCGGCCATGCGACCAACCGGTTCTCCACCGTCACCAACGATCACGAACTCGCCGAGGTACTGATCGCCCTTGTCGGTTTCGCCGTACATCGTTTCAACAGCGTCCGTTGCGCTCGGGAACGTGCGACCGATGCCGTGGGTGTGGCAGTCGTAGCCCCGTTTCACCATGTCCCAGTCGGCTTCGTAGCGATCCATCGTGATGGTCATGCGGCCACCGCCCGATGCGATTCGGTAGTCAAGGCCAGGGTGATGGTCGTTGAGCTTGGTGAGCACCTGTTCGGTCTGCGCGATGTAGTTGAGAGCCGAACGTGCTCCGACATCGCGCCCATCGAGCAAGATATGGACGCGGGCCTTCATCACGCCATCGGCCGCTGCGTTCTCGAGCATCTGGTAGAGGTGGTCGGTGTGCGAGTGCACGTTGCCGTCAGAGTGCAGGCCGAGCAGATGGAGGCAGTTGTCGTGGGCTGCGTCGAGCGCTGCTCGCCACACGGGCGATTCGAAGATCGTTCCCGTCTCGAGGGCGATGTTCACCAGCTTGGCGCCCTGCGCAAAGATCCGTCCTGCACCGAGGGCGTTGTGACCAACCTCGGAGTTGCCCATGTCGTCGTCGGACGGCAAGCCGACCGCAGTGCCGTGCGCGGCGAGGTGACAGCTCAGGGCAGACGCGTTCAGCGCGTCGAGGGTTGGTGTGGCGGCCTCGGCCACCGCATTACTCGGCCCCTCGGGAGCGACGCCGACACCGTCAGCGATCACGAGTAACACCGGGCCAGCAGGTGGTGTTGCGTTGGCAAGCTCAGACAGTGAAACGTCAGTCACCGTCTGCATTCTAGATGGGCGCTGCTTCACCGCTGCGGCCATCCGCCGGTGACAGCAGTCGCTTAGCTCAGCAGGTCGTGGGTCTCTGGACGATCCCGCAGGTA
>CALLGK010000242.1 GCA_938009905.1 uncultured Acidimicrobiales bacterium | reverse complement strand
TGGCGGCAAGATCGCAGTGATTGGCGACCCAACGGGCGCCGCCATTTGTCTGTTCGAGGGCATGGCTGAAAACGGCATGAAGTTGATGGATGAGAACGGTGCGCCTTGCTGGTTCGACTGCGTCACCCGCGACACCGATGCGGCGAGCGCGTTCTACGGGAAGGTGTTTGGCTGGAAGACCGAACCTGTCCCCGAGATGGACTACACGGTCTTTGTCAACGACGACGAGTGGATCTGCGGCACCTTCGGTATGCCCGATGAGGTTCCCGCTGAGGTGCCGTCGCATTGGATGGTCAACTTCGTTGTGCCCGACTGTGACGCTGCGGTCGAGTACGTAACAAGCAACGGTGGCGCCGTCACGATGCCGCCCATGGACACCCCATTCGGCCGAGCTGCGGGTGTCGTCGATCCTTGGGGAGCTGTACTCACCGTGATCGATCGATCGTCAGCGGTTGAGCAGCCGCCGGGCGCCTAGCCACTGAGATAGCCGCTCAGCACCGAGATGCTGAGCAAGGGAACGACGCTTTGGTTGATCGCTGTGATCGCCGATAGGTCACCACCTGATCTACAGTGCGGCTTCCAATGTTGGAGGGAAACAACATCATGAAAAAGCAGATCTGTGCCGTCTTGGCACTCACGCTTACTGCCGCCGCCTGTGGCGGTGACGCCGCCACAGAAGACTCTCAGATTGATACCGAGGTCGAAACAACCCTGGGTGGCGACATCGAAGCGGCAGACGACACCACCACAACCGTTGCGGTTGTTGAAGAGGTCGCTGACGGCGACGTCGACCTCTATTGCGCACTGTGGGTAACCAGCGAGGTTGAAGGCGAAGGATTCTTCGAGTCTCCCGAATCAGACGTGCCGGAAAACGTGCGGATCTTCATCGAGGAACAAACCGGCTACCTCGACCAGGCCATCGAAGCGGCGCCAGAAGCACTCAAGGGCGACCTTGTGCTGCAGCGTGACGGCATCGTCCGAATTGGCGAGATTCTCGAAGGCAACGATTGGAGCCTTGCCGCATCAATCGGCGAGATGGCGACCGACCCGCAGGTGAACAGCGACGAAGCCGAAGCGGCCTCCGATCGTCTTGATGCATTCAACGACGAGAACTGTCAGGACTTCCTGCCAGCTGAGGACACGGTTGACGACACAGCAGACGACGCCGTTGAGGACGACGCGACAGACGACACCGCCTCAGACGACACGACGGACACGACGGACGACACGGCTGATGGCGGCGACGACATCGCTCGATCTGAGGCCGAGACGCTTGAAGCCCTGCTCCAAACCGATGCCGGGCGTCAGGCCTTCATCGACGAGATCACCCGCGGCTCGGGCGTAACCGAAGAGCAGGCGGGCTGCCTGGTCGACAACCTCGACGCCGACATGCTCGTTGCGATGAACGATCTCGACGACATCAACTCGCCGGGAGCACAGGCATTCCTCGAGTTGCTCGACACCTGTGACATCCCGCTCGAGGCGTTCCTCTAGCCACGACCACTGCGGCTCAGCTCAGCTCAGCGTCTCGCGAAGATGCTGAGCGACGCTGTCGAGCATCGATGACGTGATGTGGCGCACCTCTTCGTCCGTGTGATTGGTGCCGAGCGCCCGCACGATCAGATCAAACCCTGGCGCTTCCGGCGCATCGAACAATCCGTCCTCAACGTCAGCCTCGTGGATGATCTCGCCGATCTTCCAGAGAATCGGATCGTCGAGGTTGTATGTCCTCAGGATGGTTTCAAACGTGATGTCGGTGCCCCGGTGAGTGAGATCACAACCCACAAAGTCGAACGCCGTTGCATCGGTGGGGACGTCATCGAGATCGTCGACGTAGACAAACTCTGCGTCGGGATCGACAAAGCGAGTGATGAGCCAGGCTGATGCGGCCCGGTCGACGTGAATGTTCCGTCTCGTTGACCACTTCATGTCGCTGACCCTTTGGCTGCACCTGACACCTTTGCCGCCCGGTCGGCGATTGCCGCTCGAGCATCTTCACGTAGGGGGGCGTCTGTGTAGTCGCGCCGGTCGATGGCTCGCCACGACCGACGCCAACGTTCGACCGTCCGTTTCGTCGGCTGCGCCTCGGCGTCGATCTCGTCGAGAAGCTGTCGGTACTCGCTCGACCTGGCCTCTTCGAGCGACTCGACAAGGCGCCGATGATCGCGCTTGGCGGTCGGTTGGGCCGCCCACACGATCGCCTCACCATCAGCTTCGAGCACCTTGGCAGCCACCCACTGCAGTTGTTCGGTGTTGCGAGCACTTGCCGGCAGGGCCACCAGTCCATCGCTGAGCTGGGCGACCCCAAGGTTTCGAAGCTGGCGCCAAACAGCAATACGAGGTGTCGAGGGTTCGCGCGGAATTCGGTAGTGCAACAACGTCCAATCAGATGCCGGTTGCGAAACCACGGTTACAAGTCTAGGTTGCCGAAGTGTGTAACCGTGGTTGCACAAGTGAGACCACGTGAGGTCGTGCCGGGGCGAGCTTTGTTGAGCCGGATCGGTCGGCCGTGGAGACGTCGGAGAGGGCAAACATGACGACGAACGAGGTGCAGAACGCGCCGCATGGCGAACACCCCGGAGTCGACATCCCGCGCGACGAGTGGGTTGCCGCGTGGGCAACAGTTGCCGCAAACAGCTTCGGTGGCCCGGCAGGGCAAATCGCTGTCATGCACGATGAAATCGTGGTGAATCGCCGCTGGGTGGGAGAGCGGCGGTTCCTGCATGCCCTCAACTACTGCATGTTGCTTCCGGGGCCCGAGGCGCAACAGCTCGCCACGTATCTCGGGTGGCTGCTGCGAGGTCCGGCCGGTGGCTTGTTTGCCGGATCGCTCTTCATTCTCCCCGGCTTCGTCAGCATCATGGCGCTGAGCGTGCTCTTTGCCGCCTACGGCGATGTCACCTGGGTTGCCGGCTTGTTCTTTGGCATCTCAGCCGCCGTGATCGCCATCGTCGCGAGCGCCGTCGTGCGAATCGGCCGGCGCGTCATGAAGAACGGTGTGATGGTGGCGATCGGCGCGGCCGCATTCGTCGGGATCTTCTTCTTTGAGCTGCCCTTTCCGTTGATCGTGGCCGTGGCAGCCACGATCGGGTTCGTCGGCGGTCAGCGTCGCCCCGACATCTTCAACATTGTGACCGGCCACGATGAAACAGAGGCCGTCGACGAGGCCGGTGTGCTCGTCGGCGATGAAGACATCGACCTTGGTCGGCCGTCTGCTGGACGAGCGGTACGGGTGCTCGGTATTGGGCTGGTGCTGTGGTTCGGGCCAGTGTTCGCCCTGGCGGCTGTTCTCGGGCGAACCTCGGTGTTCGTTGATGTCGCTTGGTTCTTCTCCAGCGCTGCCGTTCTCACCTTTGGCGGGGCCTATTCGGTGCTGGCCTACATCTCCGGTGAAGCGGTGAACACTTTTGGCTGGCTTGAACCGGGCGAGATGACATCCGGCCTTGGTATGGCCGAGACGACTCCAGGGCCGCTCATTCAGGTGGTTCAGTTCGTGGGATTCATGGGCCCGTATCGGTCACCGGGCGAGCTTTCGCCGCTCGCGGCCGGCGTTTCAGGAGCGGTTGTCGCAACGTGGGTCACCTTTGTGCCGTCGTTCCTCTGGATCTTTCTTGGCGCCCCGTTCATTGAGCATCTGCGGGGCCGCACCTCCCTTACCTCCGCGCTGTCCGCAGTAACCGCAGCGGTGGTAGGAGTTGTGTTGAACCTGGCCGTTTGGTTTGCGCTCTTCACCCTGTTTGACGTGGTGACAGAACGTCGAGGGTTCGGCGTCGTCCTCTATCAACCCCATCTCTCGACCCTCGACTGGGCCGCGGCCGCCATCGCCGTTGGCGCAGCCCTCGCAACGTTCCGCTGGAAGATCAAGACGTTGAAGATCGTGGCCTGCGCCGCCTTGGTCGGCATCGCCGCGCAGTTCCTTCTCTAGCTCCCGCGGATGCGACCGCGTCTGCCCACTCGACATGACAGGATTCCTATGACGACATCACCCACTTCCTTTTTGTTCCTCTGTCCGCACAACGCTGCAAAAAGCGTGACGGCGGCTGCCTACCTCGGCCGACTGGCATCTGAGCGCGGCGTGGCGGTGGCGATCTCGACTGCCGGCACCGATCCAGACGAACAGGTCGCCCCGTTGGTCCGAACGCAGCTCGAACGTGACGGCTACGTCGTCGATTCCGTTCCTCGACTCGTGACGGCGGACGATCTGTCCAACGCCGATGTGATCGTCAACATCGGCTGCCCGCGCCAGGAACTACCAACGGACAAGTCAGTGATTGAGTGGGGCATTCCCAACTTCAGCGAGGATCCATCCGCTGCGTTCTGTGCACTCTCTGAGCACGTTGTTGCCCTGCTCGACGACCTCGCGGAGTAAAGCCACAGTCTGGGGAGGTGACGGAGGAGCAAGTCGGCGCCTCGTAGGCTGACGATGTGATCAAGTC
>CALLGK010000241.1 GCA_938009905.1 uncultured Acidimicrobiales bacterium | reverse complement strand
ACGCTCGCGTCGAGCGATGGCCGAAAGGTGCACTTCGTCGGGCCCATCGGCGATGCGCAGGCCCCGCAGGTTTGCGTACCAACGGGCCAGTGGCGTGTCCGGCGAAACGCCGGCGGCTCCGTGCACTTGGATGGCTCGATCGACAACGGTGGTTGCCGCCCGCATCACCTGCACTTTGATGAGCGACATCTCCGGTGCGGCAGCCTTGTCGCCCTCATGGTCCATCACGCTTGCCGTTCGCAGCGTGAGGAGGCGCGCCGCATCGATGTCGATGCGAGCTTCGGCGATCCAGTCTTGGATGTTGGCTCGGTCAGCAACGGCAGAACCGAAGGTCACTCGATCTTCGGCGCGGTCACACAACAGACTGAGCGCGGCCTCGGCCAGCCCAATCGTGCGCATGCAGTGATGCACCCGAGCTGGGCCAAGCCGAGCCTGGCCTATGGCGAAGCCACCGCCGATGTCACCCAGCACCGCATCGGCGGGCAGGCGAACCTGGTTGAAACGAAGTTCGCAGTGGCCGTGCGGATCGACGTAGCCGAACTTTGGCAGGTTTCGAACGACCTCGAGGCCATCTGCGTCTCGGGGCACCACGAAGACGGTGTGGCGGCGGTGCGACGAGGCGTCTGGGTCGGTCTGGGCCATCACCATGAGGTAGCTGCAGTTGGGATGCAGCACGCCCGAGATCCACCACTTTCGGCCATCCAAGATCCAATCGGAACCATCGCGAGTGACGGACATCGCGATGTTTGACGCATCAGACGAGGCGACGTCTGGCTCGGTCATCCCGAAGGCTGAACGGATCTGACCGTCCAGTTGCGGTTCGAGCCAGCGACCTCGCTGTTCGGCCGAGCCAAACGCGATCAGCGCATCGCCGTTGATGCTCGAAGGAGCGTCGCAGTTCATCGCTTCTTGCAGAACAGGGCTCGTGCCCATTGCTTCGGCGAGCGGCGCGTAGTCGGTCATCGACAAGGCCGGGCCGTAGTCAGGGTGGCGAACGCACAGGTTCCACAAGCCAGCGGCTTTGGCCCTCGCCTTCAGATGCTCCATGGCCGCAGGTTGCGCCGTCGGCTCGGTCTCGTGCTGTTCGAGAATCGATGCCTCGACAGGAACGACCTCTTCACGCTGGAAGGCCTCAACTTGGTCGAGAAGCTGCTGAGACCGCTCACTTGGTTGATGGTTCATCGCGCCCGACCCTATTCGTCGACGGCCAGATAGGCCTGGGTCAGCCAATCAAGCAGTTGGTCGTCGATTTCGGACACGTCTGCGACGTTGACGACGTGGTACCAGAGCCCACCACTGCCAGAGCCACCAGCATTGATTACCTTGCGAGACAGGCGAGACGAGCTGAGCTTCTGCGGCAGCTTGAAGGTCACCGCCACCCACTTCTTCTTTGGTCGAAGCTCCGCAACGACGGGCCCGTTCTTGAAGAAGATGCCAACCTGCACCGCTTCGATCGTTACCTCACCGATCGACTGCAGGTGTTCGCTGACTACGTCGTAGATCGGTCGTTCACGCTCGTGGCTGCTCGCGAAGAACTCCTCGAGGGTGAGCCCCGGCGCACACATGTGTCGCTGGTTGGTTTTGCCAAAGGGCCGGTCGCAATCGGGACACGTCCACACGATGAATGGCTCCTCGATCTCGTTCGTCGATTGGGCCGAGTTCAGCCGCTCACGGCAAGCGTTGCCAGCTGAGCGTCCTTGAATGTTCCGGCTGAAGCCCAGGTGACGTTGGGAGGGCTGTCGTGCATGGCCTCGCTGAACAACCCGAAATCACCCCTCGGTACGTACCAAAAAGAGACACGTTGGCTGTCGGCCGTCTGCAGGGTTGTGAGCAACATGTATTCGCTTGGTCCGTACGCCCTCGGTCGCTGCTCAAGCAACGTTGCATCGGGGTGACGTACCAAGAATTCGAAGAGTGCGTATTCACGATTTGCCGAATCGACAAGGCTGATCTCATCGGCGGCCACGTTGGTTTCGAGCACCGCTGCTGTTCTCGTTCGCAGATTGTCGACGGCGGTGTCAATGCGAGCGGCGGCGCGGCGAGTGTTGCCGTCAAACGGTGGATCGGCGAGCACCCACGACGGGAAGACGTTGAGCAAGCCGACCACAACAAGCAGCGCCACATGCACCACACCGGGCCACCTGACAAACGCACGACTGGCAGCCCAGATGGTGGGCGGAAGGGCTGGCACCAGGTGTCGAGTGCTGTTGCCGACGATCAGGCCCCAGAACACCACCGGCACGGCGATCCAAACGGCTGCGGCGCCCCAACGAGCCAGCTCAGGGCGTCCGCTGCGGGTCGACGCAACGGCGCCGATCACGACGAGCACCAGCGTTCCCAGCCCAGGAGCGGCGACGTTCGCCCAGTTTCCCGGATGGCTGAGAGCGGCAAGGGTGAACGGAAACGACTCGCTCCAACTCGAGGCGAATTCTGTCGAGGCCCCACGCGTCTGCTGAAGAATGACGAGCGGCACAAACGACGCCACCATGACTGCGAGCCAGCCGCCAGTCTGTCGAAGACGAAGATGCCGCGAGCCTGTCGTCTGCGTCGCTTTCCAAAGAAGCACGCCAGGGAAAACGAGCAGGATGTCGGCCTTCAGGAGCAGCGCTATCGAAAGGATGCCGAGCCCCAACGCAAGCGTGGCGCGAGTTTGGACGGTGAGCGTCGCAAAGGAGACGACCGCCATCGTGGCCAGCAGCGTCGGGTACCCGTTCATCGAGATGAGTCCAAGCCCAGGAACCAGCACGTACAGCGCAGCGAGCTGTAGCGAATACTCACCCCCAGTCAGTCGCCTGATGCCGGCGAAGAGACCGACAAAGGCCACCGCGCCGAAGATGCTCGAGACAAGCGGCAATGTATGCAGAGAGACCCCAAGGTCGAGCAGGGTTGAGAGCACGACGACGTACAGCCAACTCGTACGTTCAAACGTGCTGTTCGGCAACTGGTGGCCTGCTGAACGGGACCACGCCTCGAAGTAGATGCGAGCTTGGTCTGCTTCGAGCAGCCAGTGACCGATTCGGCTCAGTGCCAGACCACCGACGAGGACAAAGGCAACGATGGCCGCAACGTCTGCGCTGCGACGACTGCCGGTCATCGTTGAGGAGCGATCCGATTGAGCCAACACGTCGACGCTCACTATAGATGCTCTCGAACGCCGCCCTGAGAACGAGATTGGCCGGCCCAGAAGGGCCGGCCAACTCACACTTTTGTCCGTTTGGAGGTTTGCCTTACCCACGAATTGCGAGCGTTTCGAGCGCAGCGAGAAAGGCTGTCAGCGAACGCAGTGAGCGGCCGACTCCAGAACGGGAATGCCCCGGGGGGGTCTTACATCATGCCGCCCATGCCGCCCATGTCGGGCATGGCAGGAGCGCCTTCTTCTTCTGGCTTGTCAGCGATGAGTGACTCGGTCGTGAGCACGAGCGAGGCAATCGAAGCTGCGTTCTGCAGGGCAGCACGGGTGACCTTGGCTGGGTCGGTGACGCCAGCGTCCATGAGGTCAACCAGCTCGCCGGTTGCAGCGTTGAGGCCGATGTTGCCCTCGGCTTCTTCCACCTGGCGAACCCAGATGGCGCCTTCGAGGCCAGCGTTGTCGGCGATCAAGCGAGCCGGAGCCTCGAGAGCCTTGTGCACTGAGCGGGCACCAGTCTCTTCGTCGCCCTTGAGCTTCTTGATGACCTTCTCGACAGCAGGACGGGCCCGCAGAAGTGCGGTTCCGCCACCAGCGACGACACCCTCTTCGAGAGCGGCGCGGGTTGCCGAGAGAGCATCCTCGATGCGGTGCTTCTTCTCTTTGAGCTCGACCTCAGTTGCGGCGCCAACCTTGACCACAGCAACGCCACCGGCGAGCTTGGCGAGGCGCTCTTGGAGCTTCTCGCGGTCCCAGTCGGAGTCGGTGTTGTCGATCTCAGCCTTGATCTGGCTCACACGGCCGTCAACATCGTCACGCTCGCCGGCGCCTTCGATGATGGTGGTGTTGTCCTTGGTGATGATCACCTTGCGGGCGGTGCCGAGCATGTCGAGGGTGACCCCGTCGAGCTTGAGACCGACCTCTTCGGCGATGACCTGACCACCGGTGAGGATCGCCATGTCTTGGAGCATGGCCTTGCGACGCTCGCCAAAGCCAGGGGCCTTGACCGAAGCGGAGTTGAAGGTGCCGCGGATCTTGTTGACCACGAGCGTTGCGAGGGCTTCGCCCTCGATGTCTTCAGCGATGATCACGAGAGGCTTACCAGCCTGCATGACCTTCTCGAGGACGGGGAGCAGTTCCTGAACGGAGCTGATCTTGCCCTGGTTGAAGAGGATGTATGGATCGTCGAGGATGGCTTCCTGACGCTCAGCGTCGGTGACCATGTAGGGGCTGATGTAGCCCTTGTCGAACTGCATGCCCTCGGTGAAGTCGAGCTCGATACCGAACGTGTTCGACTCTTCGATGGTGACAACGCCGTCTTTGCCGACCTTGTCGATCGCATCTGCGAGCACCTTGCCGACCGCAGGGTCAGCAGCGGAGATGGCGGCAACCTGAGCGATCTCGCTCTTGTCGTCGATCTCCTTCGAGGCGTCAGCAATGGCAGCAACACCAGCGGCCACAGCCGCTTCGATGCCACGCTTGAGGCTCATGGGGTTGGCGCCAGCAGCAACGTTGCGGAGGCCTTCCTTGATGAGGGCCTGGGCGAGCACGGTTGCGGTGGTGGTTCCGTCACCGGCGACGTCGTTGGTCTTGGTTGCGACCTCTTTGACGAGCTGGGCACCCATGTTTTCGAACGGATCTTCGAGCTCGATTTCGCGAGCGATCGAAACACCGTCGTTGGTGATGGTCGGGGCGCCGAACTTCTTGTCGAGGACGACGTTGCGACCCTTCGGGCCGAGTGTCACCTTGACGGCGTCGGCGAGCTGGTTGACACCAGCTTCGAGGGCGCGGCGTGCGTCCTCGTCAAACTTGAGCATCTTTGACATGTGTGGGTTCCTTACTTGACGATCGCGAGCACGTCGCGAGCGTTGAGAATGAGGAGATCTTCGCCGTCAATGGCGATCTCGGTTCCGCCGTACTTTGAGTACACAACCGTGTCTCCGGTGCTGACATCCATGGGGATGAGCTCTCCGGACTCTGAGCGACGGCCGCCACCAACTGCGAGGACTTCGCCCTGCTGGGGCTTTTCCTTCGCTGTGTCAGGGATGACAAGGCCGCTCGCCGTGGTTGATTCGGCGTCGTTGGGTCGGACGATGATCCGATCCTCAAGTGGTTGCAAATTCATGCGCAGGTCGCCTCCGTGGCGTTAGCACTCTCAATGGACGAGTGCTAATGCTAAGCCCGCGCGGTAGCCAGGCCAACCTCGGTTTGGGAGGAGTTCTCCTCACGCTGTCGCCACTCTTCGCGAAAGGTTCGCGCTTCAAGTGGCTGATCTGGGATGGACGACCCAGCGAACGGCCGCAACGGGTGTTAGGCCGAAACTTCTTCGGCCGCGATCTTGCGGTTCTTCATCTCGCTGAACACGACGGCCGCAATGAGCATCGCCACGATGATGCCGAGCGAGACGAAGGTGTTGAGGTGATACCAGCGGCTCACCGTCATCTTGATGCCGACGAAGATCAGGATGCCGCCGAGACCGTGCGACAGGTAGTGGAACCGCTCGCGAGCGTTGGCCAGCAGGAAGTACATGGCGCGCAGGCCGAGGATGGCGAAGGCGTTCGAAGCAAACACGATGAACGGTTCGTTCGACACGGCAAGCACGGCGGGCACTGAGTCGAAGGCGAAGACGACGTCGGTGAGCTCAATGACGATGACGGCAGCGAAGAGCGGCGTGGCGTGCTTGACCCCATCGATCACGGTGAAGAACTTCTGGCCGTCGAGTTCTTCGGACACGGGCATGAACCGCTTCAGCGTGCCAAGACCAGCTGTTGAGGTGTTCTCGCCCTCGTCTTCCCGGTGACGAATGATCTTGAGACCGCTCCAGATGAGAAACAGACCAAAGAACACCAGGACGAAGGCGAATCGCTTGATCAGCTCGCTGCCGATCAGGATGAAGACCAAACGCAGCACGAGGGCGCCGAAGATGCCCCAGAACAGCACGCGGTGCTGATACTTGAGCGGGATCTTCATGGTCGAGAACAAGATCGACCACACGAACACGTTGTCGATGCTGAGCGACTTCTCAATCAGATAGCCAGAGATGTACTCGCCGAATGCCGCTCCGCCATCGTCGCCGAAACCAAGAAGCACGACGATCGAGAAGGCAAGGCCGAAGCCAATCCACACGAGCGTCTCCATGGTCGCTTCTCGAGGAGACGGCTCGTGGTTGTCGCGGTGTCGATACAGGTCAGCGGCGAGCATCAGCGAGATCACCACTGCGAGCCCGATCCACCAGTTGACGCTTACATCGAGGTCTACGAAGTTGTCGCGTTCGGATTCAGCGGCAAACACAAAGCTCGTCACAGCGGCGGGCATCGGGGGCATCGCTCCATTCTGGCCGCTGGGGACCCAAAGAGGACGGAAGCTCGCGCAGAACCCGGCCTGACGCTCAACGCGCCGAAATCGACGTGTCCGCGATGACCACGGGTCGTAACGTGGCGAGCATGACAAACAGTCCGGCCGCTGGTCCAACATTCGATCCAGCAACGGTGAAGGCCGTGGTGTTCGACATTGGTGGCGTGTTCACGTATCCGCACTACCGACCTGTCGAAGCAAAACTCACCGAGCTCGGCCTTGCCACGCCCGCCGACACCATTGAGTACCGACGAGCTCATCACGTTGGCGTCCACGCATTGGCGCATGCCACCGGCCCGTTCGACGAGTTCGACGAGCGCGAACAAGATTTCTGGGCCGTGTACGACCATGCCTACGCCCGATCGCTTGGTGTCCCTGACGAGCTGCTCGAGGCATATCGCACGGTGGTTCGGAGCACCTGGAACTGGGCCCATCAAGAAAACATCGATGCCTTCCACCGTCTGCACGCCACCGGCATCAAAACCGCCATCGTCTCGAACAACAGCGGCACCGCACCCGAGCAGATGATCCAGCATGGTGTGTGTCAGGTCCTCGCGGGCGGTCCACTCCCCCGGGTCTACGCCATCATCGATTCCTCGCTCGTCGGCGTGGCCAAGCCAGACCCGATGATCATGGCGCCGGCTCTCTACGCCCTGGGCGTCGAGGCGGGCGAAGCGCTCTATGTGGGTGACACCGTCCAAGCCGATGTGGCTGGCGCCGTTGCGGCTGGGATGCAGGTCGTGCAGCTCGACCCGTTCGACACGCACGCCGAGTACGCACACTCCCGCGTCGTCGACGTGCAGGAGATCATTGATCAGTTGGCTGCTGCCGGCTCGATCTGATCGGTTGGGGTCTCAGCCTGCGCAAGCAGGCCAGCCTCGATCGTGGCCAACAGGAAGTCAGCCATCACCTCGGCACCGTCTGGCGTGAGATGCAGACCATCGGTGCCCACCCACTCGGGATGCGCGGCTGACAGCGACGCCCAATCGGCCACCACGACGTTTGGTCGAGCCGCCGCTTGCTCACGCAGGAAGGCATTCGCCTCTGCGTAGGCATACATGCCGTCGCCATGCTCACGCATCGTGACGAGCACAACGAGCTGCGACTCGCTGGTGAGTTCGAGCATCTGCTCGATGCCTGGTCGGAACCCGTTGGTTTGTGCGTCGTTGTAGCCCAGGCCAATCACCACGATGTCGTCGTGGCGGTCCCAATAGTTCACCGAGAGCAGACGAGGACCAGCTCGAGCTGGCCGACCGATCGAGCCGTTGACCTCAGCGTAGATGCCTGGTCGGCCGTCGAACGTGAGGCGCCAGTCTCCCTCGAGCCGTTCGCCGATCGTGGCGACGGCGTTGCGGTGAATCAAGCCACTGAGCACCGAGTCGGAGATGATCAGCAGATCGTTGGCTGGTGGGTCACCGCATCCGAATCGAAACTCTCGACCAGGCCAACTGAAGTAGCCAGCCAGCGGTGGTTCGGTTCCGGTGACAGCCACGTATTCGGGCGATTCGGCAAAGTTCAGCATCACGGTGCCGCGGGACAAGGTCGCAAGCTGTTCTGTCCAGAAGTCGACCCCAGCCGGTTCGCCCGGTCGTCCAAGCACGTTCTGGTAGATCAGTTCGACGAACTCTCGGTCGTTGAGCTCGCCATAGAGCGTCTGGAACTCGGCCGAGTCGGCAAAGAACGACGAGATGGCGGGAAGGTCTCGAATGCCGTCTCCCCACTGGTCAGCCCAGAATCTGAACCCGGCGTCGTCTGGTGCCCTCAGGAAGTAGGCGGAGTACAGCCTGGTAACCGAATCGGTCACATTCGGACAGGTGTACGGATCGGTGACAGCGGCCAGCGTGCTGCTGTCGGGCGGCGTCGCCTCTGACGGGCCAGTGGCCGCGAACAGACTGGCAAACAGCCCAACAACAGCCACAAGCAACATCGTGCGACGCGTCGCCCTTTTCGGCTCGGCGCGCATCCCTCCACGGATCCCCACGCCCGCGAGCGTGGCACCGCTTTTCTCTGCGAGCAAGCGGCTCAGTCCTGTGGCGGACCGTCGTGTTCGAGAATGGTCTCGACCAACAGATCGGCCATGAGGTACGCACCGGACTGCGTGAGGTGGATTCCGTCCCGCTTTACCGAGCCGGGATGTTCCGCCGAAACAGCTGCCCAATCGGCGATCACCACGTTCGGACGAGCGTCGGCCTGTTCGGCCATGTAGACGTTGGCGGCGGCGTACCACTCGGCATAGCGGCCGTCCTCGCGCAGGGTCACCAACACCACAAGCTCGGCGTCGGCGGTCTGCTCCAGCATTTCGTCCATTGCTGGCAGGAAGCCCGGGGTTGCTGCATCGTTGTAACCAAGGCCGAGCACCACCACGCCATCAAGGTGATCCTCGTATCGACGGATGAGATCGGGTCCCGCAGTAGTGGGCCGGTTGCGGGCTCCACCGTTTGCTTCCCACGTGCCATCCGCACCGTCGTACAGAATGTCCCAGTCGCCGGGCAGGCGAGGCTGAACCGTTTCGATGGCACCCGAGTTCGAATTGCTGAGCGCGCCGATCACCGAGTCACTCACGATGAGCAGCTCGGGCGTGAGCGGTTGACGACACGCCGGGTTGTCGGTTGGTTCAGGCCGACCGAAGTAGCCGGCGAGCGGGTCTGACGTTCCCGTGAGATCAACAAACTCTTCCGATTCGGAGAACATCAGTGCGATGGCACCGCGTCGCTCAGACTCAAGCCGATCGGTCCAGTGATCGACACCCTCCGACTCGCCGTTTCGCCCGAGCACGTTCTGGTACAGCAACTCGACGAACTCACGGTCGCCGAGGTGCCCGTAGCGAGTGCGAAACTCTGGGGACGAGGTGAGATGGTCGGCAATCTCGAGCAGGTCTCGGTTACCGGTCTGCCACTCGTCGGTCCAGAAATTGAGCCCGGCGTCGTCAGGTTGCCGAAGCAGCGTGGCCGAGTAGAGCCGGCTGATGGTGTCGGTCAGCTCTGGGCATTCGCTGAGCTCGAACCCGCCCTCATCTCCAGCGGGCGCGGCAAAGGCCACCGAGTCCGACCGGGCTCCGAGCAACACGGTTCCAAACAACACGACGAGCGCCGCCAAGGCTCGACGAACACTCCGCCAGGTTCGCATTCAGTGATTTTTTCACCACCAAGAGCGGTTAACGCTGAGTAATCGAGCCCACTAGCCGACTGCAGGCGCTGTTGGCCTCTATGCCAGTTCGGGCAGTCGCAGATTCGGTGTTGCCCCACCATCGAGATCGTGCCCACCGTCCACCTCGAGTCGCCACAGGCCAGCAGCGCCGATCATGGCTGCGTTGTCTGTGCAGAAGGCTCGGTCGGGTATCAGTGCATCGAGCCCGCGCGCTTCGGTCTCCTCAGCAAACCGCTCACGCAACCGAGAGTTGGCCGCCACGCCACCGCCAAGGCAGACACCCTTTGCCCCCACCTGCTCAGCAGCCCGCATTGCTTTGGTGACCAGCACGTCAACGACCGCTTCTTGGAAGCCGGCGGCAAGGTCGGCATCTGCCGCATCGGGATGCGAGCGCACGTAGTTGATGACGGCGGTCTTCATGCCGCTGAACGAGAAGTCGAGTCCTTCGTCCATCATTCCTCGCGGGAACCGAATGGCGTCACGATCACCGGTGGCGGCGAGCTTGTCGACGATCGGTCCGCCGGGGTAGCCGAGGCCCAGATAGCGAGCGACCTTGTCGAACGCTTCGCCCGCCGCGTCGTCGATGGTTGATCCGAGGATGCGGTATCGACCCAGCGCCTCGAGGTGCACGATCAGTGTGTGCCCGCCAGAGACGAGCAACACGATCAGCGGCGGCTCAAGATCGGGACGCTCGAGGAACGTCGCAAACAGGTGCCCTTCCATGTGGTTGACGCCGACGTATGGAACGCCCCACGCGAGGGCCAGTGCTTTGGCTTCGCTGACGCCGATCAGCAGGGCTCCGATGAGCCCTGGTCCGTGGGTCGCCACGACGGCGTCGATCTCCGACTGCTCAACGGCCGCTTCTTCGAGGGCTGCCAGCAAGACGGGCTCGAGCATTTCCAAGTGCGCTCGGCTCGCCACCTCGGGCACGACTCCGCCGAACTGGGCATGTTGCTCGACCTGGCTCGACACGATGTTGGATAGCACCTCGAGGCGGTCGCCCCCACTATCGCGATGGCGCCGCACGATGGCCACAGACGTTTCGTCGCAGCTGGTCTCGATGGCCAGCACGGTTGTCATGTCAGTCATGGCTCGCCCCTTCGAGGTCGACGTCCTGCAAGTCGTGCAACCACATCACCAACGCATCTTCACCCTGGCCGTAGTAGCCGGACCGAACACCGACGGGCGCAAACCCGGCCCGGCGATACAGCGCCAGCGCTGGCTGGTTGGCAACCCGAACTTCCAGCGTGAGCGCTTCGGCTCCCCTGCCCTGTGCTTCACGCATGATTCGATCGAGTAGACGGCGGCCGAGGCCCTCGCCTTGCCGCTCGGGGTTGACGGCGACGTTCATGATGTGGCCCTCCACGATGCGGCCGTCCGCCATCACAAACATGATCCCGCCAAAGCCGACGAGCTCATTCGTTGTGGCATCGATGGCGACAGCCCAGTGGCGCTCGGCTGCCGGCATCGAGAGCTCTCCGGCAAAGAGGTCGTGTGACCAGGGCCGGGGACTCACGACGGCTTCGAGTGCGGCCATGCTGGCCACATCGTCCGACGTCATGTCTCGAAGCGTTACCGCCGCGGTCGGGCTCACGAGTTGTGCCTCGTTTTGATGTTGATCTGCACGTCTGGGTCGCGAAGGTAGAGAGGTCGAACGCTCGGGCCGTCTTGGTCGGGCCGGGCGATACTCAAACGGGCCACCATTTCGGCCGACGGTTCGCAGCCGACGAGATGTTCAACCGAGAGACCATCGAGTGAGTCGGGATAACGATCGGCACCGTCACCAACGACAAGATCACCGGGCTGCATGCGCTGAGCCATCTCTGCTGGCTCCCCATAGGCGGCATCGTCGAGCGCCGTGGGTGTTCCGTTCACATCGACGGTGAAGCGCTGCTGAAACACTTCGGCCCGACGGGCATCGATCACCGCAGCCACGCTGTGGCCTGAGTGGGCGGCCGCAAGGGCTTCGAGGCTCGTGACACCAACCAGCGGTCGGTCGGCCGCCAGGGCAAGCGTGCGAGCCGTCGTGATGCCGACGCGAAGACCCGTGAACCGCCCCGGCCCGATATCGACGGCGAAACGATCAATACGGTCGACCGGAGTGCCGGCCCGCTCCAGCACCTCAGCAATCATCGGCGTGAGTTCTTCGGCGTGGCGGCGATCAGTCGCAGATTCCTGGGAACCAAGGACCGCAGACGAACCATCGATGGTTTCAAGCAGGGCTACGCCGACCATTGCGGTTGAGGACGTGAGTGCGAGTGTCAGCACGAGGCCCACCAGCGGCGGAGCGACTCGGCCTCGCCGAGCCGCTTGCTCCACGCCGCATCCAACTCGGTATTGCCTGGCGAGATGAAGGAGATCGTCCGGTCGTCGTCGTTGTCGCCGAACTCGATGCGAATCACCAGGTGAGCCGGCAAGACAGGATCGATCTGTTCGCCCCATTCGATGACGGTGACGCCCTCTTCGAGAAGTTCTGGCAGATCAAGGTCGAGGGTGTCTTCGAGTTGATCGATGCGATACACGTCGAGGTGGTTGAGCGTGAGCCGACCGTCGTAGCGGCTGTGGATGGTGAACGTCGGACTCGTGATGCGCTCGGCAATCCCAAGCCCACGCCCAAGACCTTGGGTGAAGCAGGTCTTGCCAGCACCGAGATCGCCGGCCATCACGATGAGATCGCCGTCGGCGAGAACTGTGGCGAGGTCTTCTGCCAGACGTTGCGTGTCGGCTGCCGTCGTTGTGTGGACGCGACGTGTCGAGGTTTCAGCGCCAGGATTCGATTCTCGAGGTCCGTCTTGGTGGCTGCCCACAGCCCTTGAAGGCTACGCGGGCAACGAGGATTTACGGCTGGACGACGTGGGTCCGGGGCACGTTGCCTAGCGGGACGGTCCTGCGCTCAAGGCCGAGGCGCGTTGTCAACGTTGGCCTCGTAGTCGATCTGCCACAGGTTGCGGCTGGTTTGCACGGCCAACACGAGAAAGGCGACGAGGTTGAGCGCCACAACAACGGGCACACCCCAGCTGAAGATGTCGGTGCCGACGAAGTACACGAAGGTGTTGAGGGCGATGTAGCCGATACGAATCTCGGTTGGCCCGATGCCGTAGTAGGCGATCTGAAACTGGTTGGTCGCGGCGAACGAAAGGAACGACGTGGCCATCGTGGCGCAGGTGATCAAGAGCAACACAAGGAAGAGGAACTCGAGCCACCACGCCTCGACAAGGAACGAGTAGCCAATCACGATCGATCCGGCGAAGAAGAAGTCGAGCAAGTGGTCCATGAAGAAGCCCCACTTCACGAGACCTTGCTTGCGGTACTTGCCAAGCGATCCGTCGAACGAGTCGGTAAGCCACTGGCCAAAGACCATGAACGACATGGCGTGGAGCCATGCCCGGTTGTCGACCGCGAGCCAACCGAACAGAACGGTGCCAGCCGACCAGAGGATCGTCACATACGTGAGGTGGTGGCTGAGGATCGGCTTTGGAACCTTGGGGATGCCCCAGTCGATGAACTTGCGCTCGAGCGGGCCAAGAAGGGATTGCCCCTTCTTCTTGTCCCCTGCGAAACCTTCAGCCATGACTCACCCTCCTACGAACGATGTCATGTGTTCTGACGCCACCTATCGGCCATCAGTTCACTGAACCGAGCGGACTGCTGCCGCCACGGCCTGCTGCGCTAACACTCGAACGTGAGCGGCACTTGCCTCCACCTGTTGGGTGGCAAGCACAACAAGAGCATCTCCATCCGCTGCTGAGTGGGCTGGGAGTAAGGATCTGGCCAGCCCGTCATGCCCGCTCTGGGCAGCAAGATGACACGTGACCTTGTCGATTGTGGCGTTGGTCGCAATCACGCCGATGGTGGTGTTGGTGAATGCCTCGGTGATCTCGGCCTTCTCAGCACTCGCCGGTGGGCCGGGGTCGGCAACTTCGGTGCCATCGCTGATCGCTCCGAGAGCGTTCACGGCGATGAGGGCGCTCACCACAACGTCACCCGCTCGGAGGGTGGCCGAGACGATGCCGCCGTCGACCGCAGTGTCCTTGCCCCACCACTTGCCGAGCGTGGCACCGGTGCCGGCACCAACCTGGCCGAGTTCAATCGAGCCATCGACCGCCCCCAGTGCGGCAGCCCGGCCCTCGTCTGCCCCCGGCCGCACCTTGCCGTCGCCAACGCCAAGGTCGAACAGGCTCATGCCAACGACGATGGGGACCGAGCCAGCGGCGGTCTCGAAGCCACGTCCCTGCTCTTCGAGCACGCCCATCACGCCGTCTGCGGCGGCGAGCCCAAACGCCGACCCGCCAGATAGGACGACGGCGTCGACGTGACCAACGGTGCGAGTTGGGTCGAGCAACGCGAACTCGCGCGTAGCTGGAGCACCGCCGCGAACCTCGCCAGAACCGATCGTGCCGACGGGCGCGATCACAACGGTGCAACCGGTGCGCGCATCTGGCTCTGTCCAATGGCCAACTCGAATGCCCGGCACGTCGGTAATCACCGTCCGACCCTAACTTCTCAACCCCCGCCCAGTTGTAACGCCGGCCTAGACAAGGGCGGTGAGGTGGGCATCGAGTTGCGGGCCAATCACGGGCCACGAGAAGCGTTGCATGGTGTCGGCAAGGTCAACGACGTTGGTCCTCGCCTGGCCGATGTCGCTCACGAGGGCCTCAAGCTTCGAGCCAAACGAGCCTGGTTCATACAGGGCATCGGCGTGCCACGGCTCTGGCACAATCTCTGGATACGCCAGATCATTGGGCAGCACTGGCACGCAACTCGCTGCGATCGCTTCAACGACGGCTACGCCGAAGAAGTCATGCTTGGCGCAGCTCACGACGACGTCGCTGGCCGCGAGCAACTCGTTGTAGCGCTCTCGGTCGAACGGGCCAGCAGCGAGCACCCAATCACCGAACTCGTCGAGGATCGTTGCTCGCACCTCAGAGGGCACGGCCGGCTCACGCCCCGCAAGCACGAGCTGCACCGGCACGTCGTTACGACGCAGACGGCGCAGCGCAGACAGGAATCCGGCCGGATCTTTGTCATTCTCCCAACGATGCGGCCACAGCAACACCGGTGGGTTGTTCGCAATAGTCGGCGTCGCCGAAGCAGGCGGCAGATCGACCCCGACGGGCATCACCTCAAAGCGGTTGAGCACCTCATCAAGGGCGAAGAGCTGGTCTGCCTCGGGGCGTTGATACAAGAACACGGGCAGCGTGTCGATCACTGCCTGGCGATGAAAGGCCGAGTTGAACAACACGGTGTCGGCCGCGCACCACGACAGCCAGTTGCGCAAAACAGCCTCGGCGTCGACGTTGCCTGTCACGGTCGGATACACGATCTGGCTTTCGTGTTGAAAGACGGCGACCGGCACGTCTCTCACATCTCGTCGGCTCAGACCCAAGAGCTGAGCGACGTCAACCAGTCCACTCACGAGGAGCACGTCTGGTCGCCCGTGTTCGGACACGTACCGTCCGATGTCAGCGGAGAGGGGCAGCGCGCCAGCCCGCAGACGCCAACGCCACGGACCTTCCGAGAGCGACACGATCGAGACATCGTGTTGGCTCGTGCGCTGGTAGCCATTGGCCCAGCGCCGATGCGATCCGCTGAACCACGGTTCGACCAGGAGAACGCGAGCCATCAAGCAGGGTCGGGACGTACGTCGGCCTGAGCCCGGGCCACGAGTTCGACGATGAAGGCGTTCACTTCGTCTGGCCGTTCGAGCATCAGCTGGTGACCTGCGTCGGCCAAGACCTCAAGCGTCGAACCATCGATTGCCTCAGCGAGCAGTTCGCTTTCGCGAGGCTCGGTCATCGGATCCCTCGAACCAACCGTGATGCCAACGGGCAGGTCAACGCTGCGCAGCTCATCAAGCACATCGTGGGCGAAGATGGATGGGGCGATGGCCAGCAAGTCTTCCGGCGGGAGAGCCTCGAACGCCAAGGCGGCTTCTCGCACGTCGTCAGGGTGCGCAGCCAGCCCGAAGGTTGACCGCACCGCAATCTCACCAAGGTCAGACGGCGGCACCTTGGCGATGCGAGCGGCCAGCTCAGGGTGCTTCCGTGCCACCTTCCCAAGGCGCGACGACAGCGGGGCCAAGATGCCGGTGGGAACCCTCGCTGGATTGCGGCCGGCTGAGGAAACGAAGCCCGCAGAGCCGACTCGCTCTGCGACGACCTCTGGATGATCAACCAGGAATCGCCCGAGGATCATGCCTCCCATGGAGTGACCAACGATGGTTGCGTTGTGCAGGTCGAAGTGTTCGAGGATCGTGACGAGGTCGCGGGCGTTGGCTTCGAGCGTTGAGCCATCGCTTCCGGGGGTTGATTCGCCGTGGGCCCGAAGGTCGACGGCAAACACCCGATGGTCGTCGGCCAGCTCAAACTGGTGATGCCACACGCTGGCCCGGAGCGTCACTCCATGCAACAGCACGATGGGGTGCCCCTCCCCCGCTTCGATCAGGCGTATCTCGCCGCCGTCGTGCGAGGCCAGCCTGTGCTCGACAACAGATTCGTCAAGGATCGACGGGCCGGACTCGTCAGACTCGATGCCATCTGCGTCGCTCTTGGCCGAGCCGCGCAGCTTGCGGAGCGTCAATCGCTCAACCCCAAAGCCGATGGCGATTCCGGCGGCCAACGTACCGATCTTCACCACGGCCTAGCTCCCCTCAAGCAGTCGATCGAGCACGTCGCTGAGCTCGCCGTCTGCCAGGTGCATACCGCCCACCAGCGTCAGACCAAACACCACGGGTTCGCTGGCTGCCCAGCCAAGCACCTGCTGGCGTTTGTCTGGAACCTCATCCCAGGCCGAGCCAGACAGCCCGTCGGTCACAAGGTCTGCGAGATGACGAGCCTGGGGCCCGTCCAAATCGATCAGCCACGGCTCGAACCATCGCACGAGTGGCTCGTCGAGATGAGCCAACGCACCGAGCACCGTGCGAGCCCGCATACTTGCCGGGTCGTCGTCGACCGGGTCGAGAGCGATGGTTTGTGCCCACCATGCATCGAGCACGTCGATGACCGCCTCTCGGCCGGGCCCGCGTTCGACGAGCAGCGGCTGCACCCGTCCGATGAGTCCGTGGAGTGATTCACGACCGATACGGCCGTGCACAGCCAGCTCGAGCAGACGCGGTGTCGCCATCTCGAGCTCGCCGGCATCGGCTCTGGCCACGACGGCATCAATGTCGAGATCGGGCAGGAGCGACTGACGATCGCCCAAGACATCCCACGCATGGGTCAACGCTTCTTCGACCGGACTCGCCATCGGCCCCATTGTCTCACGTTGCGGTGCCAACCCGTGCTGGAGGACACTCAGTTCACGATTCGCCGCCGCCGGAAGCCGGCTGGCCGAGAGGATGCCACCTATGACATCAGCGACAGAAGGCGCAGCCGCCACCATGGGACGGGTCGCAGGACGCATCGCCATCGTGACCGGTGCTGCTTCGGGCCTTGGCAAAGCGGATGCGATGCGGCTCGCCGAGGAAGGGGCTCGCCTGATCGTCACAGATGTCAACGAAACCGACGGCCGTTCGGTCGCCGAAGCATGTGGTGGTGAGTTCATCCGACAAGACGTCGCTGACGAACAGAGCTGGGCGGCGCTCATCGATCACACCGTGACCAACTACGGCGGACTCGACATCTTGGTGAACAACGCCGGCGTCGCCCCGATCGCCAACATCGAAACAACCACAACAGACGAGTGGCGGGCCGTGATGAGCATCCATGTCGATGGCACGTTCTTTGGCTGTCGAGCAGCGATGGCGGCCATGGCCAACAGCGGCGGCGGGTCAATCATCAACATGTCGTCGATCGCCGGGCGGGTCGGACTATCCGGCTACCTCGCCTATTCAGCAGCCAAAGGAGCCATTGCCGCCATGAGCAGATCGATCGCCGTGCACTGTCGAGAACAGAAGAATCACGTGCGATGCAACACGCTTCAGCCAGGCAGCATCTCGACGCCCATGGTGCACGCCGCCGTCGAGGCGAGTACCGGCATCAAGCTCATGGAGCAGGACGATCCGGAAGCGATGCGGGTCGCCATGGGCATCGGCGAACCGATCGATGTGGCCAACATGGTTCTGTTCCTTGCGTCTGACGAGTCGAAGCACATCAACGGCACCGAGATCGTGATCGATAACGGCGACTCAGTGGACTACGCACGCCGATGACCATCAACGCGCTCGTCCACGTCAACATCAACTGCAGCGACTTCGACCGATCGCTTGCGTTCTACGAACTTCTGGGCTTTCGCAAGTCGATCGACGTGCCTCCAACAAACACTCCGGAAGTTGCGGCGGCTGTCGGCATGCCGCCCTATCGAGTGAAGGGAGCGCTCCTGACGCTCCCAACCATCACGGGAACCTTCACGCTCGATCTGCTCGAGTGGCAAGAGCCCAACGACTCGGCGCCGCCGTATCCGCACCTGTATCACCTGGGCATCGCCCGAATTGCGCTGGCCACCGACGATCTTGATGGCGACATGGCTCGTCTCAAAGGGCATGGCGTCGAGTTTCTGTCGGAGCCCGCCACGGTGGGGCTCAAGGATCAGCCCGTAGTTCGCTTTGTGTGCTTCAAGGATCCGGACGGCACGGTGCTCGAGCTCGTCGAGTACGCCACCTAACCCCACTCAGACACCGCCGAACACCACTCAGACGCCGCCTCTCCCCCACGTTTTCCCCGTCCTGGAGGCCGTAGAGCACCAAAACGTGGTCTACGGCCTCCAGAACGGGGTTTTTGGAAGGGCTGAGGGTTTAGGAGGCGGGGTTTGTGGTGGTGAGGACGACGGCGAGAGCCGACAGGTCGCTGTGCGACAGCGTGATCAGCCAGCTGCCCACACCGAGGGCTTCAGCCCGGTCAGCAGCTCGGCCGGTCACCACAAGTTCTGGCTGACCAGACTCGTGCTTCACCACCTCAAAGTCATGAAAATCAGCGCCGCCAAGCCCAACACCAAGTGCCTTGAGACCAGCCTCTTTGGCCGCAAACCGAGCAGCGAAACGCTGAGCTGGGTCGGCGGCGGCGTGGCAATACGCCACTTCGCCCTCGGTGAACACGCGGGTCACAAAGCTCGGCTGCCGATCAACGATCTGACGCATCCGATCAACATCGACAATGTCAGCACCAACCGACAAAATCGGCGCTCCATTGGTCTGTGCGACCAACGGTGTTAGGTCTGGGTCCACCGGCTCGCAACGTCAGAAATTGGTGCCGTGAGCAGCTCGACCGTTGGCACCTCAGCCAGCAAGTCTTCGCGGAATGACGGCTGACGCTCGGTAACGACGTCGACGAGCTGGCGATAGCGGTTGCGGTAGCCCTGCAAGATCGAACGAGCCGTTGACGCACCAAGATCGTCGATGAGCGTGACATGGCACAGGGTGAGACCCGTGGTGGTGCCGTCTTTGACCTCGGGAACGATGAGCACCGTTCGGCCATCGGAACCGACGCTGACGATCGGCATACGTTCCACGGCAACCCGGTGCTTGTTACCTCGAAGCGTCGGGTCCTTGTCGGTACGAGACCGCATGTTGGTGGCGATGCCACCCTTGTCGGCCACGTGGATCTGGGCGCCGTCGTTCACTTCACCCTCGATCCGATATCGGGTGAAGCCCATGATCTCGCCAACAGCAGGGGTGATTGCAGCGAGCGTCCGAAGTGTGCGGTACGTGAGACGATCGCGAGGGCAGCCGGTCTCGAGCACGCTCTGGATGAGCTCGGACTGGAGCAGGCTCTCGTCGGTGCGAGAGATACCAACCGTGACTGTCTTGGCCTGGTGCTTGATGGCGTCGACCGGACGGGTCAGCTCTTCGATGGCGGCGGTGAGAGCAGCCGCGAGATCTTCCACGATCACGCCTGGCGTGCCGACCTTGCCAAACTCGACCTGGTACGACTCGAAACGGGTTGAGCCAGCAGCGAATCGCAGCAACGAGGCGACCTTGGCCGCAGTGGCGGCTTCGAGGTGACCGTTGTATTGGCCGACGCGGAGCGAGTCGAAGAAGCGCGAGGCGTGCGCTTCGATGTCGCGACCAAAGTCGACGAACCAGTTGGGCTCTGTGGCCCCGACGTAGCTCTCGATCACCGCTCGGATCTCGCGCAGCGGACGGGCCGAGGCGTCGATCGACAGTGCCGCTTCGTAGCCAAACAGGTGGCCGACAACGGTCGACAGCACAAACGCCAGCTGGGGATGCGTGTCGGGAACCCCGATGACTTCGAGTGCAGAGCTGAAGCGATTCTCGCCCTCAGTTGCAATCACGATCGGCGCAGCCTTGTGCGCCCGGAAGATGGCGACTTCCTTGGCCACGTCGTCTGCATTCGATCCGACGAGGCCGGCAGCGCACACGAGAATCATCGGTTCTGACGACAGATCGATGTGCTTCTTGTCTTCGGTGACGTCGCACGCGATCGACTTGTAGCAAAGCTCCGACAGCTTGATGCGAAGCTCGCGGGCCGCCACGATGTTTGGCCCGTTGCCAACCATGGCCCAATAGCGGCGGCTCTGCGCATGACGCTCTGCGGCCCTCGCAATGTCGGGCCGCTTGGCCAGGGTGCGACGCATTGCGTCTGGCAGATCACGCAGCGCCGACAGCAGCGCCTGGCGACTGTCTTCGTCGAGCGACGGAGTGGGGAGCATGTCGGCAACCGCAATGGCCAGCAGGTTGCCGGCCGCGATCTGGGCGTAGAAGGCCTTGGTTGACGCGACGCTCATCTCGACGTCGCGACCATCTGAGGTGTAGAGCACACCGTCTGACTTGTCGACGAGGTCGCTGCCTCGGCGATTGACGATGGCGATCACGGTGGCCCCTCGACCTCGGATGAGGTCGACAGTTCTGTTGGTGTCTGTGGTTGTTCCCGACTGCGAGATGGCAACGACCAGCGTGTCGCTCATGTCGTCACGCAGGTGGAAGCCCGAGAGCTGCGTGGCGGTAATCGCTCGCACGCTCACTTCAAGACCAAGGATCGCAGCCTCAAACGCAGCGGCGACGGCCTGACCGGCGACAGCAGCTGTGCCCTGTCCGATCACTTCGATGCGCTTGATGCGGCCCGACGTGATGTCGGCCTCGACCTCGGGCGTGATGGTCTCGGTAGGAAGCCGAACATCGAGCCGGTCGCCGTGATCGACGAGGCGACCTCGCAACGTCTTGGCAAACGAAACGGGTGACTCGGAAATCTCTTTGAGGAGGAAGTGTGGGGCGTCGCCGCGATCGATGTCGCGCGTGGTGACCGCTGGTGGCAGCCACTCGTCGTCTGCGACGGGAAGCGCCGTGCCGTCGTAGGCGAAGCGGGTAACACCGGCGTTGTCGCCGGCTTGCGCTCCGGAGATCCGGATGATCTGGCCCTGGCTGGCCACGGGGTTGTCGGGATCGGCCGGCGTTTCGCCGTCCATCCGCATGTAGCTCGTGGCGTCTTCGACGACGCCGTACGGCTCGGAGGCGACGACAAACGCGTCTTCGCACCGGCCCACAAACACGCCCTGTCCGCTGCCGCGCAGGCACAGGTGAAGATCGTCGGGCGATGAGGTGGTACTGATGCCGATGGCAACGGAGCCTTCAAACTGCGCAACGGCTCGGCGCACGGATTCATCGAGATCGAAGCCTTCGGCCAAGCCCCGGCTCACGAGCGTCGGGATGACCTTCGCGTCAGTGGTGATCTCGCCGGCGATCGCCATCTTCTCGGCCGCGATCAAATCGGCGTAGTTGTCGACATCGCCGTTGAGGGTCGCCGTGACGTACGGGCCTTGCAGACCAAGGCTGCGTTCGGTTTCGTCGCTGTTGACGGGGTGCGCGTTCGGCTCACTGATGATGCCGACGGATGCCCAGCGGGTGTGGCCGAGCACGGTGACTTCGGCTGCCTCGTTCTCGAGAGACTTATGCAGCAGGTTGTCGGCAACGATGCCGGCGCGCATAGCGGCCGTGTTGTCACCGAGCTCACCGATCTCGGCCGCCGCCTTGTAGACGAAGCTGAGGTAGCCCTCTGGGCTGCGAACCGCGCCGTCGGTAAAGAGGCCTTCGCCGTTTCGCTCGTTCAAAATGTTGGCGATGCCTGGGCTGTCGAGGTCAAGACCATGATTACGCACGAGCAAGTGGATGCCAGCGGAGTCGCGGCCTCTCACTTCAAGACGATCGAGGGCACTCAGTGCCTGCTGCACGCTCAGGAACGCAGCGACGGCTGCTGAGCTCGGATCTGGGCCCGCAAGAGCAGCAACTTCGCGAGCGGTACGCAGGCGGTCACGTTCAATGGCCCATGTGGCGTCTTTCGCCGCAATGAGCGCGGCGTTGACGGCTTCAAGATCATCAACACGGTCGCCTTCTGCTTCGAGCCACGACTCGATCTCGGCGAGGTGAGCATTGATTTGGTCGAGGCGTCCAACGAGCTCGGCTGGCAGTGTCGGGTCGGCGAGGAGCGAAACGAGGCCGGGCTCGCCCCGCAAGCTCACGTCGATGTCAGCGAGCAGCGAGGCTCGAGCCATCAACGTGGAGGCGAGGTTCTCTGAGCCGGCGAAGGGAAAGTCGGCAACGGCCTGATCGACGGCGGAGAGAACTTCGGCCGACGTTGGCGGACGCCTCGTTGACCGGCGACGGGTGATGGCAATAATGCCGCACATTGATGAGTTGGCTCCTCGTCAGGACTCGATGAGTTCGTTGACCCTCTGGATCAGTTGATCACAAACTTCATCCGCAGTGGCGGCGTCGACATGTTCGACCATCACGCGTATGAGCGGTTCGGTACCCGATGGACGAACCAAAATTCGACCATCGTCCCCCATGGTCTTTTCGGTCGCATCGACATCAGGTTGAAGTCGTTCGACAAGATTGGGGTCGCGGCTGGGCAAGCGCACGTTTTTGAGCACCTGCGGGATCGTGGTCATGGCAGACGTCGCCAGCTCGGCGAGCGTCGAACCAGAACGGGCCACGGCGTCCATCAGCTGCACACCGGCAAGCACGCCGTCTCCGGTTGTGGCGATGTCGCGGCAGATCACGTGACCAGACTGCTCGCCACCGAGCGAGAACGGCCCGTCGTTCAGCGCTTCAAGTACGTAGCGGTCTCCGACACCAGTGGTGACCACATCGACGTTGGCTGCAGCCATGGCTCGATGGAACCCGAGGTTGGACATCACCGTGACCACAACGGTGTTGTTGTTGAGTCGTCCGCTTTGCTGCCAGTCGACAGCCAGCAGGGCCAGCACACGATCGCCATCAACGATGGTCCCGGTGCTGTCGACCGCGATAAGGCGGTCGGCATCGCCGTCGAAGGCCAACCCTGCGTCGGCTCCTTCCGCCACAACGGTCTGACAGAGCACATCTGGGGCGGTTGAACCAACGCCGTCGTTGATGTTGATGCCGTTTGGCTCGGCCCCGATGAGGGTCACCGTGGCCCCGAGTCGTTCGAACGCAGGTTGCGCAACCTTGTAGGCGGCGCCATGGGCTGCGTCGAGCACAAGGTGCATGCCATCGAGGGCCCCGGCTCCAACGGATGCAACAACCGAATCGAGCCAACCGTCTGTGCCCCGACCGTCGTCGACCAGCACACCAACGTCGGCACCGGTTGGACCGGCGGCGACGTGGCCCGTCAACAGCTCGGCGAAGCGCGCCTGAATCTGGCTTTCGACATCGTCGGTGAGTTTCATACCGCCGGCAGCAAACAACTTGATGCCGTTGTCGCCAAATGGATTGTGCGATGCCGAGATCATGGCGCCGGTTGTGGCCTCGGCAGTCGCCGCCCAGGCAACAGCAGGCGTGGTCACCACGCCGAGCAGCTCAACGTCAACACCAGCAGCCGTGTAGCCCGCAACGAGGCCGGCTTCGATCATGTGGCCAGACCGTCGGGTATCACGGCCGATCACGACGCGGCTGCCGCCAAGTACTTCAGCAGCAGCACGTCCGAGAGCAACCGCAACGTCGGGTGTGAGCGCGACGTTTGCCACGCCCCGAATGCCATCGGTTCCAAAGGTTGGGATCTGGGCCATTGTCGACGTTCTACCGCGTCTCAGCAGCGAACGGGTTCACCCACAAGTCGATGACATCTGGGTTTGTACGCCGGCGGCGCACCGTTGCTAGCGCTTGGAGTACTGAGGAGCCTTACGAGCCTTCTTGAGGCCGTACTTCTTGGACTCCTTCTTGCGATCGTCGCGGGTGAGAAGGCCTTCGGCCTTCACGGCTGGACGATGCTCTTCGTCGATCTCGACGAGGGCCCGGGCGATGCCGAGGCGGAAGGCGCCGGCCTGACCCGAGAGGCCGCCACCGTGGAGGGTGACGTCGATGTCGTAGGCACCTTCGAGGTCGGTGACCCGAAGAGGCTCAGTGATCACCTGGCGGTGCACGGCGTTCGGGAAGTACACCTCGAACTCGGAACCGTTTGCGGTGATCTTGCCTTCACCCGGAGTCATCCGAACTCGGGCGACGGCGCGCTTGCGGCGACCTGTGGCGATTGTGGTGCTCATACCTTGACCTCACGACGGGCGCCGGGAATCTCGAGTGTTTTGGGGCTTTGCGCCTGATGGGGATGCGTTGGTCCGGCGTAGACCTTCAGCTTCGTAGCCATCTGGCGGCCGAGACGGTTCTTCGGCAGCATGCCGGTGATGCTCTTACGGACGGTGTCGGCTGGACGGCGAGCCATCGAGTCGGCGTAGGTCCGGCTGGTCAGACCACCGGGGTACCCGGAGTGGGTGTGAATCAGCTTGCGCTCGGCCTTGTTGGAGGTGAGCACGATCTTTGAGGCGTTGATCACAATGACGTGATCACCCATGTCCATGTGTGGAGCAAAGGTCGGCTTGTGCTTGCCGCGAAGGATGCGAGCAATCTCGGTCGCCATGCGACCAAGGGTGAGACCTTCGGCGTCGACGACGTACCAGTCGCGCACGATCTCTGCTTTTTTGGGGCTGTAGGTCTTCACGGGTTCCTATTTCTTGGCCACGTTGGGGTGACCTATACGACGTCGGCGCAGGCACAGGCCGACTCGCAAGCATACGGCGGCGTCACGATCACTCCAACAGCGCGATTCTTCCTCTCCACGAGCCGATTTCGAGGCGTGCAGTATGGCCCCACGCGTTTCCTAGCTCCCGGGCACCCGCAAGTAGGGTCAGCGCTATGACTGATGAGCGTCCGCAGCTTGGCGACGGGTACCACCTTGTCGTCAAACAAGACTGCCCAACGTGCGTTGCCATCGAGCCAGTCGTGGCCGAGTTGGCCGCTGCCGGGCTCCCCCTCCACGTCTACAGCCAAGACGACCCAACGTTTCCAAGCGTTCCAGGGGTCGCGGTTGTCGACGACTCGGAATTGGCGGTGTCTTGGCACCACGACATTGAGACGGTCCCCACCTTGCTGCGGATCAAGGATGGCATCGAAGTGGATCGCATCGTTGGCTGGCATCGCATCACCTGGCAAGAGTTCACCGACACCGCAACGCTTGGCACCAACGTTGTCGAGTACATGCCAGGTTGCGGATCACGTTCTGTCGACCCCGATCTCGTGGCTGAGCTTGCCTTTCGGTTCGGCGAGTCGTCGTTACGCAGCAAACGAGTCGAGTTCGCGAGTGCCGAAGACGAAGTCGAGGCCTTGTTCGAGCGAGGTTGGACCGATGGCCTGCCCGTCGTCGCTCCAACCGAGGAGCGCGTGCTGCGCATGCTCGCGGGCACAAGCCGCGACCCCCAGGACATCGTCGCCGTCATTCCACCCCTGCTCGAGCCAGCGACCGTCGAGCAGGTGGCGGTGAACGCAGTGTTGGCCGGCTGCCGTCCCGAGTACTTCCCTGTTGTGCTCACCGCAGTTGAGGCCGCGTGCACCGATCAGTTCAACATGCACGGTCTCTTGTGCACCCTGTGGTTCAGCAGTCCACTCGTGATCGTCAATGGACCCATCCGACACGAGCTCGGTCTGAATTCTGGGAAGAACGCGCTTGGTCAGGGGAACCGAGCCAACTCGACGATCGGCCGAGCACTGCAACTTGTCATCCGCAACCTGGGTGGCGGAAAGCCCGGCCCGAATGGCATCGACCGATCTGCCCTCGGAGCACCATCGAAAGTCGGTTGGTGCGTCGCGGAAGACGAAGAGGGGCTGCCAGACGGTTGGCCATCTCTTTCGGTCGAGCGAGGTTTCGAACCAACCGACTCAACCGTGACTCTCTTCGCAGGTCATGGTCCAAGCGGGGCCATCGATCAGACGGCGCGTACGCCGGAGCAACTCGTTCAATCGCTAGCCGCACGCCTCATCGCCACCGGCCACCCCGACCAGCCGAGTGAAGCGATGCTGATCATCACGCCCTCCCATCAGCAAGTCTTCGCAGACGCCGGCTGGTCGAAACAAGACTTCCGCAACGCGCTCGACCCGTTGCTGCTCTTGGACCCAGCCACCGCACGAGTCGGCATCTCCGGCGACGCTGCGGCGACAGCCCGAATACCAAAGTTCCGCCCGAATTCGTTGATGATCATGCGGGCCGGCGGGGCCGCCGGTGCGTTCTCCGCCATCATCGAGGGCTGGATTGGCGGCAGCAAAGGCAGCGAGCCCATCACGCGCAAGATCAAGCGTTGACGCCCCACTCGCCGGCACAACAAACACGGCCGCCGAACCGGATGAGGGAATCCAGTTCGACGGCCGGAGAAGCGCAAGCCTGCCGATTGCTCGGTCCGCCGAGAGGCTTGCACCCGCCACCACCGGGAGATGATGGCGAAAGCTGAAGATTCCGCAGGTTTCTACAGCTTCGTTGGGGTGCCGCCAGGCGCTGACGCGTCAGTCGAGATCGAGCTTGTAGTGCTGCGTCAACAGCGCCCGCTCACGAGAGGTGAGCACGTGGGTTCCTTTGGCCTTTGGCGACGACGAGATCGTGCGCTGGTCAAACGGGACCACGAGCTTGTCGGTGACCGTGGCGTATGAGCCGCGGACCGGCACGTATCGTGCGGCACGGAACACGCCAGGCTTCACCACCATCCACGTGGGCTTTGAATCGGTGCCTTCGAAGATGACGTCGCTCACTCGACCGAGGCTGTTGCCCTTTTCGTCGATCACTCGTCGCTCGCTGTACACAACGGGCGGGCTTGATTCTTCTGCGCCATCGTCGTTGACCCCGCGCACAAGACGATCAGCAGCTTCTTGGGCTGGAGCTCGAGGTGCCACGGGTGCTGGTCGACGGCGCTCAAACGCCGGCTGTCGAGCACTGGTCGCCGAAGGCTTGGCCTTCACGACCGGTTGTTGTGGTGGCATCGGCGGCTCGCTTCGACGTTCGGCTTGGACGGCGCCCATGCCAAAGGTCTGTTCAAGCTGCTGACCCACTGTTGGCCGGGCCACTCGATCCGCATCGATGTGTGGCCGGGTGAAGCTAGAGCCGCTCTCCTGCTTCGTCTTGCCTTTCAGATTGACGCTGTCTTCAAGATTGACGTCTCGTTGAAAGAGATTGTCTGTCAGGTTGATGTCGGACATGGTCACTTCTGACCTCCTCCGCCCGTTACGCTTCCGTTACAATAGCGTCATCGTTTCGTCATGTCCAGGAATTTCGTCGAAACCAGGACCGCTGGGTCGGCTGAACTGCGAGCACGCCCTCATGGCCAGTGACACGGTGAGCGACGGGACGAACCCGGAGATTGAGACGCATCGAGCGGCCATCGTGAGCTTCATCCGTGAATCGATCGCCAACATCGACGCCGGTACGGAAGTGACGCTCGAACCGGTTGACCTCGAGTTACCAACCGAGCTCGTTCAGCGGTTCGATGAAGTCGATGGGCTCCGAGAAGCATGGGAACGGTTGACGCCAGGCCGTCAGCGTGGCTTCGTGCTGCATATCTCCGGAGCCAAACAATCAACCACCCGCTTCGCCCGCGTCGACAAGCACACGTCTCGCATCTTGAACGGCATGGGTATGCACGACTGTGTCTGCGGTCGATCAGCCCGCATGCCTCGATGCGACGGCTCGCACAGCAAACCAAAGTGAACCAAATCGAAGTGACGTGAACGATGCTCGCTCGTTCAGCCGGCCCCGCTAGTAGCGGACGTCAATGAGGTGCAGTCCATGCGGCGGGGCCGGTTGCTCTGCGAGTTGGCGATCGCGAGCTCGCAGTACCCCAAGGATCTCGCCTGCGGTCCGCTTGCCTCGGCCAACGGCCACGTGAAACCCAACAAGGCTTCGCACCATCTGGTGGCAGAACGCCGAGCCAGAGATGTGGAACTCAAAGCGACCATCGCCAACCTCGGTCCAGGCTGCGGAGTCGATGCGACGAACGAGCGACAACGGTTCGTCACCAGGCGCCACCTTCGGCCGGCGACAGAACGACGAGAAGTCGTGCTCACCAATGATCGGATCACACGCCAAACGCATCAGGGCAAGGTCGAGGGGCTCAACCACATGCCAGGCGTAGCGAGCGGCAATCGGATCGGCCGTCGCCCGGTTCGTGATCTGGTAGCGATACGACCGACCCGTCGCATCGAAACGAGCGCTGAAGTCGGCCGAAACGACATCGACCTGTTGCGTGGTGATCTCGGGCCCAAGGCGGGCATTGAGCATGCGCTGCACCCGTTCGATCGCCGCGTCGTCCGCCACCTGCCCGGCTGGCAGATCGAGCGACAGCACCTGGTGCGAGGCATGGACACCAGCATCAGTGCGACCAGACATCACGATCTCTGGTTCGTAGCCAATCGCCGCGCCAAGCACACGCTTGATCTCACCAACCACGGTGCGCACGCCAGGATTAGGCGCCAGACCACGGAAGTCTGTGCCGTCGTAGGCGATGAGGAGGCGGACGCGAGAAACCGGACCCGCAGGTCCGGTTTCTGAGTTCTCGGCTGAGTCGCCCTCAGCGTCGAAGAGTTGCCGTTCGTGCACCCGAAATCGGGAGCTCAGACGAGTTCGATGCGCGCCATGGGGGCGTTGTCGCCCTGACGCGGACCAAGCTTGAGAATGCGGGTGTAGCCACCCGGGCGCTCGGCGTAGCGAGGTCCGACATCGTCGAACAACTTGGTGGTCATCTCGACGTCACCGAGGTAAGCCAGAACCTGGCGGAAGTTGTGTAGTCCGCCCCTCTTTGCCTTGGTGATCATCTTTTCTGCCACGGGTCGCAGTGCCTTGGCCTTGGCCTCGGTGGTCACGATTCCCTCAGCAGCAACGAGTGAGGCCACAAGGTTGGCCATCATCAGCTTCTGGTGCTGGGACGATCCGCCAAAGCGGGTCGTCCTTCTTGGACGTCCTGGCATTGTTAGCTCCTCGAACCGCGAAGCGTGAGGCCTCGCTCGTCAAGCTTCATGATGACCTCGTCGAGCGACTTCTGTCCGAAGTTCGTGATGGCGAGGAGGTCGTCTTCGGTCTTTTGCAGAAGCTCACCGATGCTGTTGACCTGGGCCCGCTTGAGACAGTTGCGGGGACGCTCAGAGAGGTCGAGGTCTTCGATCGGAAGATCGAGATCGGGTGAGCCGGAGGCGGCGGCCGGAGCCTCGCCAAGGGTGAGGCCCTCTGGCTCGTCGCTCATCTCTTCGACGAGCTGCACGAGGCCGCGGAGGGTGGCGCCGGCTGATGCAAGAGCATCGCGAGGCGTCATGGAACCGTCGGTCTCGATGTCGAGGATGAGACGGTCGAAGTCGGTGCTCATCTCGACCCGAGTGGGCTCGACGTCGAGCGACACGCGGCGGATGGGGCTGAAGATGGCGTCGATGGGGATGACGCCGATGTTGGTGCCGGACACACGCTGCGAGCTGAGCCAACCGCGGCCACGCTCGACGGTGAGGTCGATGGCGAGACGGCCCTTGGCGTCGAGCTTGGCGAGATGGCATTCACCGTTGAGGACTTCAACCTCGGTTGGGCACGAGATGTCACCGGCGGTGACGTCTCCTGGGCCCCGGACATCGAGACGAAGCACAACGGGCTCGTCTGAGTCGCAGGTGAGCACAACATCTTTGAGGTTCAAGATGACGTCGGTGACGTCTTCGATACAACCAGCGATGGTGTCGAACTCATGGAGGGCATCGTCGAAGCGAACCTGGGTGATCGCGGCGCCAGGAATGGACGACAGAAGCGTCCGGCGAAGCGAGTTGCCGAGGGTGTGACCGAAACCGGGCTCAAGCGGACCGATAGCGAACTGACCGTGGTTTGACTCACCATCGTCGAGTTGCTCCACGGTTGGGCGCTGCATCACCAGCATGGGATTTCCTTCCGACCAGACACATCGATGTCTGGACTCACGTTTTGGGCTGACTGGGCTTAATCGGGGCGGGTTTACTTGCTGTAGAGCTCGACGATGAGCTGCTCACGCAGCGGTACGTCGATCTGCTCGCGAAGTGGCTCGGTGTAGACCGAGACGGAGTAACCGTCTGCGGAGCGATCAAGCCATGGTGGAGGCGTGCGATCGAGCACGTCTTTGTTCCACTGAACAATCGGGTTCTCGCGGGTCTTGGTCTTGATCTCGATGACGTCGCCCTTGCGGACTCGGTACGAGGGGACGTTGACGCGCTTGCCGTTGACCATCATGTGGCCGTGGCTGACGAACTGGCGAGCCTGGGGGCGAGTGGCAAAGAAGCCAGCCCGGTAGGCGACGTTGTCGAGACGAAGCTCAAGGAACCGGAGCATGTTCTCGCCGGTGACGCCTGGGCGGCGTGACGCTTCGTCGTAGATCTTGCGGAACTGACGCTCGTTCAGTCCGTAGGAGAAGCGAGCCTTCTGCTTTTCCTGAAGCTGGAACAGGTACTCGGTGTTGTTGTTGCCACGACGACGAGTCTGGCCATGAACACCAGGAGGATATGGGCGCTTCTCGAGTGCAATTTCTTCGCCACGGGTGCCGAAGATGTTGGTGCCGAGACGGCGGGAGATTCGGGCCCGGGGGCCGGTGTAACGAGACATTCTCTACGCTCCTGCGCTCAGACCCGACGCCGCTTGGGCGGGCGGCAGCCATTGTGTGGGACGGGGGTGACGTCTTTGATGCCGGTGACTTCGATGCCAGCGTTCTGGATCGAACGGATGGCGGTCTCGCGGCCAGAACCGGGACCCTTCACCTGCACGTCGACTTTGCGGACACCGTGCTCCATGGCACGCCGAGCCGCAGCTTCGGCAGCCATCTGGGCGGCGAACGGCGTGGACTTACGTGAGCCCTTGAAGCCGACGTTGCCAGCAGATGACCAGGCGAGGACATTGCCCTCTTGGTCGGTGATCGACACGATCGTGTTGTTGAAGCTCGACTTGATGTGAGCGACGCCGTGGGTGACGTTCTTGCGTTCCTTCTTGCGAGGACGACGTCCTCCGGCAGCAGGCTTAGCCATTACTTAATCACCTTCTTCTTGCCGGCGACGGTCCGCTTCGGACCCTTCCGGGTGCGAGCGTTTGTCTGCGTGCGCTGGCCGCGGACGGGCAGGCCCTTGCGGTGACGGATGCCCTGGTGGCAACCGATCTCCATCTTGCGCTTGATGTCCTGGGACACCTCGCGGCGAAGGTCACCTTCGGTCTGGATGTTGGCGTCGATCCACGAACGGATCTTCAACACCTCGGCTTCTGTGAGGTCCTTGACCCGAGTTGTGGGGTCGACCTCGACGGCTTCAGCGATCTGCTTGGCCGTTGAACGGCCGATCCCGAAGACGTAGGTAAGTGACACCTCAAGCCGCTTTTCGCGGGGGATGTCAACACCAGAAATACGAGCCATCTCAGCCCTGCCTCTGCTTGTGACGGGGGTTATCGCAAATCACCATGACCCGACCCCGGCGTCGGATCACCTTGCAGTTGTCGCAGATTTTCTTGACGCTGGGTCGAACCTTCATGATTGCTCTTAACCACTCTCTTGACGATTGAGTCGGAATGTTTGCGGTCGGCGCATCGTGCAACTCACGATGTTCAGAACACAGTTGCCGCTACTCGGGGGACACAACCGTGATTCGTGAGAGACACGGTGTGGCCCGCCGATACACGACGGACGAAACGGATGGTCACAACACAGTGTGTTGGACCGACTTGCACGCCTGCGGGCTGCGGGCGGAATGCGATACTGCTACTTGTACCGGTAGGTGATGCGTCCTCGAGTGAGGTCGTACGGGGTGAGTTCGACCTGGACCCGGTCTCCGGGCAGGATTCGAATGTAGTGACGGCGCATTTTTCCTGAGATATGGCCGAGCACGCTGTGGCCGTTCTCGAGTTCGACGCGG